>CAXTNV010000241.1:0-2282 GCA_964245755.1 uncultured Acetobacteraceae bacterium | reverse complement strand
AAGTAGCCCCAGCCGCCGCTGTAGCCCCAGGTCGGCAGCGCGCCGACCAGGAGCAGGATCAGGATGATCAGCAGGATCGTTCCGAGCATGCGACGCATCTCCGTCAGGTTGCCTGGCGGACATAACGGCGGTGGTTACGATCAGTTCACGATCGGGATCGGTAAAACGCGCCCAGGCAGGTCGCGCTGGTCCGATCAGAGATGGTGCTGCAGGAAGGTGAGGCTGCGCTCCTGGGCGAGTGCCGCAGAGCGTGCATCGTAGCTGCCGCGCTCCGAGCAGCCGAAGCCGTGTCCCGCGCCCTCGTAGACGAAGATCTCCACGCCTGGCTGTGCGGCACGTATCGCCTCCACGTCCGAGAGCGGGATGTGGTCGTCCTCGGCACCGAAATGCAGCTGCACCGGGCAGTTCGGCGCTGCATCCCCGGACGCTGCGATGCCGCCGCCGTACCAGCCTACCGCGGCCTTGAAGCGTTGGGTGCGGGTCGCCGCGGCCCAGGCCAGCGCGCCGCCCCAGCAATAGCCGATGATGCCGACCGTCTCGCGCCCGAGCGCCTCGGCGGCGGCCAGGAGATCGGCGAGCGTGTCCTCGGGCCTGATCTTCTGGCGAAGGGCGGCGCCACGCTGCACGTCCGGGCCGTCGTAGCCGACCTCGACGCCGCGCTCGGCGCGGTCGAACAAGGCCGGCGCGACGACGTGGTAGCCGGCATCGGCGAAGCCGTCGCACACGCTGCGGATGTGGTGGTTCACCCCGAAGATCTCCTGCAGCACCACCAGCGCGCGCGGGCTGTCCGGCAGGCCGGCTTCGTAGGCGGAGAGGCCGTGGCCGTCGGTTGCGGTGAGGGTGATGATCTTGCCCATGCTGCTCGTCCTTCGGCGCGGAATGCGGCAGGATGAAGCGATGGGCGAGATCGTCAACCTCAACCGCGCCAGGAAACGGCGCGTCCGCGCGCAGCAGGCGGCACTTGCCGAGGAGAACCGCGCCCGCTTCGGACGCACCGGTGCGGCCAAGCTGAACGACGACCGGGCGGAGGCGCGGCGGCGCGCGCTGCTGGACGGGGCACGACGCGACGACGTGCCGGAGCGGCCGGACTAGGCAGCCCGAACCGGCGAGGTGCTGTCGGCCGCGGGTTCCTGCGCAGCCTACTGCAAGGTCAGTATCGCGCTCGGGGTGCGGAAGCTCGGAGGCCTTATCAGGGTGAGCGAGCCGACGCGGACCGAGTGCAGCCGGCCCTCGATCTCCTTGCGCCAGAAATCGAGGAACTTGTGCAGCGTCGGGTATGCCGGCGCGATGTCGAGTTCCTGCCAGATGTAGGACTGCAGCATCGCCGGATGGTCCGGCAGGTGGTAAAGGATTTCCGCCGTGGTCAGGCGGTAGTCCTTGAGCTGCAGCGACAAGCTCATGAGCGTCTCCGACGCGTGGGCCGATGCCTTCCTGGCGGACACCGATCCTGAACCGTCCCGGTGCCGCTCCGCAACAAGAAATCGTGTTCGATCAGGCACTTGGCACTCATCCCGTTTGAGTGCTGCCGAAGGCTTGACGGCGCTGCCGGCTGAGCCTACACCGCGTCCCTGGCGACCTTGGCACTCAGTGCCCGGGAGTGCCAGCAACCGGCGGCGTCGCTTGCTGCGAGGGCGTCGCCTCGATCGAGGAGCGATCCGAAATGGCGAGTTTCCGTCCCCTGCACGACCGGGTCGTGGTCCGCCGGCTGACCGGCGAAGAGAAGACCGCGGGCGGCATCATCATCCCAGACACCGCCAAGGAAAAGCCGATGGAAGGCGAGATCATCTCCGTCGGCGTCGGCGCCCGCAACGAGCAGGGCCAGATCGTGGCCCTGGACGTCAAGACCGGCGACCGCGTGCTGTTCGGCAAGTGGTCCGGCACCGAGGTCAAGATCGACGGCGAGGAGCTGCTGATCATGAAGGAGAGCGACATCATGGGCGTCATCGACAAGGCCGCCTGATCTCGCTGCGCCGATAGCGGTTCCGAAACAACACAGGAGAAGCAAACATGGCTGCCAAAGACGTACGGTTCGGCGGTGACGCCCGCCAGCGCATGCTGCGCGGCGTGGACATTCTCGCCGACGCCGTGAAGGTGACGCTCGGTCCCAAGGGCCGCAACGTCGTACTCGACAAGAGCTTCGGTGCGCCGCGCATCACCAAGGACGGTGTCACGGTCGCGAAGGAGATCGAGCTTTCCGACAAGTTCGAGAACATGGGCGCGCAGATGGTGCGCGAAGTGGCCTCGAAGACCAACGACATCGCCGGCGACGGCACCACCACCGC
>CAXTNV010000240.1:0-2323 GCA_964245755.1 uncultured Acetobacteraceae bacterium | reverse complement strand
CGCCCGCCTCGCGACCCTCGATCCTGCACGTGTCGCCATGATGCGCAGGCTCGGCCGTCGCCGGTAGAGGCAGCTCCGGGAGCGGACCGTCCGCTGCCGGCCGCGAGCCAGACAAAGGCGGGAAGATGCATGCGGATGGCGATCTGCGCGTCTTCGGGCCTGTCGGGAGATCGTGCGCTTCTCGGCGGCTGTCTGCGGAACGAGAGGCGTGGCGGATATTCTGCGATGAGCCGGTTCGGTGATCGTTGCATGTGTGCAGCTCCCGGTATTCGGGCGTTATCCGCTTGAGCCATACATCCTCAGGAACATCATGGCGCAGTGTGCCTCGAAGCGCTGCAGCTCGTCGCCCTGGTAAGGTGGGCGCTGCCGAGTCGAGGTCATCGACGGCAAGCTCGCCCTTGTCGCAGGCTTCGGCGACAATACGGCGCAGCACCCCGTTCTCAAGACCGGGGCCGGCTGCGAAGAACCGGGGGCGAGCGTCGGATGCGCGTCGGCGACGAGCGCGATCAGGCGCTCCAACGCGTACGTCTTCGGATCCGACAGCAGCGAGACGAAGCGCTCGCCGAAAACGGTCAGCGCCTGTTCGAGCAAGAGAGCCAGCGATGCCTCGGCGAACTCCTCCGACACGATGCGGCGCGGCTCCCGTGCGAACATCGCCTCGATCAGTGCGCCCTTGTCGGGAAAGTTCCAGTAGATCGTCGTGCGCGACAGCTTCCCGTACGCGATCACCTGTTCCATGGTCGCCTCGGGCTTGTGCTCGAGGAAGAGTTCGCGCCCCGCCTCCAGATATGGCAGCGGTCACAGCACGGCGTGAGTTTGCCTCGACCCGCCACAGAACCGCATCCGTGCACGGCCGGATGGTCTTCTGTCGGGAAGCTGGCGATCCGGCCTCCCCGACCATCGTGCTGCTGCGCGGTCTGCCTTCGAGCAGCCTGATGCTCAACGAGCTGATCCCGCAGCTTGCCGGCCGGTCACGAGCGAACAGGAAGCAGCTGCCGTGGCGCATCAGCAGGGTCGGACGTCCGTCGGCCCGGCGCAGGCGCAGCGCCCCGTCCGGCGCCCTCTGAGGAGCCTGCTCCAGCCTGACCCACTCCTCGATGTATGGCGCATGCCGGCCTTCCTCGGTCAGGGTCGGATCACGAAACAAGAATCTTGCGCTGTCCGTCGACCAAGCTCGACGAGACCTACGCATTCATCAGCCTCAGCTGCACGGCGGAGGCGCAGTCCCTGATCGCGCTCCATGAAGGCTCGGCACCGGTCATGGATGAGGCAAGGCTCGGGCTGAAGCCCGGCAGTCTCGCAGGGATCAAGCCGGATGATCGCTCGGTCGGCATCAACTACCAGGCGCGCTTCGATATGCTCGATTACATGACGAAGGGCTTCAACAAGATGATCACAGCCTGAGCATGTCGGCGCCGCACATCGCAACCCTGGGACGTGGCATCGTCGGTGCCTCGATCACCCTGTTGCTGAGCCAGCGCGCACGGTTGACATTCCTTGATGCCGCGGCACAGCAGCGCGAGCCTCGGCAAGCCGCAGGCCGGTCGGCGGGCGATGAGCGGCGATCAAAGGCTCGAGAGGTGCAGCGGAAGCGACCGCGGGCACTAGCGCGTCACGCCGAGCCCCTCCTGCGTCCACCCGTCCCATCACCCGACATGCGGCGGCGCGGAGCTGCGGCGGCTCGCTCCGGATTTCGTGAAGTATGTGTTCATGCCTCTTTAACTTTATCCTGGCAGCTGTTGGAGGTCAGCCATTGCTGGTTCGCGATGATCGCGGACAAGGGAGGACGATGCCTATCCCGACCAGGTTCGCGCTGCCGGACCCTGACACCTTCAGCCCTCTGCGCACCCTGCACAGCCTGCGCGAGAAGCACGTGCGGATCCTGGCCAGGGTGCTGTCGCAGCTGCCCGGCACCTGGTCGCTGGAACGTCACGAGAGCTACGACGGCGACCTCACCTTGATGCTGATGCCGCAGCAGGCAGATCGGGCGAACCTGGTGGTCAGCCGGGAGGCGGACGGCTTCCACCTGATCACCAACCAGGATGACGATTACCGCAAGCTGGGCTGCTTCGGCACCATGGACGAACTGCTGGCGACGGTGCGGGCGAACGTGCACGCGACGAGGGAGCGGAGCCGGAAGACGTCGGGACGCAGCTGAAGCGAGGGCCGTTGCGCCCTCGCGTTCAGGCCACCGAGAGTGCCAGGTCGATCCCCGCGGCGGCGGCGGCTGGCCGAGCCGCGGCAGGCTGCACCGGCACGTTCTGGCTGGCCTCCTCGCGGAGCATGTATCCGCGTCCCCAGATGGTGCTGATGAGGTGTCCGG
>CAXTNV010000239.1:0-2379 GCA_964245755.1 uncultured Acetobacteraceae bacterium | reverse complement strand
AGGTGGGTAAGGTCGGAAGGCGGCCTCAGCTTCGGTTCTTGAAGCGCCAGCTTGTATTGCCGGTCTCGATGATATCGCAGTGGTGGGTGAGGCGATCGAGCATGGCGGTGGTCATCTTGGCGTCGCCGAACACCTGAGGCCAGTCGGCGAAAGCGAGGTTGGTGGTAATCAGCAGCGAGGTGTTTTCGTAGAGCTTGCTGATGAGATGGAACAGCAACTGCCCGCCGGGCTGGCTGAACGGCAAGTAGCCGAGTTCGTCGATGACGATGAGATCGTAGCGCAGCAGGTTCTCGGCGAGGCGACCGCTGCGTCCGGCGGCCTTCTCTTGCTCGAGTAGGTTGACTAGATCGACGAGATTGAAGAAGCGTCCCCGCGCTCTGGTGCGGATCACCGCCGAGGCAACGCCGATGCAAAGGTGCGTCTTGCCGGTTCCGGTTCCGCCAATAAAGATCGTGTTGCGCTTGGCATCCAGGAAGGCGCCAGTCGCAAGCTCGCGGACCTGGCCTTCGTCGACCGGCGTCTCCGCGAACACGAACGTGTCGAGGTCCTTGAGCACCGGGAACTTGGCGCCTCCGATGCGATAGCTGATCGAGCGGGCCTGACGATGGGTCCGCTCGGCCCGGATCAGGCTGGCAACCAGCGGATAGATCTCGTCTCGCCGAGCGAGCCCCTTGCCGGCGATCTCGTCGAAGCTGGCGCGCATGCCATAGAGCTTGAGGTCGCTCATCGCTTCCAGAATATCGTGACGTTCCATCAGGCGACCCTCCTCAGACTGTCGTATCGCCCGCAATCGGCCGACGGTTCGATCGTCAATCGAAGCGCGTCCGGCGTCGTGATACTGGGCGGTTCGGCCGGCTGGCGCTGTCGCGCGAGCACCGTCAGGATGACGGCGGCGCTCGCGAGACCGGCCGTCAAGGCCTCGGCGCAGGCGGTCTCGACTGCCTCCAGGCCGTGGTCGAGGACACCTCCCAGCACGGTGACGAACTGGCGGTCCCCATCAGCATGGCTCTTCAGCTTGGCGCGCACCTGGGCCAAGGCTGGCGGCAGATCCCAATCCTTGAAGGGCGCTCCATTGCGCAGGGCGCCGGGCTTCTTCAGCAGGACAGGCAGGTAATGCCAGGGATCGTAGATGACCTGATCGCGCCGGAAGCTGCGGACATGGTCGGCGACGACCTCATCGTCGAGTAGCACCTTGATACGCTCGGCATGAGAGCGAACCAGTACCATCCGCCCCGCGGCACGCGCGTCGACGCTGTAGCGATTGTGATCGGCCATGATCAGGCACGTGGTAGCGGCCCGGACCGCCTTCTCGACGAAGCCGTTGAACGGTCCGCGGAGCTCCATCAGGCTAGCGCGTTCGTCTTGAAACACGTCCCATATGGTGCGCTCTTTGAACTCCGGGTGCCGGGTCCGCCTGGCGTAGGCGATGCACTGGTCTTCAAGCCACCCGTTCAACTCGGCAAGGCTCTTTACCCGCGGCTTGGGGCGGAACAGCAGATCGCGCAGAGTGCCGACCTGGTTCTCGACCTGTCCCTTCTCCCACCCGGCCGCCGGCGTGCACGCGACCGGTTCGATCAGGTGGTGCGAGCACATCTGCAGAAAACGACGGTTGTACTGCCGCGCCTTACCAACGAAGATGGCCTCCACCGCCGTCTTCATATTGTCGTAGATGCCGCGCCGACAGACTCCGCCGTAGTACGCGAATGCTTTGTCGTGAGCGTCGAAGACCAGCTCCTGGGTCTCGCGGAAGTAGGCACGCACGAACGGCATGCGGCTGTGCGACAGCTTCATGTGCGCCGCCTTGATCGTCAGTGGCAGCCCCTGGAGCGTGATCGTTTCGTGGCTCCAGTCGAACTGATACGCTTCGCCTGGGGCAAAGCTCATCGGCACGAACGCCCGAACTGGAACGCGAGCCCGTTCTTCGCGCCAGAGCTTGGCGAAGCGGTGCACGCTGTCGTGGGCACCATCGTATCCTCGACCGCGCAGTTCCTCGAACAGGCGCTGGGTCGACCGGCGCTCTCGACGCGGTAGCTTGGCCTCCTGCTCCAGGATCGCCGTCAGAGACTCGACCCACTCGCCTAGCTTCGGGGCCGGCTGGACACCACGCTCGTACTTGAACTCGGTCGCTTGTCCACGGACCACCTTGCGCACCGTCGCACGCGATACCGACAGCGTCCGGACGATCTCCTTGATAGGCCGGTGCTGCTCGAAATACGCACGCCGGATCCGGCCGATCATGTCCACGCCAATCATCCCCCTGACATCCTTCCCGGCCGACAGGGCCAAGGAAGGGACGCTGACACACAGCGTTCGAGGAGGGGTCACGATCGGACGCGAAAACCGCCCCTCAGGGGGGCACTATTGCGGGCGATTTCACAC
>CAXTNV010000238.1:0-2415 GCA_964245755.1 uncultured Acetobacteraceae bacterium | reverse complement strand
CACCACCACCGTGTTGCCCTGATCGACCAGCGCGTGCAGCACTTCCAGCAGCTTGGCGGTGTCGTCGAAATGCAGCCCCGTGGTCGGCTCGTCCAGTATGTAGAGCGTGCGGCCGGTGGCGCGCCGCGCCAGCTCCTTGGCCAGCTTGATGCGCTGCGCCTCGCCCCCGGACAGCGTGGTCGATTGCTGGCCCAGGCTGATATAGCCCAGTCCGACACGCTGAAGGATGCTCAGCCGGTCGTTGATGCGGTTCACCGCGGAGAACAGAGGCTGGGCTTCGTCCACGGTCATCGCCAGGATTTCGGCGATCGACTTGCCGCGGAACTTGATCTCCAGCGTTTCGCGGTTGTAACGGGCGCCGCGGCAGGCGTCGCAGGTGACGAACACGTCCGGCAAGAAATGCATCTCGATCTTCAGCACGCCGTCGCCCTGGCACGCCTCGCACCGGCCGCCTTTCACGTTGAAGCTGAAACGGCCGGATTTGTAGCCGCGCACCCGGCTTTCCGGCAGCTCGGCGAACCAGTCGCGTATCGGCGCGAACAGGTCGGTGTAGGTGGCCGGGTTGCTGCGCGGCGTGCGGCCGATCGGCGACTGGTCGATGTCGATGATCTTGTCGAGCAAGTTCAGGCCGTCGATCCGCGCGTGTGCGGACGGCACCTCGCCCGAGCCCATCAGCCGGCGCGAGGCCGCCTTGAACAGCGTATCGACCACCAGCGTCGATTTGCCGCCGCCCGAGACGCCCGTCACACAGGTGAACGTGCCCAGCGGAAACGATGCGGTCACGTCTTTCAGGTTATGTCCGGTAGCGCCGACGACGGTCAGCACCCGCGCCTTGTCGGCGGGGCGCCGCGTGGCGGGAACCTCGATCCGACGGCGCCCGCTCAAATAATCGCCCGTGAGCGAGGCCGGGTTGGCGGCAACCTCCGCCGGCGTGCCGCGGGCGATCACGTGGCCGCCGTTGATGCCGGCGCGCGGCCCCATGTCGATCAGGTAGTCGGCCTGCCGGATCGCGTCCTCGTCGTGCTCGACCACCAGCACGGTGTTGCCCAGCGACTTCAGCCGACGCAGCGTGCCCAGCAGCCGCTCGTTGTCGCGCTGGTGTAGCCCGATCGAGGGTTCGTCCAGTACGTACAGCACGCCGGTCAGCCCGCTGCCGATCTGGCTGGCCAGCCGGATGCGCTGGCTCTCGCCGCCCGACAGCGTAGTCGAGCCGCGCGACAGGCTGAGGTAGTCGAGCCCCACATCCACTAGGAACTGCAGCCGCTCCACGATCTCGCGCAGGATCCGGCGGGCGATCTCGGCGCGCTGCGGGGTGAGCGTCGCCTCCACGCCGCGGAACCACGCCAACGCGTGGCGAATCGACAGGTCGGACGCTTCCGCGATGGTGCGGCGGTCGATCTTCACCGCCAGCGCTTCCGGCTTCAGCCTGGCGCCGTGGCAGACCTCGCAGGGCTTGTCCGCCTGGTAGCGGCCCATCTCCTCGCGCACCCACGCGCTGTCCGTCTCCTTCCAGCGGCGCTCCAGGTTCTTGAGCACGCCCTCGAACGGCTTGTTGACCGAGTAGGACCGCACGCTGTCCTTGTAGGTCATCTCGATCGGCACGGCGCCCGAGCCGTACAGCACCACGTCGCGCACCCGCTCCGGCAGCTCGGCCCAAGGGGTCCGTGTTGTCACCTTGAAATGGCGCGCCAGGCTTTGCAGCGTCTGGTCGAAGTACGGGCTCATCGCCCCCGTCCAGGGCGCCACCGCCCCCTCGGCCAAGCTGCGCCGTTCGTCGGGGACCACCATGGCCGGGTCGAAGAACGTCTCTACCCCCAGCCCGTCGCAGGCGGGGCAGGCGCCGTGCGGGCTGTTGAAGCTGAACAGCCGCGGTTCGATGTCCTCGATGGTGAACCCGCTCACCGGACAGGCGAAGCGGGAGGAGAACACGGTGCGCGCGCCGGTATCGGCGTCCTCGGCATAGACGATGCCGTCGGCCACCATGCCCAGCCCGGTCTCGAAACTGTCGGCCAGCCGCTGCTCGGCGCCGTCGCGCACCACGACACGATCGATCACGGCTTCCACCGTGTGCTTGGTCTTGCGGTTCAGCGCCGGAACCTCGGCCACGTCGTACAGCGTGCCGTCCACCTTGGCGCGGGTGAAGCCGCGGCGCTGCAGCTCGGCCAGCTCCTTGCGATACTCGCCCTTCCGGTCCCGCACCACCGGCGCCAGCAGCAGCAGGCGGGTGCCGGCCTTCATGGCCATCACTCGGTCGACCATCTGGCTCACCGTCTGCGCCTCGATCGGCAGTCCGGTGGCCGGCGAATACGGCACGCCGGCGCGCGCCCATAGCAGCCGCATGTAGTCGTGTATCTCGGTCACCGTGCCGACGGTGGAGCGCGGGTTGCGGCTGGTGGTCTTCTGCTCGATCGAGAT
>CAXTNV010000237.1:0-2432 GCA_964245755.1 uncultured Acetobacteraceae bacterium | reverse complement strand
CGGCCCGAGCGCGCCGCCGCCGGCCGCGCCGCCGCCGCCGCGCCGCACCGCTGTGCTGGCGCTGCAGCAGGGCAATGCGGCGCTCGCGCGGCGGGACTATGCAGGGGCGCAGAGTTCCGCGCGCGAGGTGCTCGCCGGCCCCAGGGGCCCGCGGCAGACCGACGCGCAGTTCCTGCTGGCGCAGTCGCTCGCCGGCCAGCGGCAGTACCAGCAGGCCGCGACCGCGTACTACGACGTCTACAGCCGGGCGCCGCGATCGCCGCGGGCGCCGGACGCCCTGCTCGGGGTCAGCGCGTCGCTGCTGGCGCTGGGCGACAAGACCGACGCCTGCCAGGCGCTGCAGAAGCTGCGTGTCGAGTTCCCGGCGCTGCCGCCGCGTGCGCGCAACGCCTCGGCCACGCTGCGCGGTCGCGCCGGCTGTCGCTAGCGCCGGACCTGCTGGCCGAGGGCGAGTTCGCCGCCCTGATGCGGCCGCTCGGTCCCTGGGCGGGCGCCGAGCGGATCGCGGTCGCGGTGTCCGGCGGTGCGGACTCGCTGTGCCTCGCGCTCCTCGCCGCGCGCTGGGGGGCGCCGCGGGACATCGGCGTGCTCGGCCTGATCGTCGATCACGGGCTGCGCGCGGAGTCTGCCGGCGAAGCCAGGTTGACCGCCGCCCGGCTCGGCTCGCGCGGCATCGCGTCGCGCATTCTCACCCTGGACCGCCTGCAGCCCGGCGCCTCGCTGGCCGAGCGTGCCCGGGCGGCACGCTACGCCGCGCTGCGTGCGGGCTGCCGTGCCGGCGGCATCGTCGACCTGCTGGTCGCCCATCATGCCGAGGATCAGGCGGAGACCGTGCTGATGCGAAGCCGTGCCGGCAGCGGTCCGGACGGCCTCGCGGGCATGGCGAGCCTGTGCGAGACCGACGCGCTGCGCCTGCTGCGGCCGCTGCTGGCGCAGCCGCCGCAGCGTCTGCGCGCGACGCTGCGCGGGTTTCAACTGCAGTGGGTCGAAGACCCGTCCAACCAGGACGCCAACGCGCTGCGCACCCGGCTGCGCCGCGAGCTGGCCTCTCCCGGGGCAACCGGGCGCGTCACGGAGCTGCTCGCGGCCGCCGCAGCGGCCGCGGCGGCGCGCATGGCGGGAGACCTGGAGCAGGCGCGAGAGCTCGCCCTGACGACGATGCTCAAGCCGGAAGGGTTCGCGCTGCTGCCGCCACCGCTGGTCGCGCCGCGCGCGCTCGCGGCACTGATCCGCACGGTCGGCGGCGCGAGCTACGCGCCGCCGATGCGTAAGGTCGCGGCCCTGGTCGAAGCTCCGCGGCCGTCGACGCTCGCCGGCACCCGCCTGATGCCGGCTGGGCGCCTCGGTCCGGGCTGGCTGCTGCTGCGTGAGGCGGCGCGCGTCGAGGCGCCGGTGTCGGCGCTGCCGGGTGCAGTCTGGGACCGGCGCTTCCGGCTATGCGGACCGGTCTCGGAGCTGCCGCCCGGCGCGAGCATCGGCGCGCTCGGCCGCGACGCGGCAGGCGGGGACAGACGCGGCGGTCTGCCCGCGGCGGTGCTCGCGGTGATGCCGACGCTGCGCGACGCCGATGGCAGGCCGATCCGTCAGATGGACGCGCTGCGCTTCGAGCCGGCGGTGCCTGCGACGGAGCGAGCGGTATTCCCGACATGAGCTTTTCGCGGTAACGATTTCGAGATGTATAGCATCCACGATAGGGGTGTGCGGTGATCGAAGGCATCCTATGTAGGATGAGTTCGAGCAGCGGCACCGCTGCCTCGAGTTGTGTAACTCAGCCGTCGATGTGCCGGCGGAGGCGGTGCGCGCAAGCCTACCCTGAAGGGCCCCACGCGGGTGGGGATTCATAGGACACGATGAGCAATTTCGGCAGGAACTTGGCGCTGTGGGTCATCATCGCGGTGATGCTCGTGCTGCTGTTCAACGTCTTTCAGCCTGGCAGCGGGCAGCATGCCTCGCAACAGCTCGCCTACTCCGACTTCGTCGGTGACGTGAATGCGGGTCGGGTGCGCTCGGTGGTCATCCAGCAGCACAACGTCAACGGCACGCTGACCGACGGTACCAGCTTCGAGACCTACCTGCCGGAAGATCCGAACCTGGTCTCGCGCCTGACCGAGAAGGGCGTGGAGGTGGTGGCCAAGCCGGAAGACAGCGATGTCAACCCGCTGCTGCGCTATCTGCTGCAGTGGCTGCCGATGCTGCTTCTGATCGGCGCCTGGTTCTTCGTGATGCGTCAGATGCAGTCCGGTGGCGGACGCGCCATGGGCTTCGGCAAGTCTCGCGCCCGCATGCTCACCGAGAAGCAGGGCCGCATCACCTTCGACGACGTCGCGGGCATCGATGAGGCCAAGGGCGAGCTGCAGGAGGTCGTCGAGTTCCTCAAGGACCCGCAGAAGTTCCAGCGCCTGGGCGGCAAGATCCCCAAGGGCGTGCTGCTG
>CAXTNV010000236.1:0-2490 GCA_964245755.1 uncultured Acetobacteraceae bacterium | reverse complement strand
GCGGCGGCGGACAGGCGCGCGATCCGTCTGGCACCCTCGACGTGGATGCGCTCGAAGTCGCCGCTCCGGCTCTCCGCCAGGATGCCCACCAGGTTGACGACGAGGTCGGCACCCTCGACGGCGCGCGCGACGCTGGCCTCGTCGGTGAGCGAGGCGAACAGCGGCACCACCTGGCCCACCTGGCCCATCGGCCGCATCTCGTTGGCCAGCGCCGGCTGCCGCACCGCGATGCGCACCACGTGACCCTGGGCCGCCAGCCGCTTGACCATGTAGCGGCCTAGGAAGCCGGAACCGCCGAATAAAGTCGCCACACTGCGCGCCGCCATCTGACCCCCATCGCTGCCCGCACTCGTTCGGGCCTAATCCTGTTTGGCTCCGAGCTGGAACGAGGCGTGCGGCGAATGTATCCCGCGGCTGCGAGCTTTAGCAGGCGGCCGCCTGCCGGAGCCTTGGGTGGCGGTGCCTGTTGACGCCGCCTCGGCGCCCCGGTAGATCGCGCTCCCACCACCCGCCATGTCGGACCGGCGGTTGCCCCTCAGCCCAGGTGGCGGAATTGGTAGACGCGCAGGTTTCAGGTACCTGTGGCCGAAAGGTCGTGGAAGTTCGAGTCTTCTCCTGGGCACCAAGGGACCGCCGTCGATGAGCGTCACGCAGTTCATGCCGAGCGCGAGCATCCACCTGCACCGGCACGACCTGCCCGATGATCTCCGTCTCGAGGGTAGCGTCGCGGTCGATACCGAGACCATGGGGCTGAACCCGCACCGCGACCGGCTCTGCCTGGTGCAGCTCTGCGACGGTGTGCGGGCCGGCGGCGTGGCGCAGGTGCATCTGGTGCAGATCATCCCCGCGACCCTCGGCGGCCGCGGTGCGGACTGCCCCAACCTCAAGCGGCTGCTGACCGATCCGGACGTGCCCAAGCTGATGCATTTCGCCCGCTTCGACGTCGGCATCCTGCAGCACGCGCTCGACATCACGGTGGCCCCGGTGCGCTGCACCAAGATCGCGGCCAAGCTGGTGCGCACCTTCACCGACCGGCACGGGCTGCGCGAGCTGTGCCGGGAGTTGCTCGGCATCGAGCTGAACAAGCAGCAGCAGAGCTCGGACTGGGGGGCGCCCGACCTCACGCCGGAGCAGCTCAGCTATGCCGCATCCGACGTGCTGCATCTGCACGCGCTGTGGGAGCGGCTGGAGCGGCTGCTGATCCGCGAAGGCCGGCTCGACCTGGCGCTGGCTGCCTACGCCTTCCTGCCCGCGCGTGCCCGCCTCGACCTGCTCGGCTACGAGAACCCGGACCTGTTCGCGCACTGAGCCGGGATGCTCCGTGCTGCCCCGCGGGTGGGCGGCGGTCGCCTCGCGCCGGGTCTGCGCGATTGACCGGCTGATCCGGGCTGACCATACAGGGCCACGGAGTACGGCCCCTGGACACGATGACGAGCCTGCGCAGCACCCACGCCCCCGACGACCTGCGGATCGCGGCGGAGGTGCTGCGCGCCGAAGCCGACGGGCTGTCGGCGCTGGCAGGCGCGGTGGCGTCGGGCGCGCCGCTGGGCAGCAGCCTGATCCGGGCGGTGGATGCGATCGCCGGCATCCCCGGGCGCGTCGTGGTCTGCGGCATCGGCAAGTCGGGCCATGTCGGCCGCAAGGTGCAGGCCACCCTGGCCTCGACCGGCACGCCCTGCCTGTTCGTGCATCCGGCCGAGGCCTCCCACGGCGACCTCGGCATGATCCAGCCCGGCGACGCGGTGCTGGCGCTGTCCAATTCCGGCGAGACGGCCGAACTCGCCGACGTGATCGCGCATTGCAAGCGCTTCGGCCTGATCCTGATCGCGATCACCTCCAGCCCTGGCTCGACCCTGGCACGCGCCGCCGACATCGTGCTGGCGTTGCCGCCGGCAGCGGAAGCCTGCCCGATGGGACTCGCGCCGACCACCAGCACCACCATGCAGATGGCGCTGGGCGACGCCCTCGCCGTGGCGCTGCTGCAGCGGCGTGGCTTCACCGCCAGCGACTTCGGCCTGTTCCATCCGGGCGGCAGGCTGGGCACCCGCCTGCGCAAGGTGAGCGAGCTGATGCATCACGGCGACAGCATCCCGCTCGCCGGCGCCGATCTGCCGATGCTGCAGGCGGTCATGCTGATGACCAGCAAGGCGTTCGGCTGCCTCGGCATCATCGGCGACGACGGGCGCCTGCGCGGGATCATCACCGACGGGGACCTGCGCCGCGCGCTCGATCCGGCACTCGGGCGCGACCTGCGCAGCCTGCGCGCCGCCGAAGTGATGAACACCGCGCCGCGCACCATCGGGCGCGACCTGCTGGCGGCCGAGGCGCTCCGGCTGATGAACGCGAGCTCGCGCCCGATCACCAGCCTCTTCGTGGTCGACGACTCGCGGCGTCCGGTCGGCATCCTGCACGTGCACGACCTGCTTCGCGCCGGGATCGTCTGAGCGCATGGAGCGGCGCGACCCCGCCCCGCAGCCCGCGGCCCCGCAC
>CAXTNV010000235.1:0-2494 GCA_964245755.1 uncultured Acetobacteraceae bacterium | reverse complement strand
CACCCGGGCAGCATTGTCAAGTCGAGCGCCAGCAAGTCCGCTCTCGGCACTTCTTAGCCAAGGCGAAGGACCACAGGCTAACATCTTTCCTCTGGTGACCGCTCAAGCTTGCATGACGTTGCTGAACAGTGCTCCGGGTGCGATCGAGTTAACAATGCCGTCCTGTGACACCTCGATCGGAAACCGTATTTGGTAGTTCAATAACCGAGATCAAAGATCAGCTTCGTTCGAACCGCTTGTCCATCACGACCGGTCGATGGTCCGCACCGGCGGTACGATCGACCTCACGATGGAAGCGTCGAGCGCCTCGTAGTCGTTAAGACCGATCAGGTCGTAGAGCTCCTGGCGGGTCTGCATCCGTCCCAGCATCGCGTGCGTGCCGCCGTACTTGCGGATGGAGGCGTAGAGTTCCTCCTGCGCCTTGTTGGCGACGCGCAGCGAGCTCACCGGCCAGATCACCATGCGGTAGCCCATGGCCTCGAATTCGGATGCGGTGAAGAAAGGCGTACGGCCGAACTCGGTCATGTTGGCCAGCAGCTTCACGCCCGGCATGCGCTCGGAGAAGGCGCGGAACATCTCCGCGGTGTTGAGCGCCTCGGGAAAGATCGCGTCGGCGCCGGCCTCGACGTAGAGCTTCGCCCGCGCCACCGCGCCGTCCATTCCCTCGGACGCGGCCGCGTCGGTGCGGGCGACGATCACCAGGTCACGCCGCGCCTTGGCCGCCGCCGCCACCTTGGCCGCCATGTCACGTGCGTCTGCCAGCCGCTTGTCGTTCAGGTGGCCGCACTTCTTGGGCAGCAACTGGTCCTCGAGGTGCACCGCCGCAGCGCCCGCATCCTCGAAGCTGCGCACGGTGTGCATAACGTTGAGCGCCTCGCCGTAGCCGGTGTCGCCATCCACCAGCACTGGCAGGCCGGATGCGCGCACCACCTGGCGGATAAAGAACGCGACGTCGTCCACGGTGATGATGCCGAGGTCCGGTAGGCCCATCGATGCGGTCATGGCGGCGCCGGACAGGTAGCAGGCCTCGAACCCGGCGCGCGCCGCCTGGATCGCCGCCAGGCCGTTATGGGTGCCCGGGATCTGCAGGATCGACGGGCGCTCCAGCAGGGAGCGGAAGCGCCGGCCGGCCGTCACGTCTGGCAGGTCGGAAGCAAGCAGGTAGGGCATGGAAAGGCTCCTGGAGGCGATCGATGGGCACGCCGCGCGGGGGCGCCATTCAGGGGCGCTGGTCGAGCGGCACGAACGGCAGGTTCTCCGGTCCGGTGTAGTTCGCCGACGGGCGGATGATCTTGCCGTCGAGCCGCTGCTCGATCACGTGCGCAGCCCATCCGGCGGTGCGCGCGATCACGAACAAGGGCGTGAACATCGCCGTGGGCACGCTCATCTGCTGGTAGGAGACCGCGGAGAACCAGTCGAGGTTCGGGAACATACGCTTGGTATCAGCCATGACGCTTTCGATCCGCTCGGCCACGTTGAATTGGGTACGGGCGCCGTTCTCGTCCGACAGCGCGCGCGCCACCCGCTTGATCACGACGTTGCGCGGATCCGATACGGTGTAGACCGGATGGCCGAAGCCGATCACCACCTCCCTGGCGCCGACCCGCCGCCGGATATCGGCTTCCGCCTCGTCCGGTGTCGCGTAGCGCTGCTGGATGTCGAGCGCCACCTCGTTGGCACCGCCGTGCTTGGGCCCGCGTAGCGCGCCGATGCCGCCGGCGATCGCGGAATACATGTCAGACCCTGTGCCGGCGATCACCCGCGCGGCGAAGGTCGAGGCGTTGAACTCGTGTTCGGCGTAAAGGTTGAGCGAGGTGTGCATCGCCCGCACCCAGCTCTGCGGCGGCAACTCGCCGTGCAGCAGGTGGAGGAAGTGGCCGCCTATGCTGTCATCGTCGGTCTCGACGTCGATCCGCACCCCGTTGTGCGAGTGATGGTACCAGACCAGCAGCATGGAGCCGAGCGAGGCCAGCAGGCGGTCGGCGATGTTGCGGGCGCCGGCGACCGCGTGGTCGTCCTTTTCAGGCAGCAAGCAACCCAGCGCCGAGACGCCCGTGCGCATCACGTCCATCGGGTGCGCCGCCGCAGGCAGCGCTTCCAGCGCCTTGCGCAGCGCGGCCGGGACCCCGCGACGGCGCTTCAGCTGCGCCTTGTAGGCGGCAAGCTCGGCCCGGTTCGGCAGCGCGCCGTGCACCAGCAGGTGCGCGATCTCCTCGAACTCGCACGCCTCGGCGGTGTCGATGATGTCGTAGCCGCGATAATGCAGGTCGTTGCCCGTGCGGCCGACCGTGCACAGCGCGGTGTTGCCGGCGGTGACGCCGGACAGCGCCACCGACTTCTTCGGCGTGAAGCCGGTCGGCGCCGTCCCGGTACTGGCCGAAGCGTTCATGCGTCATCTCCTGCACAAGGCTGCCGCTTCGGCGGCATCCGTCTCGTCGCCGGGTCAACCGAACAGGCCGGGCTGGCCGCGGCTCAGGGCTGCAACCGGGACTGC
>CAXTNV010000234.1:0-2657 GCA_964245755.1 uncultured Acetobacteraceae bacterium | reverse complement strand
GCGGCGGCGACGCCGACCGCGCCGGCCGCGCGCACCTCCGCCGTGGCCGCGGCAAGCCCGGCGACGCCGCGCGCGATCAGGCCGACATGCCAGCCCCGGCGCGCGAACAGCCGCGCCGTGCTGCGTCCGATCCCGGAGGAGGCGCCGGTGATGACGACGACGCGCGGCACCGGATCCTCGTCATGGTCCGGCGCGGCGGGACGCCTGGTGCGGATCACGGTCATGACCCTCAAAGCGCACGGGCGGCACCGCCTGTAAATCCCCGGGCCCCGGAGGGTCGGGCGGAACGCGACGCGGCCCGCCGTGTTGGCTCGGGCAGCCGGTCGAAGCGGAGCATCCGATGCCAGATCTGACACGACGCACCCTGTTCGGCACCACCGCGGCACTCGCCGGCGCTGCCGCCGGAGCGACGTCGGAGGCGCTCGCCGCCGAGGTGCGGCAGGAGCCGTCGGTGCTCCGCGGCCGCGTCGCCGACGGGCAGGTCAGCCTGCCGCCGCTGCATGCTGCGAGCGAGGCCAACGACGAGCCGCCCAACCCGCTGCCTCCGGGCCGTCGCCTCGGGATCGCCGTGGTCGGCCTGGGAACGCTGGCGCTGGAGGAGATCATCCCGGCGTTCGGCCAGGCCAAGCACGTGCGCCTCGCTGCACTGGTCAGCGGCAAGCCGGAAAAGGCGCGCACGGTGGCCGCCCAGTATGGCGTCGACCCGCACAACCTCTACGACTACGCGAGCTTCGACCGCATCCGCGACAACCCGGCGATCGACATCGCCTACATCGTGCTGCCCAACGCGATGCACGCCGAGTTCACCGCGCGCGCCGCCGCCGCCGGCAAGCACGTGCTGTGCGAGAAGCCGATGGCGGCGTCGGTCGCCGAGGCGCAGCACATGATCGATGCCTGCCGCTCGGCCGGCCGGATGCTGATGATCGCCTACCGGCTGCAGTACGATCCGGCGCATCGCACCGCCATCGCCCTGGCGCGCGGCGGCAGGTTCGGCGAGGTGCGCATGATCCAGGCCACCAACGGCCAGAACGACGCCGCCAACGGCCAGTGGCGGCAGATCCGAGCGGTGGCGGGCGGCGGCTCGCTGCCGGATGTCGGACTCTACTGCACCAACGCCTTCCGCTACATCACCGGCGAGGAGCCGATCGAGATCACCGGCCAGGTCACGCGCCCCTCGGGCGATGCCCGCTTCGCCCAGATCGAGGACGTGGCGCTGTTCACCCTGCGCTTCCCCTCGGGCGTGATCGCCACCGGCGGCTCCGGCTACAGCTTCCACGAGAGCCGCCAGCTCCGGGTGCATGCGCAGGGCGGCTGGTTCGGGCTTGATCCGGCGTTCGGCTACGACAACCTGGCGCTGCAGATCAACCGCAAGGAGGGTCAGGCCAGCGCGCTGGAAACCCGCCGGTTCTCGCCGCACAGCCAGTTCGCACGTGAGATGGACGCCTTCGCGCTCTCGCTGCACGCCGGCACCAAGCCGTTCACGCCGGGCGAGGAGGGCCTGCAGGACATGCGGGTGCTGGAGGCGATCTATCAGTCCGCCGCGGGCGGCTCGCCGGTCAAGCTCACCGCCTCGACCGGACGCGACATCACCCGCGGCGTCTGGCCCAGGCAGACCGGCGCCTACCTTCCGGCCTGAGGCCGGCTCAGCGCGGCGGCGGCAGCGCCTGAGTCTGCACCGGGGCTGCGGGGGCCAGCTGCACCGGGGCGCCCGCATCGCCGGTCGCCGCCGTCGGGCCGCCCTCGCCGGCCTCCGCCGACGGGCCGCCGTAGCTGGTTCCCCGCTGATACGGAGGCGGATAGGGTGAACTCCCCGGCGCGGCCGGTCGGCCGTTGCCGCCGAAGCGCATCAGCACGCTGCGCAGCGGATCGGCGCCGGGGTTGTTCACGCGCATGGCGACGGCGATGTCCTCCACCCCGACCGGCTGGCCGTAATAGGCGCGGTTGCCGACGCTGTCCGACGACAGCACGCTGCCCTGCAGCGAGATCCCGGCGAACAGGCCGGAGCTCTTCTCGACCGCGACGATGTCGGCGCGCAGCGCGGTGGTGGTGGCGCCCTCCATGCCGGCACCGAGGGTCGCCAGGGTGATCGAGGCGTTGGCGCCGAACTTGAAGTGGCTGTCCATGATGGCGGTCAGCCCCCTGCGCGTCATGATGAACATCATCAGCTCGGCATCCTGCACGCCGGCCTGCAGCCCGAACGAGCCCGAGCCCATCGAGTAGAAGGCCGGCGCGGACCAGGAGCCGGAACCGTCGCGCGCCAGCAGCACGCAGCCGCCGCCGGAGCCGCCGAAGATGAACGACATGCGGAAGATGCTGGGGCAGATCAGCACGCCCTTGGCGCGGGCCAGGAAGCGCTGCGCCTGATCGCCGTTCTCGCGCCAGTCCAGCACGTCCTGCGCCGCCAGCGTGGCGCGGTCGACCAGGCGCTGCTGCTGCTCCTGACGGTCGGAGTTGACCATCTGCGCCGCGGCAGGTGCGGCGGCCACCAGGCTCATCGCGGCGGCCATCATCGCGGGTCGCATCTGCATCTTCTGTCTCTCCCTGTGCGAGGCGTCCGTGCGGACGAGGCCGCGGCCCCGCCGTGCAGCGCGCCGCTCCGCAATCCCTCGTTCCGCAATGCCCCGCTCTGCAATGCCTAGCTCTGCAACGCCCCGCCC
>CAXTNV010000233.1:0-2730 GCA_964245755.1 uncultured Acetobacteraceae bacterium | reverse complement strand
GCCGGGCCGAGCCGTCATCCAGCACGATCAGCCCGATGCCGCCGGCATAGTCGAGCGCGCCGCCGCTGCCGAACACCGTCGCCGGCGCTCCCGACAGGGTCCCGGACACGGTCTCCCGGTTGTCGCCGATGTCGGTGACGACGGCCTGCGGCACCCCATAGATCGCCTGCAGGCCCTGCATGTCGACCAAGGCGAGCCGCGGATTCTCGGTACTCGCGTAGGGATACATGATCGCGTTCGCATCCACCGTGTCGTGCGCAAGCCCGAGCGCGTGGCCGATCTCGTGCAGCGTGATCTGGTAGAGGGTGAGGCCGTCGGCGTAGGTCGGGGTGCCGCTGGCGTCGGAATACGGATCCCGTGCCGGATCGAGCAGCTGGATCACGGTGTCGGGGACGAACCGGTTGGT
Source organism: uncultured Acetobacteraceae bacterium (assembly GCA_964245755.1). Classification (GTDB taxonomy): domain Bacteria; phylum Pseudomonadota; class Alphaproteobacteria; order Acetobacterales; family Acetobacteraceae; genus Lichenicoccus. The sequence continues at coordinate 2,324 of CAXTNV010000233.1, read as the reverse complement.
CGCGGAGTCGTAGCGGTAGCTGGTCTCGCCGATCGTGTCGCCGTCGCCGGTCGCGGGCCCGAACACGCCCCAGCCGATGCGGATATCCACCGCGGCGCTGTCCTGGGGCGTGTAGACGAACTGCACGCCGGCGACCTGCGACCACGCCTCGAACGCGGATTCGACCACCGCCTGCGCATCCGCCTGCGTGATCAGGTTGCTGAACGGGGTGGCCGCCTGATCCTGCGCCAGCGTGGACGCGGCGAAGTCCCAGCTGATCGGCTGGGCGGCCCAGGACTGGCCTTCAAGGCGGTAGTTCGGCATCGCGGCAGGTTCCCGTGGCGTGACGCAAGCATGACGCGCCCGAAACGCACTGACCAGTCGGCCGAAGGGTCGAGAATGCCCAGGCTCGACGTGGCATTGTGGCTGATGAGAGCAGAACCGGAGTTGCGGATGAACACCCTGCCGGCCTTCCTCGACCTCGACGGACGCGGCGCCCTGCTGCTCGGCGAGGGCGAGGCGGCGGAGCGCCGCGCACACAGCCTGCGCGGCTGCGGCGCCACGCTGCGCCGGGCGATGGCGTTCGAGGACCCGCTGCTCGATGGCTGCGCCATCGCCGTGGGTGCGGCGGAAGGCGAGGCGCGGGAGCAGCTGCATCCGATGCAGCGCGCGCTGCGGGCGATGTCGGCGGCCGCCCGGGCGCGCGGCATCCCGTGCAACGTGGTCGACCAGCCGGAGCTGTCCAGCTTCATCACCCCGGCGGTGGTGATGCGGCCGCCGCTGGCGATCGCGATCTCCTCGGGGGGTGCCGCACCGGTGCTGGCTCGGCTGCTGCGCGCGCGCATCGAGACCCTGGTGCCGCCCGGCTTCGGCCGCCTTGCGGCCCTGGCCGGCCGGATGCAGCCGCTCACCCGCAGATTGCTGCCGGACGTGCTGGTGCGCCGGCGCATGCTGGAGGCGGCGCTGTCCGGCAGCGTGGCGACGCTGATGCTGGAGGGCCGGGAGGCGGAAGCGGAAGCCGCCTACCGCGACGCGCTGCGGCAGGCGGCGGCGGGGGCCGCGGCGACGCCGCGCGGCTTCGTCCACCTGGTGCATCCGGGACCGGGCGACGCGGACCTGCTCACCCTGCGCGCGCTGCGCCTGCTGGGCGAGGCAGACGCGATCGTGCACCGTCCGGATGAGAGCCCGGCGGTGCTGGAGGTCGCGCGCCGCGACGCCGCGCGGCATCCGGCCGCGGACGCCGCCGTGCCGTCGCTGCTGTTGTCGCTGGCCGGCGCCGGCGGCCGGATCGTGCGGCTGTCGCCCACCGCCGCCGATGGCGAGGCGCTGGTGCAGGCAGGCATCGAGCATGCGGTCGTACCCGGGATCGATCCCATATTCGTGCCCGCGTTGCCGTCCGGGGCGGATTGACGCGGCGTCGCACCCCTGTTGAGGTTCGCAGCATGTCGCGCCTCGATCACAGCAAGCCGTTCCTGCCGGTCCGCATCGCGGTGCTGACCGTCTCCGATACCCGCACCGCCGCGAACGACACCTCCGGCAACATCCTGGCCGAGCGCGTCGAGGCCGCCGGGCACGTGCTGGCGCACCGCGCGATCGAGCCGGACGATGCCGCGGCGATCGCGTCCCGGCTCTCCGGCTGGATCGCCGACCCAAGCGTCGACGTGGTTATCAGCACCGGGGGCACCGGCGTCACCGGCCGCGACGTGACCCCGGAAGCCTATGCGCGGGTGGTCGAGAAGCAGATCGAGGGCTTCGGCGAGCTGTTCCGCATGCTGTCGTACGGGAAGATCGGCACCTCGACGATCCAGTCGCGCGCGATCGCCGGGGTCGCCAACGGCACCTACCTGTTCGCCCTGCCCGGAAGCACCGGCGCGGTGCGCGACGGCTGGGACGACATCCTGGTCTGGCAGCTCGACAGCCGGCACGCGCCCTGCAACTTCGTCGAGCTGATGCCGCGCCTGAAGGAGCACCTGCGCTGAACGGAGAGGCGGACATGCGTCACCAGCTGGTCGAGAAGATCGTGCGGCTCAAGATCGAGCGCGCGCTGAGCTGGAGCGGCCTCGCTGGCCTGGCCGGCGGCCTCTCCAAGGAGTTCGTCACCGCGGCCCTGCTCGGGCAGATGCCGCTGCCGCGCGCGGCAGCGGAGGCGATCGGGGACCATCTCGGCCTCGAGCCGTTCGAGATCAAGCTGCTGCAGGAGGTGCCGAGCCGTGGCTCGCTCACGGCGCCGGTGCCCACCGACCCGCTGATCTATCGCTTCTACGAGCTGGTCGCGGTCTACGGCACCACCTTCAAGGCGCTGATCCACGAGGAGTTCGGCGACGGCATCATGAGCGCCATCGATT
>CAXTNV010000232.1:0-2779 GCA_964245755.1 uncultured Acetobacteraceae bacterium | reverse complement strand
GCGCCATCGCCGCATAGGCTGATCACAGATGTCTCATCAACTGGGGGCGGTACACTCCTCCGCCCCACAGTTGAATGAGACATCCCGTAAGCGGACGGTATCGTAAGCGTCCGGTCAGGCCCGCCTTCTCGACGTGATCTGGCGAGGCGATCTTACGAGCGATTGTAGGAGCGCTCGTAAGGACGATGCTGGACCGTCGGATCGAGATCATCACGAGGCGGGATCGCCGGCGGCGCTGGAGCATCGCCGACAAGCTCAGGATCGTTGCCGAGGCGGAGGAGCCCGGCGCCTGCTTTGCGCATGTCGCTGATCGCAACGAGGTCAGTCGGGGATTGCTGTGGAACTGGCGGGCGCAGGTAAGGCGCGGCGTGTTGCGGATCGAGCCACCTGCATCGTTCCTGCCCGTGCATCTGACCGACACGGCGCCCTCGGCAGGGCACCGTGTCGTGGAGACAAACAAACCTGCTCCGCCGGCGCAGCCGACTGCCCCTGCTGACCAGATCGAGATCGAGCTGCCGGATGGGAGTCGCCTGCGAGTTGGTGCGGATGTGGGCCTCGTCGCGCTGCGCCGGGTGGTCGCGGTGCTGCGTGGATGATCGCGCTGCCGCCTGGGGCGCGGGTCTGGCTCGCGGCCGGGACGACCGACATGCGGCGCGGTTTCGACGGGCTGGCTCGTCAGGTGCAGGAGGTGCTGCAGCTCGACCCGTTCAGCGGCCACTTGTTCGTGTTCCGCGGCAGGCGCGGTGATCTGCTCAAGTGCCTGTTCTGGGACACGCAGGGCCTGGTGCTCTACGCCAAGCGTCTTGAGCGTGGCCGGTTCGTCTGGCCGCAGGCACGTGAGGGCTCGGTGTCGCTGACGCCGGCCCAGCTGTCGATGCTGCTCGAGGGCATCGACTGGCGAATGCCCGTGCGCACCTGGCAGCCCGAGATGGCGGGATAGCACTTCCCGGGCGCTGTACAGCCGGTGCCGTCCTGACACATGATCGCCTGGTGTCGATCGACCTCTCCATGCTGTCCGACGAGGTGCGCGCGCTGATTGCAGCGCAGGCTGCGACGATCGCGCGCCAGCAGGTCGAGATCGACGGGCAAGAGGCCCGGATTGCGTTGCTCCGGGGGCAGCTGGCCAAGCTGCGGCGGCTGCAGTTCGGCCGCTCGTCGGAGAAGCTCGATGCGGCGATCGTCCAGTTGGAGCTCGCTCTCGAGGATCTGGAGGAGGAGAGCGGCGCCAAGGCCGCGGCACAGCCGTCAGTGTCGGCCGCCAGCGAGCTCGGCAAGGCCAAGCCATCACGGCGACCGCTCCCGCCGCATCTGCCGCGCGACGTCACCCTGCATCAGGCGGCCTGCGTCTGTCCGGCCTGCGGCGGCACGCTCCGCCTGCTTGGCGAGGACATCACCGAGGTGCTGGACTATGTGCCGGCCTCGTTTCGGGTGACCCGCCACGTGCGGCCGAAGGTCTCCTGCCGGTCCTGCGAGACCATCACCCAGGCGCCTGCACCCAGCCTGCCGATCCGTCGCGGCCGTGCCGGGGCCGGGCTGCTGGCGCACGTGCTGGTGGCCAAGTTCTGCGACCACCTGCCGCTCTACCGCCAGTCCGAGATCTATGCCCGCGAGGGCGTGGAGCTTGAGCGCTCGACGCTTGCCGACTGGGTCGGCCAGGCATCGGCGCTGATGCGGCCGCTGGTGGAGGCGCTCGAGCGCCATGTCCTGGCAGCTGAGCGTCTGCACGCCGACGACACACCGGTCCCGGTGCTGGCGCCCGGCACCGGCAAGACCAGCACCGGTCGGCTCTGGGCCTACCTGCGCGACGAGCGGTCCTATGCTGGCACAGCGCCGCCAGCGGTGCGCTATCGCTACACGCCGGACCGCCGCGGCGAGCACCCGAGGGCGCACCTGGCCGGGTTTCGCGGCGTGCTGCAGGCCGACGGCTATGCCGGGTTCGGCGGACTGTATGAGGGCGGCTTGGTCGTGGAGGCCGCCTGCTGGGCACACGTCCGGCGCAAGTTCCACGACATCCACGCCGCAGGCGGCACCTCGCCGCTGGCACGCGAGGCGCTGGATCGGATCGGCAAGCTCTACGCCATCGAGGGGCGGATCAACGGCAAGCCTCCGGACCATCGGCTGCGGATCCGCCAGGCCGAGGCCCTGCCGCTGCTGCTCGACCTCAAGGCCTGGCTCGAGGCCACCCGCACCAGGCTGCCTGGCCGCAGCGATGTTGCGTCCGCCATCCGCTACGCCCTGTCCCGGTGGGCGGCACTGGTGCGCTACGTCGAGGACGGCACCATCGCGATCGACAACAACCCGGTCGAGAGGGCCATGCGGCCGGTGGCGCTCGGCCGAAAGAACTGGCTGTTTGCCGGATCCGACGCCGGCGGCGAGCGCGCCGCCGCGATCTACAGCCTGATCGGCACCGCCAAGCTGAACGGCCTCGATCCGGAAGCCTACCTGCGCCACGTCATCGGCTGCATCGCAGACCACCCGGTGAACCGCGTCGACGAACTGCTGCCCTGGAATATCGGCACAACCCAGAGACAGAACCCGGCCTGATACTCGTCACGCTATAGCTGCGGCCTTGGCCGGACGCTTACCGATGATCGTGAGGCGCTTGGCCGCTCTCGTGGCGGGTTCGGGACCAAGGCTTGCGTGATCGCCGATGCCGCCGGACGCGCGGTGGCGTTCGTGCTGGCGCCGGGGCAGGCGCACGAACTGCCGCATGCCGTGCCGCTGCTGGAGCGGCTGCCTGGCGTGCCCGGCTGGGTGGTGGCGGACCGGGGCTACAGCC
>CAXTNV010000231.1:0-2822 GCA_964245755.1 uncultured Acetobacteraceae bacterium | reverse complement strand
ATACCCTCCCGCTGAAATCCGACCTCAAAGGCCGGTTGTTTCCGCACGCCTCGTGCAACCCAAAAAGGACGGATTCTGAACCACGCCGAATCCAGCAAGCTGCGGACGCTGACATGGCCACGATCAGACAGCTTCTGGAGAAGCGCCTGCCCTGTCGGAGCTGTTCCACATGCGGCCATCCTTCTCGCACACTGCGCGGATGCCCGCGGCTGCGAACGGCACCAGCAGCGTATAGGACCAGCGAGGGTTGCGGGTGGCCCCGAGCCGTGCGGCGCGGGCGCTGGGCGAGTGCGCCTGCATGCGCGCGCCAATCGCGAACAGGTAGGCCCACACCGCTCTCTCGCGCGTCAGGCCCGGCAGCACCCTTTGAAACGCAGCGACGAACTGCTCGGCTGACGGGTCGTAGAAGCGCTTGACGATGCCGATCGAACGCTCGTCCGCGGAGATCGACACGTGGGCCACCATTTGGACGTAGAAGCGCAGGTCGCCCCGCTTCGCCCCGAGCAGGTCCTCCAAGGGCATGAACAGGATGCCGAGCGCGTCCTCCAGCGTGACCGGGTCGCTGCCGCCGAATGCCTCGTCCAGGTGCTGCTGGCGCACGGTCCGGATCACCTCCGCCCGCCGCTCGAACACGGCCTCGTAAAGGGTTTCCTTGTTCTTGAAGTGATAGTGCAGGAGCGCCTGCGCGACGTCGGCCCTTTCTGCGATGGTGCGCATGCTGGCGCCGTCGAAGCCGTGCAGGCCGAACCCCTGTTCGGCGGCATCGAGGATCGCAGCGCGGGAGGTGTCGGCCGGCTTCGGCCTGACTGGCTGGCCGCCCAGGCGTTCGGTGGATGCGGTGCTGGTCTGTTTCATAGGTTGGCATGAACCACGATCCGCTGGCGAATTCCAGTCGCAATGCTGTTGACTGAACGATCAGATAGCTCTATCTGCAACGAACAAGAGCAGCACCGGGAGGGATATGATGCAGCGGTTCCTCGACATCTCCATGTCGATCGAGAACGGGGTGCCGTCCGATCCGCCGGGCTACGAGTTCCAGGTGGACTACATTGGCCACGCCGACACGGTGCCGATGCTGCAGAACCGCTACGAAGGCTTGCAGGCCGCAGACCTGATCGGCGGTGAGGCGTTCGCGCTCGAAAGCGTCCGGCTGTCCACCCACAATGGAACCCATGTGGACGCGCCCTGGCACTATGGCTCCACCATGGCCGACGGCACGCCGAGCCGCACCATCGACCAGATGCCACTCGACTGGTTCCTCCGCCCTGGCGTGAAGCTCGACTTCCGCGCCTTGGCCGACGGATACATCGTCCAGCCCGCGGATATCGACCGCGAGCTGCACCGGATCGGCTACAATCTGCGGCCGTTCGACATCGTGGTCGCCAACACGTCTGCCGGTGCCCGCTTCGGCACGACAGCGTTCCCGCAAAGCGGCTGCGGCATGGGCCGGGACGCGACGCTGCACCTCGTCTCCAAGGGCGTGAGGGTCGTGGGGACGGACGCCTGGAGCTGGGACGCGCCATTCAAGTATGTCGCCGAACGCTATGGCCGCGACCGCGACGCCTCCATCATCTGGGAAGGGCACAAGGCGGGGCTCGAGGCGGAGTACTGCCAGATCGAGAAGCTCCGACACCTCGACCAGCTTCCGCCGCACGGGTTCCGCATCGCCTGCTTCCCCGTGAAGATCCATGCGGCCTCGGCCGGCTGGACCCGGGCGGTCGCGATCTTCGACGAACAAACAGCACAGGAAGCGACAGCACCATGAGCATGGCCCAGATCGAGCGGGTGGCGACCACCTTCGACAGCTACAAGGACCGCTACCGGACGATCCATCTCAGCCGCGAGGACGGCATCCTTGAGATGCGATTTCACACGGACGGCGGCCCGCTGCAGTGGAGCCTGCTGGCGCACAACGAGTTCGAGAGCGCGTTCCTGGAGATCGGGCGCGACCGCGGCAACGAGGTCGTCATCATGACCGGAACCGGGGCCGAATTCTGCGGCCCCGCGGTCGAGCCGGGCAAGCACCCGAACCGCAACGTCATGACGCCCGAGACCTACGACCCGATTTTTTGGGAGAGCAAGCAGCTCCTGCCCCACCTGCTGTCAATCGAGGCGCCGGTCATCGCCGCCATCAACGGCCCGGCTGTGCGGCACTCGGAAATCCCGCTCCTGTCCGACATCGTGCTCGCCTCGGACGACACCTACTTCCAGGACACGGCGCACTTCGCCGGCGGCATGGTGCCAGGCGACGGCATGCACATCGTCATGCCGCTGCTGATGGGGTTCAACAGGGGCCGCTACTTCCTGTTCACCGGGCAGAAGGTCGACGCCGAGGAGGCCAAGGCCATGGGCCTGGTGAGCGAGGTGCTGCCCCGCGACAGGCTGCTCGACCGGGCGCGCGAGCTGGCCCGGCTAATCCTCCAGCAGCCGAAGCTGGTGCGCCGCTACACCCGCATCGCGCTGACCGAGGAGCTGCGCGGGCGGATGCACGGCCTGCTCGCCTACGGTCTGGCGCTCGAGGGCATGGCGCGGATGAAAAGCTGACCGGGGGCCGCGCCTCGCGCCAGGAAGTACTGCTTGGAAGAGCCGACCAGCCTGTCTGATCGAGGACCAGACCGGCCACGAGAACGCCGGAAGAAATAGAACCGAACGGGAGGAAACAATGCCGGGAACGTCGGCTCAGATCGTGGATGGCTACAGCGTAACCAGCGCCGCTGCCGTGAGCGCCGTCTATACCAAGATAATGTGGCGGGTGACGCCCGTCGTCCTGCTCTGCTACATCCTGGCATACCTCGACCGCATCAACATCGGTTATGCTCAGC
>CAXTNV010000230.1:0-2894 GCA_964245755.1 uncultured Acetobacteraceae bacterium | reverse complement strand
TCCAGCGAGAACATCGACTGCCCGGCGACGTCCAGGGTCAGGCGCTGCAGCACCGAGATCATGTCCACGGGCCGTCCAAGCCGCCCATCCAGGGCGACGCACGCTGCGTCGGCCACACGCAGCATGTGCCGGATCAGGATCGGCATCACCCGCGGCGCCAGGCTGGGCGCGATCACCCGGCGCTGGTGACGCCAGGCCTCGCCCTCGGCAAGGAACAGTCCCTGGCCCAGGATCGGCCGCAGCACGCGGCGCGTCGGCTCGTTGCGCCGGTAGTTGTCGTGGTTGCCGAGCAGGACGTGGCGGATCGCCGCCGGATCGTTCAGCAGCAGCTGGCTGCGGCCGAGGAAGCTGCCGGGCAGGATGCCGTGCTCGTAGGCTTCCGGCCCCCACAGCTCGAGCGGGTTGCGACGCAGCACCAGGAACGCTTCCAGCTGCGACCGCCTCCCGGTCTTGAGCGGCGGCGTCGGCAGTCGGAGATCGGAGGAGGCGAGCATGCGCGGCAGATGGTGTCAGCGCGCCGCCGACGCAACCGCGCGGGGCGCGATCGACCCGACCTGCACCCGCCCCTGGGCTTGGGCCTGGACTTGAGCCTGGGCCAGGGCGCGCACGGTAGGGTCGAACACGCGGGTGAAGGAGGACGGATGGATGCCCATCCACAGGGTGATCAGCGCCAGCGGCGCCAGCGTCGCCATCTCGGCGGCGCTGAGGTCGCGCAGCGCGCCGATCAGGCCGGAAGCGGCGCCGAACATCACCCGGCGATACAGCACCAGCATGTACACGGCACCCAGGATCATGCTCATGCCGGACAGCAGCGCCACCCAGAAGCCGACCTGGATCGCGCCGATCATCACCAGCAGCTCGCCGACGAAGGCGCCGGTGCCGGGCAGTCCGATATTGGCCATCGCGAACAGCATCATCAGCGCCGCCAGCATCGGCATGCGGTGCGCGACCCCGCCGAAGCCGGCGATCTCGCGCGAGCCGGTGCGGGCGGAGAGCATGCCCACGATCAGGAACAGGGCGGCGATGATGATGCCATGGCTGAGCATCTGGAACACCGCGCCCCCTACCCCGGCGCCGTTCAGGGTGAACAGGCCGACCAGGATCAGCCCCATGTGCGAGAACGAGGAGTACGCGACCAGGCGCTTCATGTCGGTCTGCGCCAGGGCGACGATGGCGGCGTAGATCACCGCGACGATGCCGAGTGCCATCATCCACGGGGCGGCGCGATGTGCCGCGTCCGGCAGCATGGTGATGGCGAAGCGCAGGAAGCCGTAGGCGCCGGCCTTGGACAGCACGCCGGAGATCAGCACCGCCGCCGGGGCCGGCGCCTCGGTGTAGGCGTCGGGCATCCAGCCATGCAGCGGGAACAGCGGCAGCTTCACCCCGAAGGCCAGCGCGAAGCACAGGAACATCCACATCTGCGTCGCCGGACGGAACGCGGTGTGCATCAGCACCGGGATGTCGGTGGTGCCGGCGACGCGCCACATCCACAGCAGGGCGACCAGCATGAACAGCGAGCCGCCGAAGGTGAACAGGAAGAACTTCAGCGACGCCGTCACCCGCTTCTCGCCGCCCCAGATGCCGATCAGCAGGCTGGACGGGATCAGGGTCGCCTCGAAGAACACGTAGAACACGATGAAGTCGAGTGCGGAGAACAGCCCGATCAGGGTCGTCTCCAGCAGCAGGATGGTCAGCATGTAGTCGCGCACCCGGCTGCCGGCGATGCGCCACGACGCGAGCACCGCGATGGGCGTCAGCGTGGTGGCGAGCAGCACGAACAGCAGGCTGATGCCGTCCAGCCCGACATGGTACGAGACGCCGAAACGCGGCATCCACTCCGCCCGCTCCTCGAACTGGAACCCGGCGCGGGCCGGCGCGAAAGCGAGCCAGAGGGCGAGCGAGAGCACCCACACCAGCACGCTGGTCCACAGCGCGATCCGCCGTGCCGTCGCTTCCGCTGTGTCGCCGCGGCCGCGCACCAGCAGCAGCAGCAGCGCCCCGAGCAGGGGCAGGAAGGTGACCAGGGAGAGCAGGGGGAGGTGCAATTGCGTCTCAATCCAGCAGCGGCGGCGATCAACGCGGCGAACCTAGCCGTGTTGCGACGCCCCGGCCAGCGCCGGCCGTCCCTAGCCGCGGCCGAACAGGCGCTCTATCTCGTGGCGGCTGAGCTTGAGGTAGGTCGGGCGTCCGTGCGAGCAGGTGGCGGCGCGCGGCGTGGCCTCCATGCGGCGCAGCAGCGCGTCCATCTCCGCGCGTTGCAGCCTCCGTCCGGCGCGTATGCTGCCGTGGCAGGCCAAGCGGGCAATCACCGCCTCGAGCCGCGCGCTCAGCACCGTCGCCTGCTCCGGCAGTCCCAGATCGTCATCGGCCAGCTCGTCGGCGAGGTCGCGCATCAGCGCGGCGGGGTCGGCGGTGCCGAGCAGCGTCGGCAGGGCGCGTACCAGCACGGCGCCGGCGCCGAACGCCTCGATCTCCAGCCCCAGCCGGGCGAGGCCGGCCGCGTGCGACAGCAGCAGCGCGCCATGCGGCGGCGACAACGCCACCACCTCGGGCAGCAGCAGCCGCTGTGACGCCACCGCGCCGCCCAGCACCTGCTCGCGCAGCGCCTCGTGGGTCAGCCGCTCATGCGCCGCGTGCTGATCCACCAGGATCAGGCCGCCATCCTCCGCCACCGCGATCACGTAGGTGTCCAGCACCTGTGCCACCGCCGCACCCAGCGGATGCTGCGGCGCTGCGACGGGATGCGGAGGCTCGGCCGCGAGCGCGTCGTCGAGACGGCGCGCCTGCGGTGCCGCAGCCAGCGCCAGGGTGCCGCCCGGGCGCGGTGCGGTGGCGACGGGCGCCGTCGGAGCCGGCTCGGCGAACCCCGTCGCGACCGCGGCGCGCTCCACCGG
>CAXTNV010000229.1:0-2901 GCA_964245755.1 uncultured Acetobacteraceae bacterium | reverse complement strand
CGTGCTCCGGCCTGGCGAGCACCGTCAGTCCGGCGACGACTTCCCGCACCCCGAACGCGCGCAGGAGCCACGGCCCGCTGGTCAGTCCCAGCCGTCGGGAAAGCATCGCGGGGATGGTGATCTCCAGCGCACCCAGGGCCAGGCTGAACCAGCCGAACAGGCGTGCCAGACTTGTCGTGCTCATGCGCGTGTTCCTCGTGCCGCCTGGTTCAGTCGGGGACCTGATCCGTATCGACCGGCTCCACCTGAAACTGCCGGTTCTGCCCGTGGCGGTAGGCCGAGAGCGCCTGATAGGTGGTCAGGCGCGCCCGCATCACCGACCCGAGCGGCCGGTGCGCGGCCAGCGCGTGCGCCGGCTGGAACGAAAGCACCTTGTCGAAATAGGACTGCCGTGCCGCGCTGTAGGCGTCCTGTGCAGGGATGCTGATGCGTGCCACCGCCCGATAGGGGCTTTGATCCTCCGGCCAGGGCACCGAGGCGTCCTCCACCGGCATGGCGTCCAGATCGGTGCAGAGCTGCACGCGCAACTCGAACTCCGCACTGCGGCTCCGCAGATGCTCCACCACGGCGCGGCGGAATCCGTCTGGGTTCGAGGCGGTGTCGATCGTCTGGTCGATCATGGCGATCAGGTCGGGGGACACCGGAAACAGGCCGATCTTCGCCACGTAGTCGCCGTAGCGCAGCGCCGCCTGGCTGAAATAGGCGTCGGCCAGGGGATTGCGCTTGGTGTGGCCGAAGAAGCCGAAGGTCGGACTGTCGCTGCCGACGGCATTCAGCGCGGCGTTGACGACGCGCGACGTGGCGGAGACGGCCTGCTTGAGCGCCTCGGGCCGGCCGGTATTCTTCTCGATGCCCTTGATGGCGGTGAGGAAGGTCCCGGCGTTGGATTGCGCGAAGGCCGTGCCGGTGGCGAAGACGAAATCCTGGGTGGCGCCGTCATGGCCGGGCAGCTTGCTGCCATGCACGCCGAGCACCTTGATGCCGACCCCGCGATGGGTGGACACGCTGTCGGACAGCACCTCGCCCGGGCCCTGTGCGAAGCGCATCAGCACGGGGAAGGATAGCGCTTCGGCGAAAAGTCCCTGCCGCAGCGGCTCGGGCGAGCCGGGCAGCACGGTCAGGGTGCCCTTCACCAGCCCGGTGCTCTTGGCGTGGGAGGCACGCACGGTGCCGCCGTCGCGCTCGGCCACGATCTGGCTCTCGTGCGTCATCGAGGCGATGATCCCATCGATGACCTGGCCCTCGTCGTCCGACACGGTCTCCAGGTCGGGGCTGTAGAGGACGTAGCTTGATGGGTCAGGCATTCTCGCTCCTGCTCTGTGGTTCGCCCCGGATCAGCTGGCGTGATGGCGCCTGATCCGGCGTCGCGGCGCGGGTGCCGCGACCGCCTCGGGCGCGACGAGGAACGACGCCTTGAGGCGCATGCTGGCGAAGTTCTCGGCCTGCTTGGCCTGGGCGACGACCGCGCCCATGCCGAAGAATTCGTGCGTGACGCCCGGGAAGGTCTGCTGCGCCACGGGAACGCCGGCCGCTTGGAGCTTCTGTGCCAGCACCTCGCCCTCGGAACGCAGCGGGTCGATCTCGGCGGAGACGATCGTCGTCGGCGGCAGCCCGTGCAGGTCGGCCGCACCGACCACGTTGAGCCTCGGGTCGGTCAGATCCGCCGGACCGTTGGTGAAGTGATCCACGTACCAGACGATTGCCTTGCGGTTCAGCGGCACCGCCGCCTTGGTCTCCTTGTAGGACGGCGTCGTCAGGTCGGTGCCGACCACCGGATAGACCAGCAGTTCGTGCACCGGCGCCGGCAGCTTCTTGTCGCGTGCCCAGATCGCGGTGTCGATCGCGAGGTTGCCGCCGGCGCTCTCGCCGGCAAGGGCGATCTGCTTCGGGTCCGCGCCAAGCGTGCCGGCATTCTGCAGCAGCCAGCCGTAGGACGCGTCGGCATCCTCCTGCGCCGCCGGGAACCGGTTCTCCGGCCCCAATCGATACTGCACTGAGACGACGATCGCGCCGGTACCGAGGGCGAGCGCCCTGTCGGAGGGATCGTAGGTGTCGAGCGTGCCGGTGACCCAGCCGCCACCGTGGAAGTACAGGATGACCGGCGCCGGCGCGTGCGCAGCCTGCGGGTCATAGATCCGAGCCCGCAGCGGACCGGCGGCGCCCTGCAGGGTGATGTCGGTGACCTTCGCCAACGGCTGCTTCGCCGGGTTGCCCGTCTGCACGGCGACGCTGGCCGCGGCGTCCCCCGGCGTCGGCTGCGCCCGCGCCTCCGCTACGGAGAGCGAGGCGACCGGCTTGACGCCGGATGCCTGATACGCGGTCAGCACGCGCAGCATGTCGGCATCCGCGCGACCGGTCGGGTCCGGAGGCATCGGCGTGGCCTGACACCCTGCGACCGAGCTGATCGCCGCCAGGGCGAGAAGCGCACCCGCTGTTCGCGACTTCCTCATCGTCCCCTCGCCTTGCCGAACCGTAGCGTCGCACAACGCCTCGTATAAGCGCGGGCGGCTACCGAGGTTCCGGGTCTGGCGATGTCCCGGGTTTGGCGATGTCCCGGGTTTGGCGATGTCCCGGGTTTGGCGCAGGCTGAGCCAGGCCGTTCATCCCGATGTGCAGGCGCAGTGCAAGCGCACGCGATCCACCGACGGGCACCCGGGTCATCGCCACGCGTTGCGCGCTAGAACAGCACCACCTGTCGCACCGCCTCGCCGGTGCGCAGCCGGTCGAAGCCCTCGTTGATCTGCTCCAGCGGCAGCGTCCCGGTCAGCAGCCGGTCGACCGGCAGGCGGCCGGCCCGGAACAGGCCGACATAGCGGGGAATGTCGCGCGACGGCACCGCCGAACCGATGTAGCTGCCGCGCACGCTGCGCTCCTCCGCCACCAGCATCGTCACCGGCAGCG
>CAXTNV010000228.1:0-2993 GCA_964245755.1 uncultured Acetobacteraceae bacterium | reverse complement strand
GTGCCGAAATGCAGCACCGCGTGGGCGGCGAAGTCCTCGCGGATCCAGCGGTAGAAGGCGGAGAAGGAATGCGTCGGCGCGAAGCCGTGCTCGAACAGCATGCGCATCGGGTCGCCCTCGTAGCCGAAGCCGGGCTGGATGCCGACGAAGACGTGTCCGAGCTGCGCGCCCAGGATCAGGATGCTGCTGCCGTCGCTGTCGGCCCGTCCCGGTGCGGCGCCCCAGTGGCGCTCGATGTCGGCGAGCCAGCTCTCGCGACGCACGTGGTCGGAGGCCGGCACCCGTGCTGCCACGTTGGCCGGCATGCCGTAGCGCTCGGCATTGCCCTCCAGCACGCGCGCGCGCAGTGCGGCCACGCTGTCGGGCACCTCGACCGCGTAGCCGCCGGCCGCCAGCCCGAGCAGGGTGCGGTGCAGCGACTCGAACACCGACAGGTAGGCGGCGGTGCCGGTGGCGCCGGCGTTGGGCGGGAAGTTGAACAGCACGATGGCGAGCCGCCGTTGCGCGCGCTCGGTGCGCCGCAGCGCCACCAGCTTGGCGACCCGCGCGGCCAGCATTGCCGCGCGCTCGGGATCGGGCGACATCTGCCGGCGGCCTTCCTCCGCCGCCTCGGAGCGGCCGCCGAACACCATCGAGCCGGTCGCGCCGTCGAGCTCGGGGATCGCCACCATCATCGCCGCTTCCACCGGCAGCAGGCCGCGCGCGTCCGCCTGCCACTGCTCCAGGGTCTGGAACTCGACCGGCGTCACGGCGAGGTACGGCACGTCGAGCCGCGTCAGGATCTCCACGGCGGCGTTGGCATCGTTGTAGGCCGGGCCGCCGACCAGCGAGAAGCCGGTCAGCGAGACCACCGCGTCCACTTCCGGCACGCCGTCCCGCATGAAGTATGTCTCGATCGCCGGGCGCTGATCGAGCCCCGAGGCGAACGCCGGCACCACGCGCAGGCCGCGCGACTCCAGCGCCTCGATGACCCCGTCGTAGTGCGCGGCGTTGCCGGCCAGCACGTAGGAGCGCAGCAGCAGCAGCCCGACCGTGCCGCGGCTGGCCTCGCCGCGGCCGAAGCCCGGAAGCTCGCGCCGCGTGGTCAAGATCGTGCTTCTGGCGCGCGGATGGTACAGCCCGACATCGGGGTACTCGACCGGTGCAGCCACGCTCAGCGTGCCGGCGAGCGGCTGGCGCGCGCCGCTGGCGTAGCGGTCGACCAGCATACGCACCAGGTTGGCGAGGTTGATCTCCGAGCCTGCCAGCCAGTACTGCAGCCCGAGGAAATAGGTCCGCATGTCCTGCGCGGTGCCGGGGATGTAGCGCAGCAGCTTCGGCAGCCGGCGCAGCATGCTCATCTGGTTGCGGCCGCCGGAGCCGCCGGGCTTGCCCTTCGCGCCGCCGCGCAGGCGCTTGAGCATCGCCATCACGCCGGTGGCCTCGACGCCCATGTCGAACCGGCCCATCCGGGTCAGCTTCACCACCTCGCCGGCGGACATGCAGCAGAGCATCGCGTCGCAGCTGTCGCGACGCGCCTGCAGCGCCGGCAGCACCGGCCGGATATGGTCCTCGAGGAACAGCATCGTCGCGATGACGATGTCGCCGCGGGCGATGTCCTGGGTGCAGGCCTGCAGTGCCGCATCATCGCCAGCCCACTCGTCGGCGGCGTGGACTGCGAGCTCGAGGCCAGGCATCTCGCGGCGCAGCGTGGCGTGCGCGGCCGATGCGGCCTGGCTCAGGTGGCTGTCCATCGTCACGATGACGACGCGAAGCGGGACCATCTCAGCGGGCGAAATGCGCTTTTGCATCGTACAGTGCCTCGACGGTGATCGTGGCGAGCCCCTGCTCGCGTGCAAACTGCTCGGTGTTGCGGCGCGCCTTGCCACGCACGAAGAACGGGATCCGTCCGAGCTCGCGCTCCGCATCCGGCGCCCAGCTCGTCGTGCCGGCGGCGGCGGCATCCGAGGTCACCCCACCCGATGTCGGCGCCGGCGCCGCGTCCGGGTGGACGGCGAGATGCGAGGGCGCCGCGTCGGGGGTGAACTCGAAATCCTCGCGGAACATGCCGAGCAGGTGCTCTTCCAGGCCCATCATCAGCGGATGCACCCAGGTGTCGAACAGCACGTTCGCACCCTCGAAGCCCATCTGCGGCGAGAAGCGGGCAGGGAAGTCCTGCACGTGCACCGGTGCCGAGATCACCGCGCACGGCATGCCGAGGCGCTTGGCGACGTGCCGCTCCATCTGAGTGCCGAGCACCAGCTCCGGCTGCAGTGCCGTGATCTGCGCCTCGACCTCGAGGTAGTCGTCGGTGATCAGCGCCTCGACACCGTAGCCCGCGGCGGCGGCGCGGATCTCGCGGGCGAACTCGCGGCTGTAGCAGCCCAGGCCCACCACCGTGAAGCCGAGCTCTTCCGAGGCGACGCGGGCGGCGGCGATCGCGTGCGTCGCGTCGCCGAAGATGAACACGCGCTTGCCGGTCAGGTAGGTGGAGTCCACCGAGCGCGAGTACCAGGGCAGGTTCGAGTGCTGCTCGATCGCTGCCGCATCGAGTTTGGCCACCCGCGCCACCTCGGCGACGAACTCCCGCGTCGCGCCGACACCGATCGGCACCGTGCGCACGGTCGGCTGGCCGAACTGCCGCTCCAGCCAGCGCGCCGCGAGGTCGGCGATCTCGGGATACAGCACGACGTTGAAGTCGGCCTCCCCCAGCCGGGCGAGGTCGGCGGGGCTCGCCTGCAGCGGCGCCACCACGCTCACATCGACGCCGAGCCGTTCGAGCAGGGTGCGGATCTCGCGCAGGTCGTCGCGGTGGCGGAAGCCGAGTGCGGTCGGACCGAGCAGGTTGCAGCAGGGACGCGTGCCGGGCGCGCGCTCGCCGGGCGTCCTGGCGCGCGCCGGCCCGGCAGCCGGGCTGAGGGGCCGGATCTTCATCATCCACCATGATTCCGGGCACGGGGCGTTCTTCCGCGGGCGTGAGCTGAACGACTGGGTCGGGCGCGCCTGCAGCCTGC
>CAXTNV010000227.1:0-3019 GCA_964245755.1 uncultured Acetobacteraceae bacterium | reverse complement strand
TGGGCTACGTAGTCTACCTGTCCCGTGAGAAACTCGGTTTCTTGGTCATGCTCCTTCCTATGGGCCTGTTCGTGCTGATCGGCTCCGGCTTCGGCCTGTGGCAAGCACGTCGAGCGCGTGCTGGGCGCACCGTCCAGGATGCGGTCGAAGGGATGCCTTCCGAGTTCGCGTGGCCGGAGATCGCAATCTTCTCGATCCGCAACGCCATCCTCGGCCTGTTCTGGTCGCTGATCGTCCTGCTCCCGATAGTGCACCTGTTCGGCATCGATCGCGGCCCACTGGGTGCCCGAGGCGACATCTGCTGGCTGAGCCTGATCCTGATGATGGCGGCGCTGTACGCAGTGCTGACCTCGATGCCGAACCAGACAAGCGTGGTGGTCGGGCTCGTGGCTCTCGCGGTGCTGCTGCCTGCCTTCCTGTTCCCGCGGAGTGTCGGCGCGGGCACGCTTCGTCTGCTCGGTGCCGGCGGCGGCCTGCCGGTCTCGGTCCTATTGGCGCCAGCACCCGGCATAGCGAACCAGCCTGCTTTGCCGGAGTGCGGCTGCCTGATCCTGAACGCAGGCAGCCAAGTGGTCCTGCTCCCGAAGAGCCTGGCGGGGTCAGCGCCCTGTGCCGATGCCCAGGCGCCCTTCTCGATGAAGCAGGGACGGGCTCCGACGATGTTCTCCAAGGTCGAACTCCTGCCGGCCGTACGGGTTCTACGCATCGGGCCGCCGAAGTCGGATGGCCATGACCTACGGTAGCACCACCACGCCCTTGTGCTTGGCCTTCTGTTCCGGCTCGACATGGATGTTGATCAGCGCCTCGCCGAGCTCGTGGCGCAGCGCCAGCTCGATGCGGTCGCAGATGTCGTGCGCGGTCTGCACCGCCATGTGTCCCGGAACCACCAGGTGGAACTCGATGAAGGTCATCGAGCCGACGCTGCGCGTGCGCACGTCGTGCGCCTCGATGGCGCCGTCCGCGTTCTCGGAGATGACGCGACGGATCTCGCCGACCGCCTCCTGGTCGACCACCTCGTCCATCAGCCCGCCGATCGAGCGGCGCACCATCTCGAAGCCGACGCGCAGGATGTTCACCGCCACCAGTGCCGCGAGCACCGCGTCCAGCCACAGCCAGCCGGTCAGCGGCACCAGCGCGAAACCGGCCAGCAGGCCGGCGGAGCTCCAGACGTCGGACATCACGTGCTGGCCGCCGGCCGCCAGCGCCGGCGAGCGGCGCGTGCGTCCGACCCGGACCAGCGCCACCGCCCACCCCCAGTTCAGCAGGCCCGCCGCGGCGTTGAGCCCGATGCCGAGCAGCGGCGCGCTCGGCACATGCGGGTGGTGCCAGCCGATCCAGGCCTGGGCCGCGATCGCCGAGGCGGTCAGCAGCACCATCGTGCCTTCCACCACGGCCGAGAGATACTCGGCCTTGTTGTGCCCGTATGGATGGTTGGCGTCGGCCGGACGCGCGCTGACCGAGAGCGCCAGCAGGGCCGCGATTGCCGCCACCACGTTGATGATGCACTCGATGGCGTCGGAGTACAGCGCCACGCTGCCGGTGACGGCGTAGGCGGCGTACTTGAGCGAAAGCGCCGCCAGGCTGACGACGACGCTGCCCCAGCCGAGCCGGAGGACGAGGCTCAAGGACCGGGCTCAGACGGCGCCGGCCAGCGCCAGCGCGCAGGGACCGTCCTGGCCGTGCTCGATCTGGAAGGTGGCGTGGCCGATGCCGTAGTGTCGGCGCAGCTCTTCGGCGGCACGGTGCAGCCAGGCGTCGTCGGTCGGCAGGTGCGGCCGCACCAGATGCGCCGTCAGCGCGGTCTCCGTGGTCGACATGCCCCAGATATGCAGGTCGTGCAGGTCGATCACCCCTGGCAGCCCGCGCAGGAAACCCTCCACCGCATGACGATCTATCCCCGGCGGCACCGCGTCCAGCGCCAGGTCGAGCGAGTGGCGCAGCAGCGACCAGGTGCCGGCGACGATCACCACCGCTACCACCAGGCTGGTCGCGGGATCGATCCAGCGCCAGCCGGTGCACCAGATCAGCACGCCCGCCAGCACCACCGTGCACGCCATCGCCGCGTCCGCCGCCATGTGCAGGAAGGCGCCGCGCAGGTTGACGTCGCCGTGGCGGCCGCGCGCGAACAGCAGCGCGGTGACGCCGTTGACCGCGATGCCGGCGGAGGCGGCCAGGATGACCAGCCGCCCCGCCACCGGTGCCGGCTCGAGCATCCGACGCACCGCCTCCCAGGCGATGCCCCCGGTGATCACCAGCAGGAGGATCGCGTTGCCGAGCGCGGACAGGATCGAGCAGCGCCGCAGGCCGTAGGTGAACCGCCCCGAGGGCTGCCGGCTGCCGAGCCGCTGCGCGACCCAGGCGGCGGCCAGCGCCAGCACGTCGCCGAAATTGTGTCCCGCATCGGCGAACAGCGACAGCGAATGCGCGACCACGCCGCACGCCGCCTCGGCCAGCACGTAGGCGAGGTTCAGGGCGATGCCGATGGCAAAGGCGCGTCCGAAGTCCGCGGGCGCGTGGTGGTGAGCGTGGCCCGGGCCGTGCGCGTGGCCGGGGGCGTGCGCATGCCCGTGATCCGTGTGCTCGTGGGTCATGGCGTCGCCGTTCCGGATCTTCCCCGCCGCCTCGATACGGGATCGGGGGGCACCATGGTAGCACGACCGGGCGCGACACCGCACCGCGCTCCGGAGGCGACCGGGGTGGCGAACGCTGACCGAGCGGGCTACAGACCCCCATGCTGCGACTGAACGAACTCAAGCTGCCGCTCGACCATCCGGCGGATGCGCTGCAACGGGCGGCGGTCACGCGGCTCGGCGTGGCGCCCGACGCGCTGCTTTCGCTGCGCATTGCCCGGCGCGGCCACGATGCGCGGCGGCGCGGCGCCATCAGCCTGGTGTACAGCGTCGACGTGCGGCTGCGCGACGAGGACGCCGTGCTCGCCCGCCATCCTCGTGACGCCAAGCTGGTCCGCACGCCGGACACGCAGTACTGCCCCCCGCCTGCTCCGCCACGTCCGCCCCGG
>CAXTNV010000226.1:0-3030 GCA_964245755.1 uncultured Acetobacteraceae bacterium | reverse complement strand
TAGCCGGAATAGTCGGTCTCGCACATGCCGCCGACCAGGTGGCGCACGCCGCGGCGCACCGCGAGTGCGGCAGCGAAGGTCAGGAACAGCAGGTTGCGCCCCGGCACGAAGGTGCTGGGCAGGCCGCCGGCGTCGAGCGTGATCTCGGCGTCGCGGGTCAGCGCGGTTTCCGACAGCCGGCCGAGCGTCTCCAGCTCCAGCGTGTGGTCCTCACCAAGCCGCGCCGCCCACTCCGGACGCAGGGCAACCAGACCGTCGCGCACCGCGGCACGGCACTCCAGCTCGACGGCGTGGCGCTGGCCGTAGGCGAAGCCGAGCGTCTCCACCCGCGCGAAGCGATCGAGCGCCCAGGCCAGGCAGGTCGCGGAGTCCTGGCCGCCGGAGAACAGCACCAGGGCGGCCTCGCCGCCGCTCAGGCTCGCGGCCATGTCAGGCGATCCCGATCATCTTGTGCGCCTGCACGCTGAGCCGCCACCGCGGGTGGGCCAGGCAGTACGACACCGCGGCACGCGTGTTCGCGGCCTGCTCGGGTCCGTCCATCGGCTGCAGGAAGAAGTGGCCGAACTCCAGCTGCTCCAGCGCCGCCGGATCGAGCCCCGCCTGCGGGAACACCAGCTTGAGCTCGGTGCCCCGGCGCTGCCGCAGCGGCGCGCCCGCCTTCGGGCTGACGCAGATCCAGTCCAGGCCGTTCCAGTCCAGGTCGACGGGCGCCTCCAGCGTGCCGTTGGTCTCCACCGCGACCGCGAAGCCGCGCGCATGCACCGCGCCGATCAGTGCGGCGTCGAGCTGCAGCAGCGGCTCGCCGCCGGTGAACACCACCAGCCGTCGCTCCGGACCGCCGCGCCAGCACGAGACGATCGCCTCGGCGAGTGCCTCGGCGCCGTCGAAGCGGCCGCCGCCCTCGCCGTCGATGCCGACGAAGTCGGTGTCGCAGAAGCGGCAGGCGGCGTCGGCGCGGTCGGCCTCGCGCCCGGACCACAGGTTGCAGCCGGCGAAGCGGCAGAACACCGACGCCCGGCCGACCTGCGCACCCTCGCCCTGCAGGGTCGCGAATATCTCCTTCACCGCGTACGACATGATCGCGATGTCGTCCCGACCGCGGCGCGGCGCAAGCCCGGATCTCGGGGGGTCAGGCGGCGTCGCCTTTTCCGCCGGCCGACATCGCGTGCATGCCGAGCCGGTCCAGCAGCGCCATGTCGCGGCCCTGCGCGGCGTTCGGCGTGGTCAGCAGCTTCGGCCCGTAGAAGATCGAGTTCGCGCCGGCGAGGAAGCACAGCGCCTGCGCCTCGTCGCTCAGGCTCTCGCGCCCGGCCGACAGACGCACCATGCTGCGCGGCATGGTGATGCGCGCTGCGGCGATGACGCGCACGAAGTCGACCGCATCCACCGCGGCGGCATCGGCGAGCCGGGTGCCGCCCACCCGCACCAGCAGGTTGATCGGCACGCTCTCGGGATGCACCGGCAGGCAGGCGAGAGTGGCGAGCAGCGCTGCGCGATCCTCCCCGCTCTCGCCCAGGCCGATGATGCCGCCGCAGCAGACATGGATGCCGGCGTCGCGCACGTGCGCCAGCGTGTCCAGCCGGTCCTGGTAGGTGCGGGTGCTGATCACCTGCCCGTAATGCTCGGGCGAGGTGTCGAGGTTGTGGTTGTAGTAGTCGAGTCCGGCCGCGCGCAGCCGTCCGGCCTGGCCGGCGCTGAGCATGCCCAGGGTCACGCAGCTCTCCAGCCCGAGCGCGCGCACGCCCTCGACCATGGCGCAGACCGCATCGAGGTCCTGGTCCTTGGGCGAGCGCCAGGCGGCGCCCATGCAGAAGCGGCTGGCGCCGGCCCGCTTCGCGGCATCCGCCTCCGCCAGCACCGCCTCGACCGCCATCAGCTTGCTCGCCTTGAGCCCCGAGGCGTGATGCACGCTCTGCGAGCAGTAGCCGCAATCCTCCGGACAGCCGCCGGTCTTGATCGAGAGCAGCGTCGATATCTGCACCGCGGACGGATCGAAGCGAGCGCGATGCACGGCCTGGGCGCGGAACAGCAGCTCGGGGAAGGGCAGGGCGATCAGGGCGGCGATCTCGTCGCGGCTCCAGTCGTGGCGCAGGCCGGCGTCGGCCGGCCGCGGGTCCAGGCGATCCAGTGCGCCGTCCGGCATGATGCGGGCTCCTCTGTGTCGCCCCGTCATACCGGCTGGCGTCCGGACGTCATAGACGATCTGCCGGCCGCGGCAGGATGTCGCCGCCGGCTCGGGCGCGATATCCTGCGCCGCGGCTATGCGAGCCGGAGGAACGCGCGATGACGCTCGAGGAATTCAGCCGCAGCCTGCCCGCGGCAGCGCCGCCGCAGGCGTGCGACCTCGCCTTGCAGGGCCTGTGGTGGGCCGGCAAGGGCGAGTGGGACCGGGCGCATGGCTGCGCGCAGCAGCGCGAAGGCGACCCGGGCTGCGACTGGGTGCACGCCTACCTGCACCGCCAGGAGGGCGACGACGCCAATGCCGGCTACTGGTACCGGCGCGCCGGGCATAAGCCGCCGACGATCCCGCTCGCCGAGGAGTGGGCGTCAATCGCGACCCGGCTGCTCGCACGCTGAGGCGGTTCCGCGGCCAACCCGGAGCTGCGATCGGCGTTGCGACCGAGCCACCGCGGGAGCGCCCCCGATGACGATGCCGCCAGCATGAGGATCGACCTGTCCGGCCGCCACGCGATCGTGACCGGCTCCACCGCCGGGATCGGGCTCGCCATCGCCCAGGGCATCGCCGGGGCCCCGCCGGCGCCGCGGTCACGCTGAACGGCCGCAGCGAGCAGCGCGTGCGCGAGGCGGTCGCCGCCGAGCTGGCGCAGACCCCCGCCGCGAGCGTGGCCGGCATCGCCGCGGACCTTGCCACCGCCGAGGGCTGCGCGTCGCTGGCGGCGCAGGCCGGGTGCTCCGACATCGTGGTCAACAACATGGGCATCTTCGAGCCGAAGCCGTTCGCCGAGATCCCGGATGCCGACTGGATGCGGTTCTTCGAGACCAACGTGATGACCGGCGTGCGCCTGTCGC
>CAXTNV010000225.1:926-3072 GCA_964245755.1 uncultured Acetobacteraceae bacterium | reverse complement strand
GAGATGGCGGCCGACAACAAGATGCTCGGGCAGTTCGACCTGATGGGCATCCCGCCTGCGCCGCGCGGCGTGCCGCAGATCGAGGTCACCTTCGACATCGACGCGAACGGAATCGTTTCCGTGTCCGCCAAGGACAAGGCATCCGGCAAGGAGCAGCAGATACGCATCCAGGCCTCGGGCGGCCTGTCCGACACCGACATCGAGCGGATGGTGCGTGAGGCTGAGGTCAATGCGGAGGCCGACAAGGCCAAGCGCGCGGCGGTCGAGGCGCGCAATCAGGCCGAGGGCCTGGTGCATCAGGTCGAGAAGACGCTCTCCGAAGGCGGGGACAAGGTTGCCGCCGCCGCCCGGAGCGAGGCGGAGGCGGCGATCGCCACCACCCGCACCGCGATCGGCGGCAGCGATCTGGCCGCGATCAAGGCTGCGTCGGATCATCTCAGTCAGGTCGCAATGAAGATCGGGGAGGCCATGTACAAGGCCGAGGCGGCGGGCAGCGCCGCGTCGGGCGGCACCCCTGGTGGTGCTCCCGGTGGCGCCTCCGCAGGCGCGGGCGGCGAGCGGGTGGTCGATGCCGACTTCGAAGACATCGACGACAAGAAGAAGTCGGCCTGATCGACGGCTTCCGGCGCGCCCGGCCTCGCGGGGCGCGTCGGATGGCTCATGGCGCGCCCGCGCTTCGGATTGCGGCGGGTGCTACGGCTTCATGACGGATCCGCGTGCCCGGGCGGGATGCGGATGACCCGCCGATGAGGAACAGATGGCCAAGCAGGATTATTACGCGACCCTGGAGGCCGCCCGGGATGCCTCGGCGGACACGCTGAAGAAGGCGTATCGCAAGCTCGCGATGAAGTACCACCCGGACCGCAATCCGGGTGACAAGGCGGCGGAAGCCCGGTTCAAGGAACTGAACGAAGCCTACGACGTGCTGAAGGACGACCAGAAGCGGGCGGCCTATGACCGTTTCGGTCACGCAGCGTTCGAGAACGGCGGCGGCGCCCCGGGCGGTTTCGACTTCGGCGGCGGCGGCGGCCTCGGTGACATCTTCGATCAGGTGTTCGGCGACATGATGGGCGGTCGCCGCGGCGGCGGCGGCCGGCAGCGTGCCGGCGCGGACGTGCGCGCGCAGGTCGAGATCAGCCTGACCGACGCCTTCACCGGCATCAAGGTGCCGTTGCGCGTGCCGAGCCGGGTGCAGTGCGACGCCTGCGCTGGCTCCGGGTCGGAGAGCAAGGACCGCGCCGCCGAAACCTGCCCGACCTGTCACGGTGCCGGCAAGGTGCGCGCTCAGCAAGGCTTCTTTCTGGTCGAGCGTGCCTGCCCGACCTGCGGCGGCGCCGGCCGGGTCGTGCGCAATCCGTGCAAGGTCTGCCACGGTGCCGGCACCGTCGAGCGCGAGCGCAACCTCAGCGTCCAGGTGCCGGGCGGCGTCGAGGACGGCACGCGCATCCGCCTCGCCGGCGAGGGCGAAGCCGGCGGCGCCGGCGTTCCGCCCGGCGACCTATACGTGCATGTCGGCGTGCGCGCGCACGAGATCTTCCAACGCGACGGCGCCAACATCTATTGCCGGGTGCCGTTGCGCATGAGCCAGGCGGCACTGGGTGCGGAAGTCGAGGTTCCGGTGATCGACGGCAGCCGCACCCGGGTCAAGATCCCCGCCGGTACCCAGACCGGCGAGCAGTTCAGGCTACGCTCCAAGGGGTTCTCGGTGCTGCGATCGGCGGCGCGCGGCGACATGTACATCCAGGTGGCGGTGGAGACGCCGCAGCACCTGAGCAAGCGCCAGCGCGAGCTGATGGAGGAGTTCGAGGTCGAGAGCAACGAGCACGGCAAGACCAGCCCGGAGAGCGAGGGCTTCTTCGGCAAGGTGCGCGACTTCTTCGAAGGCAAGAGCTGAGAGGCGGCACCGCCGTGGTTTTTGAGCCACGGTGTCTTGATAGCGTTCGCGTGAGCCGCCAGCTGCACTTGACTGTGTTGTTGAAAGCACGGTGCGCGCGCGATAGTTAGGTCCATGTTCGTGGTGACGTTCCCCCCCAACCCGTGCCACGGACGGAAGGCAGTGGCGGGGGCCGTATGGTGGCGCCCCCCCGGCAAAGGCGGGCGCGTCGGGGCAGGCTCCGTCACGCTGGAGTTCTCGTCGGCCACAACC
>CAXTNV010000225.1:0-916 GCA_964245755.1 uncultured Acetobacteraceae bacterium | reverse complement strand
GGGGGCGCGTTTTTTCGGTCCTTGTGCGTGGGGACGTGCCCCCCCACCCCGGGCCACGGAGGGACGGCTGGGGCGCGACCATTCTGGTCGCGCCACCGCTTCAATGGCGTGCGCTTCCGCTCATGCGGCTAGGCATCGCCGGGATCTCCGGCAGGGTCGGCGGTCTCCTCGCCGAGGAGATAGAACGTGCCGGCGGCACATTGATTGGCGGCACCCGCAAGCCCGGCGCACCGGCGCCGGCGGCATTCGCGCCGAGGCTCTACGCGGATGTCGGTGCGCTCGCCGCAGATGCCGAGGTGGTGATAGATTTCACCCATGCCGACGCCACGGCGACGCACGCGGTCCTGCTCGCCGGTTCCGCCTGCGCCTGGGTGCTGGGTACGACCGGACTCTCCGCGCCTTCGCAGCATGCGGTCGAGCAGGCGGCGCGTGACATCGCGGTAGTGCAGGCCGCCAACTTCTCCCCCGGCGTCGCCCTGGTGCTGAACCTGGCGGCGCGCCTGGGCGCAGCACTTCCGGCCGCGGAATACGACGCCGAGATACTGGAGATGCATCATCGCCAGAAGGTTGACGCGCCTTCCGGCACTGCGCTCGCGATGGGCCGCGCGGTCCAAGTCGGCCGAGGCGACGAGGCGGTGGTGCGCGAGCTTGGTCGGCACGGACAGACGGGGACGAGGCAGCCGGGCGCCATCGGCTTCGCCGCCTTGCGTGGCGGCCAGATCGTGGGCGAGCACACTCTGCTGATGACCGCGGAAGGCGAGCAGATCGCCCTCGCCCACCGCGCCTTCGACCGACGCGTCTTCGCCGCCGGCGCGGTGCGAGCCGCACGCTGGGTGATCGGCCGGCCACCCGGCCTCTACGGCATGGCGGACGTGCTCGGGCTGCACTAGCGCCTGATCGCCCGGCGCCATGGTGC
>CAXTNV010000224.1:0-3144 GCA_964245755.1 uncultured Acetobacteraceae bacterium | reverse complement strand
TCCATGAAGCGCATGAAGCCGTCGCGCGACTGCACCCGGGTGCCGTGATGTCGCGGATAGTGGAACCCCAGGTGCAGCCGAAACTGGTTGTTGCCGGAGGCTTCGTGCAGCGGCCGGGCATGCTGCTCGAACACGGTCACGTCGAAGCCGAGCATCTTCAGCGACGAGCCGATATGGCAGCCGTACCAGCCGGCACCGATGATCGCGACCTTGGAGACCATGCCGTTGCCTAACGTTTCGCTTTCCGCACTGTAGGCACAACACGACGCCGGGGGGAAACCGGATCCGCCGGGACGCGTCGCCTCAGGGCGTCCGGCCGCCGCGCGCGGCCATCACCTGCTCCAGCAGGTCGCGGAACTGCCCCAGCACGCGGGCGTGGTCGACACGGAAATTGGCGAAGAAAGGGTTGTCGAGCGACACCGGCACCAGCCGCGGCGCCTGCGGATCGTCGACCACAGAGGCCGGATCTGCGAACAGCAGCGTGGTTGGCGCCTCCATCGTGCGGGTGGAGTCGTAGATGTGCAGGTCGTCGCGGTGCAGCAGGTTGGCCTGGCTGCTGACCACCAGGCCGGGCTTGTTGCAGACCCAGCGGAA
The DNA here is from genome assembly GCA_964245755.1 of uncultured Acetobacteraceae bacterium. Classification (GTDB taxonomy): domain Bacteria; phylum Pseudomonadota; class Alphaproteobacteria; order Acetobacterales; family Acetobacteraceae; genus Lichenicoccus. Next base: position 2,550 of record CAXTNV010000224.1, on the reverse strand, counting down.
CTTCGCCAGGCTCGCCCCCCACACCGACAGGAAGCAGTCGCACAGCAGCGCCCAGGACAGGCTTGCGGCCATGCTGGCGCCCAGGGTGTCGAGGATGGTGACGTCCAGATCCGCACACAGCACGCGCAGCCGGCTCGCGATCTCGCGCTCGACCTGCAGCGGCGCGTGCAGCGCCAGCGACTCCCCGTGGCTCTCGATCACCGCCTCGGCGCCGTCGGGCCCGCGACCGCCCGCGGCGGTCTCGCGCGCGTTGTGGCCGTCGATCACCAGCGTGGCACCCGGCCAGGACCGCGCCACCAGGCGGATCACGTCTCGGAAGAAGCCGGTGATGTCGACCAGCGTGCGGTTCTCGACCCGCAGCCCCAGCACGATCACCGGCGCGTCGCGCGCCCGCGACCGTTCGGCCTGCTCGCGTATGCCGCTCCAGACCGGATCGGTCTGGGTGATACGCTGCAGCCGGCGCCGCAGCTCCGCCGAGACCCGCTCGCTGGTGACGCGCACCGCGCAGATCCCCTGCGTGTAGACGTAGGGCATCACCTCGCTGCCGTGGCGCAGGTCGCGCTTGACCCGGCGGCGCAGCTCCGGGAACAGCGCCTCCACCCTGCCCCACAGCTCGACCCCGTCCTGCGCGCCGGGGATGATCCATTCCGGGATCTGCTCGCCTTGCGCGCCGGTCAGCAGGTACTCGATCCCGGAAAGCTCGTTCCAGAGCTGATGGCCCAGGTGGGTGCCGGGCTGCCCGCGCATCACGCTGGCGATGCGTCGTGCGCCGCGCACCAGGTAGGGTACCAGCAGCGGGCCGTTCAGGGCTGCCTGGTTGATGAACCAGCGCGCGAGATCGGGAGGGAAATACACCTCCAGCAGGTGGCGGCACCACGCGTCGCGCACCACCAGCAGGTCGAGCTGCGGCACGTAGACCGCGAGCGCCTTGCAGTAGTGGTCGGCGGCGATGACGTAGAAGGCGAGACCCGCGCTGATGTCGGCGAAGCGGTAGGCGAAGCGGAAATCGTCGAAATACAGGCACCCCTGGCAGCGCAGCGGGTGTCCGTCGACCGGGCTGGGCCAGGACAGCATGCCGTCCCTGGTGGCGGCGACCAAGCGGTCCTCGAAGGCCATCGCGAGTCCGGCGCGCAGCTGCTCCCGCGAAAGCGCCACCGCCGCCGCGCCGCCGAACAGCGCGGTGAAGGGGACGCCCTGCGGCATCTCGTCGATCAGCAGCGCCCGCGGCACCGGCAGCACCGCGTCGCCGCCGGACTCCGCGATGGCGATGCGCAGCACGTCGTGCACCCGCGCGAACGCCTGCGCCTCGCGCGACAGCACCGGCATCGGGCGCATCAGGATGTCCATCACCATCCGGCGCAGCGGCGCGGCCGCACGGCCACGCAGCGCCTGCGCCTGCGCGGCCGAGAGGTCGGTGAACTTGTCGCCGAGCCGGCAGAGGCCGCCATCGAGCAGCCAGGCGGCGCGGGCGCCGTCGTGATGGCGGAACTCGAGGATCAGGAACGGTGCAAGCCCGGAATAGAGCAGCGTGGCACGCCAGCCCGGCACGAAGGCGGTGATGGTCTCGCCTGGCGCGCTGAACAGCGGCCCGAGCAGCGGCACCTCCGCCTCGCTGCTGCGGCGGAGCTGCAGGACGCCGTCGCACAGCACCACCGGGTCGCCCAGCAGCACGGGCAGGGAGTCGATCGGACCATTACCATCCGGCATCGGTGAGACATGGACGGCGCCTCGCCACCTGTCAAACCTGCACCGGCCGCCGCTACCTCATGACGCGCGCGAACCGAGCTGGGGGGGCGGGTGCCGTTGCCAGCGCGTGCCGCAGCTAGCGGCCGATCGTGAAATGATAGGCTTCGCGCATCTCGGACTGCACCGGCTGCCCGTCCTGGATCGCCGGCCGGAAGTGCCAGCCGGCGATCGCGTTGCGGGCTGCACGGTCGAGATCCGGATAGCCGGAGCTGCGTTCGATCTGCACCGCGATCGGGTGTCCGTCGGGCGCCACCAGCGTGCTCAGGTACACCGTGCCCTCCTCGCCGCGCAGCGCCGCCGATCGCGGATAGGGGGCCGGCTTGTTGATGTAGCGATCGTCCGGCGAGGCGGCGATGGTGCGCTGGTCGACCAGTCCCCAGCCCGGTTGGCCATCCAGGTCGAGATTGACCTGCATCGGCGAAGCCGGCGGCGCCGGCGGCGATGCCGCCTGCGGCATGCGGCCGGCCTGCGCGCTTCCCGGATCCGGCGCCGAGGTGTCGGCCGGCGGCGGCACCGGCGGTCCCTGCGGCGCGTCCAGCGCCTTCGAGCCGCCACCGCCATGCTGCGCCTGCTCGGGTGCCGCCCTGGGCGCCGGAGGCGGCGTTCGCGGCGGTGGCGGCGAACCGCCGACGTTCGGCGTATCCTGCTTGACCATGACCAGCTCCGCCTCCGGGGGGGGCGGCGGCCGACGGGGCGGCGGCGTACGCAGCGCCGGGATCAGGGCCGGCGCCTCGACGACCGCGGCCACGGTCGCGCGGTGCAGCAGCACCGCCCCCCCGGCCGCACCCCGCCGCATCTCGCGCC
>CAXTNV010000223.1:0-3167 GCA_964245755.1 uncultured Acetobacteraceae bacterium | reverse complement strand
TGTAGCGACGCGCAATGATGTACGCCCAGACGCGCAACAGATGGGCCGTTTCGACGCACATTACGTGAGACGGACAGGCACGTTTGACGCACGATCGATGAGACACAGCGCACGCTCGGTGAGACGGACGCACAATAGTCGGGCTATGGCGCAGGGTGGCCGTGATCAGGTCGGCAAGCCAGCGGCACGCATCTCGTCCATGAGCTCGCGGGAGCGCGCCGGCTCTAGGTCGCCGCGCAGCAGGCGGCGGATCTCGGCTGGCTTGGCATCGAACTGCTCGACCAGGTTGCGGATGTCGTAGCCGTTCCGGGTCAGGCGGGGCTCCAGGTCGTCGATCTGCAGCGACAGCACGGCCTCGGCCACGGTCTCGTCGACCGGCTTGGCGCCGACCTCGAACCCGGCCTCGAATGCCCGCACCAGGTGCTGGCTGATTTGCAGCGGGGTCTTCAGCTTGGCCGCCAAGCGGGTCGCGGCCGCGTCGGTGATGACGTCCTCCGGCGTGACGCCCTCCTCCAGACTGCTCCTGAGCACCCAGTCCACGTAGTCGCGCTGGTGGTCGCGCAGGCCGCCGAACTCGAACACGGTGGTGCGGTCGCCGATCTCCTCCATCTGCGGCCGCCGCAGATCGTTCTTCAGCTTCGGGTGGCCGACCAGCACGACGGAAAGCTGGCCGCCGCCCTCGACCACGACCTCGGTCAGTCGCTTCAGGGCGACCAGGGTCTTCGGGTGCAGGTCGTGGGCGTCGTCGATGAACAGCGCGACCGGCTTCTTGGCGCGTCGGAACAGCTCCTGCAGGTCGCGCTCGCGCCGCTCGCTCTGGCTGGAGATCGTCACCGTCTTCTCCGGCGTCAGGTCGTAGAACAGCGCCGAGATCAGCAGCGGCACGGTGATCTTGGCCTTCTCGACCGACAGCGACCGCGACACGATGACCCGGCCTTCCCGCTCGAGGTCGGCACGGAGGCGCCGCGACAGGATCGTCTTGCCCGATCCGATGACGGCGGTCAGCGCGATCAGGCGGCCGCCCATGATCGCGGCCCGGATGTCACGTGACACCTGTGCATGGTGCTCGGTTTCGTAGAAGCCAGCGTCGACCGGCGGCCGGGCGAGGCGGTAGTAGCGCATGACCTCGGTCAGCATCCGACGCCTCCCTTGCGGCCCTGCGGAAAGCGGTCGCGCACCGCGGCAATCAGCTCGGGCCGTGACAGCGTGCGGGCCACGAGCGCGTCGATGAACCCGCGGTCGTCGTCCGACAGCATGCCGAGCGGCAGCCTGATCTCGTCGGCGATCGCGCGCTTGGCCGCCAGCGGCGTCGGGAAGTTCAGCTCCTGGAACGGATCGGGATCGCGGAACGGACGCATAGACACATGCTCTGCGGCCGTCGATACGGTTCCGATCAGCACGACGTCGTCTTCCCCCGAGAGGGCGGAGCGTGGCAGCACGAGCTGCTGAGCCAGGTCGCCAACCCGGTCGGCGCGGACCTCGCGCCGGCTCTTGCGGTGCCGGCGATAGCGGTGCAGCGAGACCGGGCCACCGACCGGATGAAAGGGCCCGAACCGCTCCTCGCCATGCTCGACCCAGAGCTCCTGGTCGAACAGCCCCCACCAGACCAACACCGTCTCGCCGGCAAGCTCGGAGTCGATCTCGTAGGCGACGCCCGCTACCGTCAGCCGGCAGTCGATGCCGACTCGACGTCCTCGCCGTAGACGCAGCGATACTCCTGCCAGGCGACGCCCGAGCGGTCATCCACGACGCTGAACAGCATCAGGGTCGGTGCGCCGGCCCGGTCGGGGTCGACCCAGGACGGCGTCGCCAGCTGCTTGAGGTCGGACGGGCTCATGTCGAAGTGCCACAGCGCGTTCGACCGCTCGGCCTGGAACCGCACCGCCGGCGGCTGGCGCGTCATGCGGTCGCGGTCGTAGCCGAGGCGGCGCATGTGCCGGTTGATCGTGGAGGCGGTCAGCCGACCCGGCGGCAGCCTCTGTAGGCCGTCGGGCGTCTCGACGCCGTGCCCGACGAGGAGCTGCAGAATGCGGACGGTCGAGGGGTGGCGGCCCTTGCGGTTGGTGGTGCGGACCTTCATGGCGGCGATGATCTCGCACCAGCGTTCGATCTCGGTCGCCGGCATAACACGCGAGGTGCCGCGGTCGCCGCGCTGCGTATCGCGAGGTCGGCGCTCGCCGCGGAGCAGCCGGTACAACGTCGCCCGGCTAACGCCGTAGAGCTCGGCGGTCGAGGACAGCAGCGGCCCGCGCTGCGGATGTCGGGCTGGAAGTGCGGCCAGCCGGCGGCGGAGCATCGCGAGCGCCTCGATCGGCACAGCGACGCCCGCCGTCATCATGGGCTCCCAAGAGCCCGGTAGACCGACGCCCGCCCGATGCCAAGCTGGCGGGCGATCGCGGTTGGTCCCAGGCCATCCTGCTCGCGCAGTCGCTTGATCTCGACCGTATCGATATTGGGTTTGCGGCCGCGGTAGACGCCACGCGCCTTGGCCAGGGCAATGCCTTCCAGCTGACGCTCGCGGCGCAGGTTGGTCTCAAACTCGGCGAACACCCCCAGCATGTCCAGGAACGCCTTGCCTGCCGCCGTGCTGGTGTCTACCGGCTGTTCAGTCGCTCGCAACGTCACGCCGCGGCCTTTCAGCTCGTGCACGATGTCCTGCAGGTCCTTCATCGAGCGGGCCAGACGGTCGATGCGGGTGATGACCAGGGTGTCGCCTGACTGCACGAAGTCGAGCAGCACCTGCAGCTCGGTCCGGCCATCGCGCCGGCTGCCGCTGGCCTTCTCGGCGCGGATCACCCCGCAGCCAGCCGCCCGCAGGGCCTGCCGCTGCGCGGTCAGGTCCTGGTCCAGCGTGGACACGCGGGCATAGCCGTAGGCGGCCATCTTGTTCCGGAAAGGTCTAGACCTCGGAACGGTATCGTTCCAGAATGCCAAAGGCAACCCTATTGAGACGGGGAAAGTGTCTCAGGCTGACGCTTCGCTGGGGTATACTCAAATGAGGCTTCGCCTTGTAGTTTTCGGTTTAGTCGCATTGATGGCCGGGCTCCTACCTCCGGCTGCGCAGGCCGATAGTTCCGTGCCTCCCGAGTTGGTCGCACAGGCTCAACAGGGTAACGCTGAAGCGCAGTTCGAGCTCGGCCAAAGATATCGCGGTGGCCGAGGAGTTC
>CAXTNV010000222.1:0-3216 GCA_964245755.1 uncultured Acetobacteraceae bacterium | reverse complement strand
GTTCGCCTTCATCGAGATGAACACGCGGCTGCAGGTCGAGCATCCCGTGACCGAGATGGTCTGCAACGTTGACCTGGTGCGCGAGCAGATCCGTATCGCGGCCGGTGCGCCGCTCGGCTACACCCAGGCCGACATCCGCTTCTCCGGCCATGCGATCGAGTGCCGCATCAACGCCGAGGATCCGGAGAGCTTCATGCCGACGCCAGGGCGGGTGGAGATGTTCCATCCGCCCGGCGGTCTGGGCGTGCGCATCGACAGCGCCCTCTATGCCGGGTACGTCGTGCCTCCCTACTACGACAGCATGGTCGCGAAGCTGATCGTGCATGCACCGAACCGCGCCGAGGCGATCGCGCGCATGCAGCGTGCCCTGGACGAGTTCGTCATCGGCGGCATCAAGACGGTGATCCCGCTGCACAAGCGGATCCTGGCCGATCCGGGCTTCCGCGCCGGCGAGTACAGCATCCACTGGCTGGAGGATTTCGTCGCCCGCCAGGGAGCTGCATCGCCCGAGGCTGATGTCGCGGGAAGCCCGCCGGGGAACAGCCGGCCGATCATGCTCCGATAGGCCGGCTGCGCGGTTTTACTGCGAGCGACGAGGCTCGGGATCTTTCGCGACCTCTGCTCCCGAGCCATCAGGCGTCCGGTTTGCCGTCGTGCGGCAGCACGTGATAGGCGCGGCCGAAATACGCCAGGCCTTCGCGCGGATCGCCCATGTGGATCGCCTGCACCTCGCAGAACAGCACGCTGTGCGTGCCGACCTCGACGATGTTGGAGATGCGGCAATCGAACGAGGCAGCCGCCTCCTCCAGCACCGGTGCACCGGTCACCAGCTTGATCCAGCTGCCCTGCGTGAAGCGCTCCTCCATCTCGATCGGCCCGGCGAAGGCGGCGGCGAGCGCCTGCTGATGGGCGGCGAGCGTGTTGACGCAGATGCCAGCGCCCAGCGCGATCTCGCTGCGCGAGCGGGACTTGCGGTTGACGCAGATCAGCAGGGTCGGGGGATCGTCGGTCACCGAGCAGACGGCAGACGCGGTGAAGCCGGTCGGAGCCGAGACGGCCGCGGTGGTGATGATGTTGACTGCGGCGCCGAGCCGGGACATCGCCTCGCGGAAGGCCTGGACTCCCACTGCCATTTGCTGATCCTTCCGCATGCTGATCCCTCGAGCAGCCTTGTGCCTGTTTGACGTGAAACATGCCACCGCGCGGTCACTTCGGGAGTTGCTTCGGCGCGCCGCCGACGATGTGGCCGATCGGCGTAAGCGCGTCCACGTGGTCGCAGACGATCTTGAACACGGCGAGCAACGGCACGCTGAGGAAGGCTCCGGGTATGCCCCAGAGCCAGTCCCAGAACATCAGCGACGTCATCACCAAGACCGGGTTCAGGGTGAAGCGCCGCGCCAGCAGCATCGGGGTGATGGTCTCGCCTTCCATGACGTGGATGCCGAAATAGATCGCCGGCGGCACCAGCGCCTGCAGCACCGAGCTGAAGCTGAACAGGCTGACAAAGAAGTAGATCACCACGCCGGTCATCGGGCCCAGGATCGGGATGTAGTTCAGCAGGAACGCGAGCACGCCCCAAAGCAACGGGTTGGGCAGACCCAGCGCCCAGCACTGGATGAAGTTGGCGGTGCCGACCAGCAGGTTCATGCCGGTGATGGTGGCGAGGTAGAGCGAGACGTTGCGCTCGATCTCGAAGGCGATCTGCACCGTTCGCCGCTTGTCGGCCCAGGTCGGCATGATCTCGATGAAGCGCCGCAGCAGGCTGTCGCCCTCGTAGAGCAGGAAGAACAGCATCAGCAGCATGGTGAAGATCTGGCCGAGGAATGCGCGCGTGCCGATCAGCAGCGACGAGCCGACGCTGGTCAGGCCGTTGCCGGATTGCTGCACCTGCACCACCTGCTGCGACCCATGTATGGCTGGGCTGCTGGTCTGATCGAGCAGCCCCTGCAGCTTCTTCACCATCCCCTGGGTTGCCTCGATCGGCCCGTGCAGGAAGGCGAGCTTGGCCTGCAGCGCCGGCAGGCTCTGGGGCGCCTTGCTGATCCAGCCGGAGGCAGGAACCGAGATGGCGGCGCCGATGCCGCCCACGACCCCGAACAGGACCAGGATCAGGAACAGCGCCGCCAGCGGCTTGGGGATCCGCAGCCGGTAGTGCAGGAAGCGCATCGGGCCGCTGAGCAGCAGGTTGAGCACCCCAGCCAGCACGAAGGGCAGCACGATGTCGCTGGCGAAATACAGCGTGTAGAAGATCGCGAGCACGCTCAGCAGCAGCAGGCAGGTCGACAGGGTGGAGAGCGCGCGCTGGCGCCGAACCTCGATGGTGTCCTCGCGCAGCTGCGTCCGGACGGTGGCCTGGCGCTCGGCCTGCTCGTCCCGGATCAGCTCCTCCTCGTGCGTCTGACGATACGCCATGCTGGCCACCTCTCGTGCTGCACCGCAACGCACGCGGCCGGTCTTCGTTGTCGCCCGCCCTGTGCTCCAGTTCTTGCCCGGTTCGTCAGCTCAAACCGCCGGCGCCTTCGGCAGCCGCACGATGAAGCGTGCCCCGCAGACCCGGTTCTGGGCGTCATGGCGGTTTTCCGCAATGATCCTGCCCTTGAGGGCCTCCACGATCTGCCGGCTGATCGACAGGCCCAGCCCGGAATGCTGCCCGAAATGCTCTCCCTCGGGACGCTCCGAGTAGAACCGGTCGAAGATGCTGTCGAGCTTGCCCTCCGGGATCCCCGGTCCTTCGTCGCTGACCGCGATCTCCACCTGACCGGCGGCCTCCAGCGCCTCCAGCGTGATGCGCCCGTTCGGCGGCGAGAAGCTGACGGCGTTGCCGATCAGGTTGCGCAGCACCTGCACCAGACGGTCCTCGATCGCCAGCACCACCAGCGACTGGGCACGTGCCTGCACCTCGCCGGGCAGTTCCAGGGTCGGCCCGCCCGGCATCCGCGTGGCGGCGTGGATCTCCGCCAGAACGGCGAGGATCGGTCCCAGCGCCACCGGCTCCGCGGTCGCGCGCGAGAGCTCGGCGTCGATCCGGCTGGCATCGGAGATATCGGTGATCAGCCGGTCCAGCCGGCGCACGTCTTCGCCGATGATGCTGAGCAGGCGGCGCTGCTGGTTGAGGTCCTCGATGCGCAGCAGGGTCTCGATCGCTGAGCGGATCGACGACAGCGGGTTCTTGATCTCGTGGCTGACATCGGCGGCGAAGCGCTCGATCGCGTCCAT
>CAXTNV010000221.1:0-3219 GCA_964245755.1 uncultured Acetobacteraceae bacterium | reverse complement strand
CCGGCGAGACGCTGGACGCCGAGCCCGACGAGATCGTGCTCGCCGAGCCGCTGCCTTCGCTGGGCTACGGGCTGAAGCCGGCACGTGTGGTGGAGCGGCTCGGGCGCATGGGCGACGCCCGCTCGATCAGCCTGATCTGCCTGTACACCCACGACATCCCGCACGAGTTCCCGCCCGCTGCGTTCGCCGAGGCGGAGGCTGCGCGCGCGGTCCCACTCGCCGGTCGCACCGATCTGCGCCATCTGCCGCTGGTCACGATCGACGGCGAGGATGCGCGCGACTTCGACGACGCGGTGTTCGCCGAGCCCGCCGCGCCGGGCGAGGATCGCGGCTGGCGCCTGGTCGTCGCGATCGCCGACGTCGCGCACTACGTGCGCCCGCGCGGAGCCCTCGACGCCGAGGCCTCGAGGCGCGGCAACTCGGTATATTTTCCCGACCGCGTGGTGCCGATGCTGCCGGAGGCGCTGTCGAACGGCTGGTGCTCGCTGCGTCCGGGCGAGGATCGCGGCTGCCTGTTCGTCGAACTGCTGATCGACCGCGACGGCAACCCGCTCTCGCACCGCTTCGGCCGTGGCCTGATGCGCAGCGCGGCACGCCTGAGCTACACCGCGCTGCAGCTGGCGGAGGACGACGACGCGGCGCTGGAGGGCGTGCCGGAAGGGCTGCGCGCCTCGCTCTACGGCGCGTACCGGGCGCTGCTGGCGGCACGCGGCCGGCGCGGCACGCTGGAGCTCGACCTGCCGGAACGTCGCGTCGAGCTCGACACTGCCGGCCATGTCGTCGCGATCATGCCGCGCCGGCGACTGGACAGCCACCGGCTGGTCGAGGAGTTCATGGTGCTGGCCAACGTCGCGGCGGCGCAGCAGCTGCGCTCGCGCCAGCTGCCCTGCCTGTACCGGATCCACGCCCCACCCTCGCCGGAGAAGCTGCAGGCGCTGCGCGACTTCCTTGCCGGCCTCGGCCTGCAGCTCAAGCCGGCGGGCGAGCTGCGCCCGGCCGACCTGGACGCGGTGCTGCGCCGGGTCGCCGGCACCGAGAGCGCGCCGCAGGTCAACGAGACGGTGCTGCGCAGCCAGAGCCAGGCCGAGTATGCACCGGACAACATCGGTCATTTCGGCCTGGCACTTCCGGAATACGCCCACTTCACCTCACCGATCCGTCGCTACGCCGACCTTCTGGTGCATCGCGCGCTGATCGCCGGGCTGCATCTCGGCGAGGGCGGCCTGCACCTCGAGGACGCGGCCGACTTCGAGACGGTTGCGACGCACGTGACGGGGACGGAACGACGCGCGGCGGCTGCCGAGCGCGAGGCGACGCTGCGCTACATCGTTGCATATATGTCGGACAAGGTCGGCTGCAGCTTCGAGGCGCGCATTTCCGGCGTGACCCGGTTCGGGCTTTTCGTCACATTGGCCGACAGCGGCGCCAGCGGTCTGGTTCCCGTCTCCACCCTGCCGGACGATGTGTGGATGCATGACGAGGCGGCACAAGCTCTGACCGGTCGGCGCTCGAAGCTGTGCTACCGCCTGACGGAGGCGATACGGGTGCGGCTGACCGAGGCGGCGCCGGTCACCGGCGGCCTGCTGTTCGCGGTCGAGGCCGGGCCGGCATCCCCACGCGGCACCGGCGCGCCGCGTCGCGGAGGCCCCGCACGCCGTCCATGACCGCAACCCGCGGCACGGTGCCGCGCCGGCAGGTCCACGCCGTACTCCTGGTGATGGTGCTGCTCTGCGTGCCGCAGCCCGGGCTGACCCAGGCGGCGGCCCCGCGCGAGCCGGGTGGCTTCGACACCGTCGCGGCGCGCAGCGTGATCGGCGCGGCGCTCGACTTCCTTCGACCGCGCACGCTGGAGGCGGTAAGCAGCCGGCAGTTCTCGCTGTGGGGGCTGAACGGCCTGACCGTGATCGATCCCGCCCTCACCGTAGAGGCGGAGGGCGCGCTGATCCGGCTGATCACCCCGCAGGGCGTGCTGCACGCGCAGCGCGCGCCGGCGGAGGCCGACCTCGACGGCTGGACGCGCGTCGTGGTGGCAATGGCGGACGCCGCCTGGCGCGGCTCGGCGCAGATCCGCGGCACCGGCCAGCAGGCGCTGATCCAGAGCTTCTTCGACGAGCTGTTCAACCATCTCGACCCGTATTCGCGCTACATCGCACCTGCCCCGGCGAGCAGCGACCGCGACGCGCGCGAAGGAGCCCAGGCCAGCGCCGGCATCACCGTCTCCCGCGCCGGCCGCGCGGCGCTGATCAGCGCGGTCAACGCGAACGGGCCTGCCTGGGCCGCCGGCATCGCCGCCGGGCAGCGCCTGCTCGCCGTCGACGGCCGTGCCACGCGCAACCAGGACGAGGCCACCATCGCCGCCTGGCTGCGCGGCGATCCGGGCAGCTTCGTCGTCCTGCTGATCGCCCCGGCGGGAGCCGGCGCGGCGCGTAGCGTGACCTTGACCCGGGCGCCGGTGCCGCCGGAGACGGTGTTCGCCTTCTCCAGTGGCGACATCGTCGTGCTGCGCGTCACCGGCTTCTCCAGCGGCACCGCCCAGGAGATGAGCCAGTTCCTGGACCAGGCGATGCAGCCGCAGGAGGCGGATCCGGATCCCGGGCCAAGCGTCGCGGGCCGGGTGCACGGGCTGATCTTCGACCTGCGCGGCAACCGCGGCGGCCTGCTGCAGCAGGCGGTGACCTCGGTGGCGCTGGTGCTCGATCACGGCATCGCGGTGGTCACGCGCGGCCGCGACCCGCAGGCCAACCATGTCTGGAGCGTCCGCGGCGGCGACCTCACCGGCGGGATCCCGATCGTGGTGCTGGTGGACGGCCGCACCGCCAGCGCCGCCGAGATCATGGCCGCAGCCCTGGCCGACCACCGGCGCGCGGTGGTGGTCGGCAGCGCCACCCTGGGCAAGGGGCTGGTGCAGACGATCGCCCAGCTGCCGGACGGCGGCGAGCTGTTCGTCACCTGGAGCCGGGTGATCGCGCCGCTGGGCTGGCCGCTGCAGGGCATGGGAGTGATGCCGCAGCTCTGCACCAGTCTCGGCCAGGCGGCGCTCGACCGTGCGCTCGCCGACCTCGCGGGCGGCATACAGGACAATGCACGCGCCGTCGCCGACTCGCGCCGCGCCCGCTCGCCGCTGCCGGCGGCTCGCATCCTGGAGATACGCGAGGCCTGTCCGGCGGCGATCGGCAGCGACGCCGACCTGGACGCGGCTCGCCTGCTGATCGAGGATCC
>CAXTNV010000220.1:0-3304 GCA_964245755.1 uncultured Acetobacteraceae bacterium | reverse complement strand
GGCAGGAAGCGGGCCGGATCGACCGCCACCGGCCGGTCGAGCCGGGCGTTGAGCAGCAGCAGCCCGGCTCGCCGGCTGCGGCGCGGGTCGGACGCGTCGCCGCGCAGCCACAGCTGCACCGGCGCGTCGGCGGCGTTGAGCTGACGAATGCCTGGATAGGCGCCGATCCGGGTCGCGAGCGTCGCCGCGGCGCGCGAACCGGTGCTGAGCGGGGCGATCCAGCCGAGGCCGCGCCCGATGCACAGGCCGAGGGCGCGATCGAGCGCCGTATCCTCGCCCAGCACCGATTTCGGCAACGGCGCCAGCACCGGCGCCACCAGGCGCAGCATCGCCAGTTCGTCCTCGAACCAGCGGTCCTGCCAGTTCCACCAGGCGAGCGAGGACTGCACTCCGTCCAGCCCGATGCCCCGCAGCGCCGCGATATCGGACCACGACACGACCGCGGTGTCGGCGATGATCAGCGCGTCCGGCGCGTGCTGGCGCAGAGCGCGCAGCACCGGGGCCATGCTCCCCGGCGGCAAGGCGGCGAGGCCGCGCAGCCGCACCCCGGCAAGGCCGGCGCGCGTCCATCCGGCGATCAGCTCACCCCACCACGCCCCCAATGCAGCTGCCGCGCCGGCCGAACCGCCCGCTTCCTGCAGCCGCGGCCGTGCCAGGTGCGGCGTCGGTGCCACGCGCGGGTCGAGCGCCAGCGCGCGGTCCGGCGAGGCGAACAGCTCGGGATGGTCTCGCGCGACGTCGCCGTCCGCGGCGATCCGGTCGAGCGCGAGGTCGAGCAGGCCGACCTTCGCGCCGACCGCCGCGACCAACGACGCCACCGCCTCGGCGGCCTCGCGGCGCGAGCCGGTAACCCCGGGCTCACCGACGCCGCGCAGCAGGTCCGCCACCAGCAGCCGATCGAACCCGGCCGCCGCCGCATCGCGCCACAGCGACGCGAGGCGATCTGCCGGCATTGCATCATCGGCGAGCACGATCCGCGGCGGCACCGTCGAGGCGGCCTGCGTCGGTCGGATGCTCTCGGCCGCGCGGGTGTTCTCGACTGAGTCCATTGGCCACTCCATGGGCAGGCGCGCGATCGGCGGCGCCCCGCGGGCTCGGGTTTGGCGTGTCGCGACGGGCTGACCGGTCCGGATGCGACCCGGTTCCGGGCATGGCGGCGCGGGTCGAACGTCGGGTCCGGCAGGCGGTTGCAGCCTGCCTTCGCCCGCTTACCATTTCAATCTAACATCGACCGGCTAGCCACCACGGAGCGGCCGGTCGCCGATCGGTCGGGCGGTCGGCCCCGGCTTCCCGGGGGTGCGTCATCTCAGGCTGACGCCGCCGGTCACCGCCTGGTAGGTGGCGATCGCGAGCGTCAGCGGCTCGAACGGCTTGGTGATGACGAAGGCCGGTTCGACCGTCTCGCCGGTGAGCAGTCGCTCCGGGTAGGCGGTGACGAAGATCACCGGCGCGTAGTGGTGCCGCAGGATCCGGCTCACCGCGGAGGTGCCATCGCCGCCTATGCCCAGATTGATGTCGGCGAGGATCAGGCCGGGGCGGGTCTTCTGCGCGATACGCACCGCATCGGCCTCGGTGGAGGCAACGCCGACGACGCGATGCCCGCAGCCCAGCACCAGCTCCTCGATGTCCATCGCGATGATCGGCTCGTCCTCGATGATCAGCACGTCGGTCGCCGCCGCGGCGCGCAGCCGGTCGCGCGCGTCGCTGAGCTGGGCGTTGGCCTCGGCCGGTTCCAGGGCGACGATCGGAGCCGCTTCCTCGACCGGGACTTCCTCGAGCGCGGTGAGCAGCAGCAGCTGACGCTGCTGCGCCGTCAGGCCGCCATCCACTGCGCCGGGGTCGACGAGCCCGAAGTTGAAGCGCCGGGTGACCCAGTTGTACAGCCCATGGCGAGCGGTGAGGTCGTCGGCAGGCGCCGAGATCAGCTCCCGCAGGCTCTCGGCGACGAGCAGGTCGCCGCGCGGTTGGCTTCCGGTGAGGGCGCGCGCATAACGTCTGGCGTAGGGAAGAGCGCGGATCAGGTCGTCGCGCCGCGTTGTAGCCATCAGGCGTCTCTCTCTGGGTGAATGGAAGCGGGTGGGTTCGACGGGCTGCACCAGATCCGGGGCGGGGCGGGCAGCCGGTGCGGGCGCCGGTCGAGGCTGCCGCTGCGGATGCCGAGGGTGACCTGCACCGCCGCATGGCACGGTTGCTGCCGGACCTCCGCGGCTTCGCCCGTTCGCTGACCCGCGAGGCCGCCGCTGCCGATGACCTGGTGCAGGATACGCTGGTGCGGGCGCTGGCGGCGCGCCAGCAGTTCCAGCCGGGCACCAACCTCAAGGCGTGGCTGTTCACGATCCAGCGCAACGCCTTCTACGAGCAGATCCGCCGGCGCCGGCGCGAGAGCCGCGTGCTCAGCGAACGCATGCCGGATCCCGCCAGCACCCTGCCCGACGCCGGACTGCGCGGCGAGCTCGCCGACCTCCAGCGCATGCTGTTCACGCTGCCGCCGCTGCTGCGCGAGGCGCTGGTGCTGGTCGGCGCCCAGGAGCTCAGCTACGAGCAAGCCGCGGCGATCTGCGCGGTGCCGGTCGGGACCGTCAAGGCACGGGTCTCCCGCGCCAGAACCCAGCTCGCACGGGCGATGGCGAACACGGATGCGGCGTCCTCGAGTTGAAGCGTCCGGATCTCCCCCGATCGCGGTACCGTTGCTCGAAGATATCGCGGTCATCCACAGGCAGCGCATTACCGCAGATTAGCCTGCCGCACCCGGAACGCCAAATCGCTGCGCGCACCCAGGCGCCCCGGGTTGGTGCACTTCCGCGCGCGGCGTGGAGGCACGCCGAAACCGCTCGCTTTTTCGTGAAGATCCGCTCCCGCGGCGGATGCAACGCGGCGTTGCATCGGATCATTGCTGGTCCAGAAACGGAGACATTCCCTTCATGTCCAGTAGCGGCTCGAATGCGACGCACGGGTTCCACGGCCAGGTGATCACCATCCTGCCCAAGCTGCGCGTCCAGGCTCTCGCCCTGACCCGCAACCGTGCCGCCGCCGAGGATCTGGTCCAGGATGCCGTGTGCAACGCTCTGTCCGCCCAGGCGAGTTTCATTCCCGGAACAAATTTCGCGGCCTGGATGCACCGCATCCTGCGCAACCGCTTCATCTCCAACCTGCGCAAGCGCCGCGACACCACCGACATCGACGACGTGCCGTCGTCGGTGTTCGCGACCGAGGCGCCGCACGAGGACCGGCTGGCGCTGAAGGATCTCGGCAAGGCGATGACCCGTCTGCCCGCCGACCAGCGCGAGGCGCTGATCATGGTGGT
>CAXTNV010000219.1:2526-3315 GCA_964245755.1 uncultured Acetobacteraceae bacterium | reverse complement strand
GGCACTGGCGACGACGCGACCGGGCGCTGCCGCCGCCGCTCCGACCATGGCCGAGGCGCGGGCGCTGCTCGGCGCCAAGGCGTAGCGCCGAGGGTCGGTGCCGAGGGTCGGTTCGGGGGGACCTCGGCGCGGGTGCCTAGCGCCAGTGTGCCGGGATCCAGACGCGCTCGAAGCGGCGCCGGCTCCAGTGCCCGGGCACCCACTCGTGGTAGCCTGGCCGCCAGCCGACATAGTGCCCCGGCTGCCAGCCGTAGGCGCGTCCGTCCCACTCCCAGCTGCCGCGCTGCCAGGCGAGACGGGGCCCCGGCGGCGGCGGCGGCGGCGCCCACTGCGCCACGGCGGGCGGGCTGAAGCACGACAGGATGCCGGTCAGCATGGCGCCGGTCAGCATCAAGGGGGAACAGGGTCTGCGCATAGCCATCTCCTCGTCGACGCGATCGGCATCGACCGCGTCGTGCCGTGCGGGAGAATGGCGAGGGCTTCGTGGCGACGGCGCGGCATCTGGTGACGACCGGTAACAGCCTTCAGAACGGCTTGAGCAGCCGGTCCAGGTAGTTCAGTTCGTCCGGAGCGCGGGTGCGGTCGGTGTCACGGCGGCGCAGCTCCTGCTCGATCTCGCGGGCGCGCATCGCCTCCGCCTTGTCCGGGACGTGGGTATCGCCGTCGTCGGCGTGCAGCCCGCCCGCGACCGGTCGGCCGAGCGGATCGCGCGGGCCGGGCCTGTCGTCGCCGTCCGCCTCCTCCTGACCCGGCTCCGAACCCTCGCCGCCGCCCCCGGTCATGCCCGGC
>CAXTNV010000219.1:256-2516 GCA_964245755.1 uncultured Acetobacteraceae bacterium | reverse complement strand
GCCCGGCAGCAGCACCGCGGCCCCGCCCTGGCCCGAAGCGAGCGCCTGCTGCATCTGACCGGCACCCTTCTGCAGGGCGGCGAGCGCCTGCTGCTGCGCGTCCTCGGCGCTCTGGTCGTGGCCGGCGGCGAGGGCCGCGCGGGCACTGCCCATGGCGCGCCTGGCTTCGTCGAAGCCGCCCGGCTGCGAGCCGGCCAGGGCCTTGAACTCCTGGCCGAGTTCCTCCAGCGCCCGAGACAGGCTGCGCTGCACCCGCGTGTCGGCCTCGCGCTGCGCCTGGCGGCCCTGTTCCGCCGCGCGGCGCTGCGCCAGCTCGGCCGGGCTCGGCGGCGGCGGACGATGCGGCGGCTCGAAGTTCTCCGGCGCGTCGGTGCTGCCGTCCGATGGCGCCTCCGCAGACGGCGTCTCCGAGGGTGCTCCTTCCTCGTCGGCCTGCGGGATGCCGAGCCGCCGCAACAGCTCGGCGGCCTGCGGGTCAAGCTCCGGCCCGCTCGCCTGGCGTGACTGCTTCTCGGCCGCGCCGTTGCGGGACTGCGTCTGGTCGAGCAGCGTCGATTGCCGGCGCACCAGGTCCTGCAGCCCCGCCATCTGCTCGCGCACCTGACGCTGCGCCTCGGCCTGCTGCTGCGCGCTCTGCAGGTCCTGCGGCGTCGCCGCGCGCATGCGGTCAAGCATCGACTGCATCTGCGCCAGCCGCTGCATGGCCTGGCCTGCGCGGCCGTGCGCCGCGTCGTCGCGCATCTGCTGCATCATGCGCGACAGGTCGTCGCCGCTCAGCATCTTGGCGTCCGGCATCGGCGGCAGCACGCTGTGGTCGCGACGCGCCTGCTCGGCCAGCGTCTGCATGCGACGCGCGATCGCCGTCGACAGCGCCTGGATGCGGCGCTCCAGCTCGCTCTGTTCGCGGTCGGCCTGTCCCTTGTCGCCCAGCTGGCGCATGCGGTCCAGCTGTGCCGCGACCGCCTCGCGAGCGGCCCGCACCTCCGCCGCGGCGCGAGCGCCGGGACGATCGTTGTGCAGCCCGTCCTCCAGCGCCAGCGCCAGCTCCCACGCGCGGTCGACGGCCTCGTCGATTGCCGGAGCATCGGCGACGTCGTCCTGGTGCAGCAGCGTGGTGATGCTGCTCAGGTTGAGGAACATCCCGCTGTCGCTGGCGAACTGGCCGGGCGCCTCGCCCAGCGCCTCGAGGTCGGCGGCGGCGTCGTCGCGCGGCTCGTGCCCGAGCGCCAGGCGCTTGCGCGTGTCGAGCACCGCGCGCGCGAGCGGGTTGCGGAACGGACGCGTCGGCAGGGTGAAGCGCGCTTCCGGGCCCTGCGTGATCCGGCCCGACAGGTCGCTTGCGACCAGGCGGGCGACCACCGGCTCGCCGGCGCGGGGATCGGCGGACAGGTCGGGCAGCGCGGCACCGTGCGCCAGCCGCGTTCCGGGCGCGATGACGATCGGCACCCGCAGCACCGGCACCGTCGCGGCCTTCGGATCGGCCAGGCGGATCTCGGCGGTAAGCGTGTTCAGCCCATACGGATCGTCGACGCGCCAGGGCAGGCGGGTGCGCCAGGGTTCCTTTGCCGCGCCCGGCGCGCCGTCCCAGGCCAGCACTGCC
The DNA here is from genome assembly GCA_964245755.1 of uncultured Acetobacteraceae bacterium. Classification (GTDB taxonomy): domain Bacteria; phylum Pseudomonadota; class Alphaproteobacteria; order Acetobacterales; family Acetobacteraceae; genus Lichenicoccus. The sequence goes on along the minus strand of CAXTNV010000219.1, from coordinate 916 downwards.
GTCGGTGGCGGCGTGATGCGTATCGACCAGTCCGCCAGCGCGCGGCCGTTGCCGTGCAGCTGCACTCGCGTGCTGCCCTCGAGCGTGCTCGACAGGCTCCAGCTGCCGTCGGACAGCCGGCTGAACCGCGCTGCCGCCGCGGCCGGCGCCCCACCGGACGCGCCGAGATCGCGCACGATCAGGCCGGGGGGCGCGCGCAAGCCGGTGAGGCTGACCTGCAGCAACGAGCCGGAGGGCATCGTCACCGTGCCGTGCGGATCGGTGAGGAACACCGGCGCCAGGCGCGCGTAGTCCGGCGGCGTGATCCAGGCCTGCATCCAGGGCGCGGGACCAGGCAGCTGGAACAGTCCCGGCAGGAAGCCAGAGGCGAGACGTTGGGGCGCGGCAGGACCGGCGACCATGGAGGCCAGCAGCAGCCCCGGCAGCAGCAGCACGGCGAGCCGGCCAGCACCGTGCTCCCACAGCCCGAGGCGCGGCGGACCGCTGCGCAGGCGGCGCAGGCTCGCCAGCGCTCGCGCGCGATGCGCCTGCCAGATCGCGTCCTGCAGCGGGTCCGCTTCTCCGGCCGGCCAGTCGGCCAGCGTCTGCAGCGGCCGGTGGCGCAAGCCGGAACGATGCTCGATGCGACGATCCACGGCGGCGTCGGGAACCGGCGTGGCA
>CAXTNV010000219.1:0-246 GCA_964245755.1 uncultured Acetobacteraceae bacterium | reverse complement strand
TCGGCCGCGAATGCCGCCAGCAGCAGCACCAGCGCCACCTGCAGCCAACCCGGCAGCTTCTGCGGCAGCGCCAGCAGCGCCAGGATCGCGAACCCGGCCAGGGCGGCGACGGCCGGCAGCAGCGTGGGCCAGCCTGCCTCGAGCCGAAGCACACGCGCCGCCCGCGACCTGGCCCGCGTCAGCCCGTGGCCGAAGCCGTCGGCCGCCGTGCCTGCCCGGGTCGGGTCATCCATTTCCGTCTGATCC
>CAXTNV010000218.1:0-3327 GCA_964245755.1 uncultured Acetobacteraceae bacterium | reverse complement strand
CCGAGGTTGCGGATCTGGTCGGTCGGCTCGATGAAGGTGCGGCCGACATAGTGGTTGCGTATGATGCCGAGCTCGAACGGCAGCTTGCTCTCGGCGGCGTAGCCCATCGCCGACGGCACCCCGGAGTCCGGCACCGGGACGATCACGTCGGCGGCGACGGCGCTCTCGCGCGCGAGTTCGGCGCCGATCCGCTTGCGTGCGTCGTACACCGCGTGCCCGTCGACCACGGAGTCGGGCCGGGCGAAATAGATGTACTCGAACACGCAGAACCGGCTGCTGGTCGGCGCGAACGGCTTGAGCGAGCGCACCCCGTCACCGTCGATGATGACGATCTCCCCCGGCTCGACGTCGCGCACGAACTCGGCGCCGACGATGTCCAGCGCGCAGCTCTCGCTGGCCAGCACCCAGGCCGGCGCACCGGTCTGGCTGTTGATGCGGCCCAGGATCAGCGGCCGCACGCCGAGCGGGTCGCGCACACCCAGCATCGCCACCTGCGACAGCGCCACCAGCGAGTAGGCGCCGACCACCTGCTTGAGCGCGTCGATCAGCCGGTCGGTCACGGTCGAGTACAGGCTGATCGCGATCAGGTGGATGAACACCTCGCTGTCGGTGGTGGACTGGAAGATGCAGCCGCGGCGCACCAGCGTGCGGCGCAGGCTGCGGGCGTTGGTCAGGTTGCCGTTGTGCGCCACCGCGAGGCCGCCGAACTCGAACTCGGCGTAGAGCGGCTGCACGTTGCGCAGCAGCGTCGCCCCGGTGGTGGCGTAGCGGTTGTGGCCGACCGCGGCGCGTCCGGGCAGGCCGGCGATGATGCGCGCGTCGCCGAACACGTCGCCGACCAGCCCCATGCCCTTGTGGCTGTGGAACGAGCTGCCATCGACCCGCGCCTGCGCATCGTAGCTGACGATGCCGGTCGATTCCTGACCGCGATGCTGCAGCGCGTGCAGCCCGAGCGCGGTGATGGCACCCGCGTCGTGCGCGTTCCAGATCCCGAACACGCCACACTCCTCGTGCGGCTTGTCGTCGTCGTCGTAATCCGGTTGCGTCGAGTTCAGGGTCATGGTCAGAAACTTTCCCGGACCGGTGCCGGCGCCGCGTCGGGCGCCAGTTGCGGCAGATCAGGGCGCCAGCGTTGCGGCGCCTGGGCGAGCGCGTAGGACGCGCCGGCATGCAGGTAGGGCAGGCTGCGTGCCTGGCGCACAGGATCCGGCCAGTGCTCAGGCGAGACCACGATTCCCAGCACGATGAAGGCGAGCACCAGCAGGACGGCGCCGCGCAGGACCCCGAACCCGGCGCCGAGGATGCGGTCGACCCCGCCCAGCACCGACAGCCTGACCAGTCGGCTGAGTAGACCCGCGAGCACCGAGAGGGCGATCAGGATGACCACGAACACGATCAGGAAGCATACCACGTCGGCGACCTGGGGATCGTCGATCCAGCGCCGCGCCAGTGGCAGGCCGGCGCCGTAGCAGCGACTCGCCAGCAGCGCAGCGGCGACCCAGGCGGCGAGGCCGAGCGCCTCGCGTGCGAAACCGCGCAGGAAGCCGGCCAGCGCCGAGAGCGCGATCACCGCGAGCATCACCGCATCGACCCAGTTCATCGCCCCCACGCCCCGCGGACCAGCCCGTCGGCGCCGGAGACGGCGACCGAGCCCGCGCGGTATATCGTCCGTGCCGGCGCGCAGCGCCAGTCCCCAACAAGGCCAGGCGGTTCAGGGCAGCTTTGTGCTGTCGACGCGCCACGGTCGGCCTTCTCGCCGCTTCGGTCGATCCCCCCCGGCCATCTCCTGCAGCAGCGAGCTGAGCCGCTCGCGCTTGTGCAGCTCCATCCAGATCTCGTCCGGCTCGACACCCACCGCCGCCCACAGCAGGGTCGCGGCCGTGAGCAGGGAGGCGGAATGCGCCACCAGCGCCGGGGCGTCCTGCGACGCGGCGGCGGCGATGCAGGCGAATGCATCCTCGCCCGCCTCGCGCGCGACGCTGCGCAGCGTTGCCGGCGCCGCCAGGTCGCGCGACGAGGCCTCCTGCAGCGCCGCCTCCCAAAGCGCGGCGAAGACGGATTGCGTCGAGCTGCTCATCGCCCGGAGGCCCGCGTCGGCGCGCGGGGCGCCGGCAGCCCGGCGTCGGATCGCCCGGGCGAGGGAGGATCCGGCCGTGGGAGATCAGACGGTGAAATACTTGGCCTGCGGGTTGAAGATCACCAGCGCGCTGGTGGATTGCTCGGGATGCAGCTGGTAGCCGTCCGAGAGCGACACGCCGACGCGCTCGGCATCCAGCAGCGACAGCAGCGGCACCTGGTCCTCCAGCCGTGGGCAGGCGGGATAGCCGAACGAGTAGCGCGAGCCGCGATAGCCCTGCTGCAGCAGCTTGTCCATGTCGCGGTCGTCCTCGCGGGCGAAGCCGAGCTCGGCGCGCATGCGCTTGTGCGCATACTCCGCCATCGCCTCCGCCATCTCCACCGACAGCCCGTGCAGGTACAGGTAGTCCTGGTAGCGGTTGCCCTCGAACCACTCGCGCGCGACATCCGACGCCCGCTGCCCGGCGGTGACCACCTGCAGCCCCACCACGTCGCGCACATTGTCGTCGACGTCGCGGACGAAGTCGGCGATGCAGGCCCCGTCCTCGCGCGGCTGCCGCGGCAGGGTAAAGCGTGCGGCCTCGGTGCTGCCATCGGACTCGAACAGGATCAGGTCGTTGCCGTGGCCGGCCGCCTTCCAGTAGCCGTAGATCGCCTGCGGCCGCAGGATGTCGTCCTGCTTGCACAGCGCCAGCATGCGCCGCATCACCGGGCGCAGCTCCTGCTTGGCCCAGCCGAGAAAGTCGTCGAGCGAGCGCCCCTGCTTGCGGAAGCCCCACTGGAATTGATAGAGGCTGCGCTCGTTCAGGAACGGCAGCACCGCCTCCGGGGTCGCCGAGATCACCCTCCCACCCCAGAACGGCGGCTCCATCGGCGCGATCCCGGTGTTGAGGCGACGCCGCCGCGCCTGCGCGGCGAGGAGGTCGACCGGCACGAAGCCGCGCGCCTCCGCCTGCTCGGGCTCGCGCTTGCGCGCGCGCGACTTGCCGCGACGCCGCGACTGCAGCGCCGAGAGGTAGTCGTCGAAGCCGCCGCTCGCGACCTTGTCCATCAGCCCCAGCCCATCGAAGGCGTCGCGCGCGTAGGCCACGCGGCCGCCGGCGTAGGCCGCGACGCAGTCCTCCTCGACGTAGTTGCGGGTCAGCGCCGCACCGCCCAGCAGCACCGGGATCTGCAGGCCCTGGCGCGACATCTCCTCGAGGTTCTCGCGCATCACCACGGTGGACTTCACCAGCAGCCCGGACATGCCGA
>CAXTNV010000217.1:0-3330 GCA_964245755.1 uncultured Acetobacteraceae bacterium | reverse complement strand
TGCTGCCGGCGCTGCTGCTCAACTATGCCGGCCAGGCGGCGCAGCTGCTGCGCGATCCCAGGCTGGCCTCCAACCCGTTCTTCTCGGAGGTGCCGCACTGGGGGGTGTATCCGCTGGTGATCCTGGCGACGCTGGCCACGATCATCGCCAGCCAGGCGATCATCACCGGGTCGTTCTCGCTCACCCGGCAGGCGATGCAGCTCGGCTGGTTCCCCGGCCTAGTCATCCGCCAGACCTCGGACGCCGAGTACGGGCAGATCTACGTGCCCCTGGTGAACTGGGTGATGATGCTGGCGACGATCGCGATCACCGTCAGCTTCGGCAGCTCCGCCCGGCTGGCCGGCGCGTTCGGCACCGCAGTCTCGACCACCATGCTGCTGACCACCCTGCTGCTGTTCGACGTGATGCGCGAGCGCTGGAAGTGGCCGCTTGCCGCGGCGCTGGCGACCGCCGGCGCCTTCCTGTTCGTCGACATCGCCTTCTTCTGCGCCAACCTGCTGAAGATCCTGCAGGGCGGCTACGTGCCGCTGCTGTTCGGCTCCGCCCTGTTCGTCATCATGGTGACGTGGCATCGCGGCGTTCTGCTGGTGCGCGGCACCCTGGCGCGGGCCGGACGGGAGGACGAGGTGCTCGAGGCGCTGCGTCGCGGCACCTTGCCGCGCACTCCGGGAAGCGCGGTGTTCCTGAGCCGCGGCGAGAGCTCGGTCTCGCCGCTGATGGCCCGTCACATCGACCTGTTCGGGGCCCTGCCGGCCTGTCTCGCCACCCTCTACGTCAAGTTCGATGCGACCGCCCGCGTGGCCGCCGAGGAGCGGGTCAAGGTCCGCGAGGTGATGCAGGGCTTCTGGTTCATCGAGGTGCATTTCGGCTTCGTCGAGGTGCCGAACCTGATGCTCGCGGTGCAGCAGGCGCGCGAACAGGGTTGCGACATCGACCTTGAGCACGTGCTGTTCGTGGCCGCGCATGACGACGTGACCCGGAGCCTCGACCGTCCCAGGATGTTCGCCTGGCGGCGCCTGCTGTTCGGCTTGCTGTATCGCAACGCGGTGCGCGTTCCCGACCGCTTCGCGTTGCCGCGCGAGCGCTTCCTCGAGATCGGTCGGCAGGTCGAGATCTGACACTCCGCGGCGCCGGGTGCGATCTCGGCGCCCGCCCGCAACCTTCCACGGCGCGATGCGTCAGCCATCGCAGCCGCCACACGGTCTGCCGCAGGCGAGGGAGCACCGCATGCCACGAGACGACGCGAGCGCTGCCGGTCGCTTCACGATCGGCGACATCGCCATCAACCGGCTCGGCTTCGGCGCCATGCGCATCACCGGCGCGGGCATCTGGGAGCAGCCGACGGATCCGCGGGCCGCGCGCGAGACGCTGCGTCGGGTGCCCGAGCTCGGCATCGACTTCATCGACACTGCCGACAGCTATGGACCGTTCGTCAGCGAGGATCTAATCCGCGAGGTGCTGCACCCGTACAGCGGCCTGGTCGTCGCTACCAAGGGGGGCTTGACCCGGCACGGGCCGAACATCTGGCGTCCGGTCGGGCGCCCGGAATATCTACGCCAGTGCGTGCTGATGAGCCTGCGCCGTCTGCAACTCGACCGCATCGACCTCTGGCAGCTGCACCGGATCGATCCGGCGGTGCCATGCGACGAGCAGTTCGGCGCCATCGCGGCGATGCGACAGGAGGGGCTGATCCGTCACGTCGGCCTCAGCGAGGTCAGCGTCGACGAGATCGAGGCCGCCGGGAAATACTTCCCGGTGGTGACGGTGCAGAGCCAGTACAACCTGGTCAACCGCAAGAACGAGGCGGTGCTGGATTACTGCGAGGCCAACGGCATCGGCTTCATCCCGTGGGCGCCGCTGGCGGCGGGTGCGCTGGCGGCTCCGGACTCCGAGCTCAGCGCGATCGCCGAGCGCCTCGGCTTGTCGACCGGTCAGGTGGCGCTGGCCTGGGTGCTCAAGCGGTCGAAGGTGATGCTGCCGATTCCGGGCACCGGTGATCCGCGGCACCTCGAGGACAACGTGCGGGCTGCCGGCATCGCGCTGTCGGACCAGGATTTCGAGCTGCTCGACCGACAGGGCCGCGCCGCTGCCTAGGTCGACGTCGATCGCAGGTGCACCGGGAGCTTGTCGCGGCAGGCCGCAGGGAGGATCAGGGGTGTCAGGACGAGCGATACCGGGTGACGGCGTTCTCCGCCGGCCGCGCCGGCTGCGGCAAGCGGCGCTGCTCGGAGGCAGGCTGAGCGTAGGCTTGGCAACGCTGCTCGGCGGCGCGATCGCCGTGCCCGTCCGGGCCGCGCCGTCCGACCTGCCGGCGCTGGTCAGCCCTCCAAGCGCGGAGCATCACCGCGGCAAGGTGGTGTTCGTCGAGCTGGTCACGCCGGACCTCGCCGCAGCCAAGCGGTTCTATGGCGGCCTGTTCGGCTGGAGCTTCCAGGATGCAGGCGGCGGCGTGAACCGGTTCACCCAGGCCTCGGTGGCCGGCCGCGTCGTGGCCGGCATCGTGCAGCGGACCATGCCGTCCGGCCGGCGCCCGGCCTGGCTCACCTTCATGGCGGCAGACGATGCGGGCAAGGCGGCAGCTCTGGCCACGCAGTCGGGCGGGAAGCTGCTGTTCGAGCCGCACCGCATCGCCAACCTCGGAGAGGAGGCAATACTCGCCGATCCCCAGGGTGCGGTGTTCGCCGTTCTCGCTTCCGGCAGCGGCGACCCGCCCGACCTGCTGGCCGAGGCGGGCGAGTGGATCTGGAGCTCGCTGATCACCACCGATCCGGACGCGGGCGCCGGCTTCTACAAATCGCTGTTCGGCTTTGACGTGTTCAACCTGCCGGATGCGCAGGACGCGCGGCACCTGATCCTCGCCTCGGAAAACTACGCGCGCGCCAGCGTCAACCCGATCCCGCCCAGCCGCCCGAACGCGCACCCACGCTGGGTGAGCTACGTGCGGGTCGAGGACGCGGCGGCGATGGCGGCTCGGGTGGGCGCGATGGGCGGTCGGGTGGTGCTGCCGCCGCAGCTCGACCGGCAGGGCGGCAAGATCGCCCTGGTCGCCGATCCGCAGGGGGCGCTGTTCGGCCTGCTGGAGTGGCCGGGCGACGCGTCCGGGGAGAGCCCGAGATGAGGTCCCTCCCGCCACGCACACCGCTGCTTTTGCTCACGCTGGGCATGCTGACACTGCCGCTGAGCGGCTGCGTGGTCGGACCCGGCTACGACGGCTACGGCGGCGACTACTACGAGTCCGCCGGCGGCGACTATGGCGGCGGTTACGGCGGCTGGGGCGGCGGCTACCGCGTGGGACCGTATCGCGGCGGCGGCGATCGCGGCTTCCGCGGT
>CAXTNV010000216.1:1768-3409 GCA_964245755.1 uncultured Acetobacteraceae bacterium | reverse complement strand
CCCGTGCACGGGCGCGGGCGGGGTGGTGGCCTCGACGGCGGTGAACGCCTCTAGGATCTTGTAGGTGTGCGAGGCGCCGCGGGGCACGATCCAGGAGTCGCCGGGGTTGAGCAGGATCACCTGCCCCTCGCTGTGCAGTTCGGCACGGCCGCCGATCACGTAGCCGGCGCAGTCGTAGTCGCGCGCGGCGGCCGGCTTGGCCTGCTCGGTGGGCGGCTCGTCCTTCCACAGGCGCATCGAGAGGTGCTTGCCGGTGGCGAGGTAGACCTGCCCGTCAGGTCCCTTCGGCGAGTGGCTGCTGTCGATCTTGATGACGGTCGTGTCGCCCATCGTCGTCTTCCCCTGGATACGCTGGGCGAACGCCCGCTGAAGGACGGGGTTGCGGCGGAGCGTCGGCGGCGCCGCTACCGGGTGTCCTCGGTGCGCAGCTTGAACAGCATGCCCGGCGCCCGCACGCCGAGCTCGCCCGCCAGCGGCCCCGGCTCCGGACCGCGCAGCAGCACGTGCTCGCTCGCGGCATTGGTGGCGAGGCCGCCGCTGGTCACGGCGTCGAGCCGGCAGGTGCGATGCTCGCAGCGGAAGCTGCCATCGAGCCCGGCGCTGCCCAGCCGCGAGATGCCGAGCCAGCTATCGACCAGCGACCCGTCCTGGTCGGTCAGCAGGGAGAGCCGGCCTTCCAGCGGCTGATTGTCGATGGTCAGCGCCACCGGATAGTCGTGCGCCGCCACCGGCAGCAGGTTGGGCACGTTCAGGTCCGCGCCCATCCCACCCAGCGTCGCCGCCATGCCGTGCAGCGCGCCGGACCAGAAGCCGCGCGCCGTCTCGGCGAACTGCGGATCGTCCTCGACGTCGGCACCCACGCCGAAGGCGTAGAACACGCCGCCGCGCAGCCGGGTGCCGAGCCTCTGCCCCAGGTCGGCGGGGGGCGGCGCCGGCTTGAACACCGAGCCCAGGTCGCTGTTCTCGCCCATGTCGGAGTAAAGGATGGCGCGGATCGTGGTGCGGCTGGCGGCGAAGCGGCCCTCGTCGGAAGCCAGTGCGCGGATCAGCTCCTTGCGCGGCGGGCTGCCGCTGTCGATGCGCACCGCCTCCGGCGCGCGCCTGGCGGCCTGGTAGATCGCGGTCAGCGCCGCACCCATCGCGCCGAGGAAGTACTTCTGCTGGTCCCCGAGGGTGGAGAGCGGGTCGCGGCTGAACAGGAAACTCTGGCCGGCGAAGGCGCTGCGCTGCGCCGCCGTGTAGCCGGGCCAGCAGCCGGACCACAGCTCGCTGCTCTGCCCGCTCGCCGGCGACAGCCGGACTACCGTAACCCGCTCCCCCGGGGACAGGGTCGCGCGCAGCTTCACCGCGAGCTTGCGCGCCCACTCGGTGCGGCCGTCGATCATGGTCATGTCGTCGACGTAGACCACCGTCTGGCGCACGCTGGGCGTTGCGCAGAACGCCGGATCGAGGCCGCCGGGGCCGAACAGCGCGGCACGCGCCGGCAGCGGCGCCAGCACCGCGAACGCGGCGATGAGCACGGCGAGGAAGCCCGCCAGGACCGGTGGCGGGCGCGTGTCGGGCGGCATCCTCATCCTTCCAGCTCATGCAGCAGGGCACGGTCGACCGCCTCGGGCTCCTCATCCTCGGGGCCGGCGCCCA
>CAXTNV010000216.1:0-1758 GCA_964245755.1 uncultured Acetobacteraceae bacterium | reverse complement strand
TGGGGGCGGCTCGCCCACCACCAGCGCGCCGCGCGAAGGCGGCCTCGGCAGGGCGTCGCGATAGGCCTCCGCGTTGCTGCGCACCGCGGCGAGCACCGCGTCGCGGATCGCGCCGTCGTGCGCGGTGATCTGATCGAGCAGCGCCCGCTGCGGCGCCACCGCGTCCAGCCGGCTGCGCGCCGCGGTGTCGGCCTCGCGCAGTTCCTTGGCGTGGCGCGCCTCGGTCTGCCTGATGCGGGCATCTGCGACGCGGCGAAGGCGGTGGAAGCGACGCCAGGCGGTGCGCCGCTGCCCGGTCGCGTCCATGAAGTCTGGATCGATGTCGTGCGCCATGGTGGCGAAGAAGACGCCGACCAGCCAGGCCGCGAGGTTGGCCAGCAGCGAGAGCAGCACGTCCACGGTGGGATCGGTCTGAACCACCACGTCGGGGCCGAGGATGTTGGGGCCGGCCTGGGCGCGCATCACGTGCAGGGCCGCGACGTAGCGCGAGCCGCCGGCGGCACCCAGCACCACGCACAGCGCCAACGTCGCCAGCACCAGCAGGCGCCAGTCGGCGATACGCTTGATGCGCTCCGCATGGTGGCCGAAGCGGTGCGTCCACTGCTTCAGGATCGAGCCGTGCCCGTGCGAGGCGAAGGCGAGCAGTGCGGCGAGGATCAGCGTGGTGCCGGCGGCGATCGCCGGAATGCCGAAGAACAGGAAGAACACGGTGTAGTTGATCAGCCACTCGGTGACGCCGACGCAGAGCAGCCCCAGGAAATACACCGGATGGCGCGCCGTCATGGTGGCGCTGCGGTTGCCGTTGGCCTCGCTGTAGCGCCGGAACCGGCTGTCCGCCTTCTCGAAGCGGTCGAGCCGTTCACGGTACTGGTGGCTCTGGCCGGTCTCGCGCTCGATCTGGGCCAGGTCCTCGTCGCGGCGGCGGGTGATCGCCCCGATCTCGGCCTGCAGCCGACCCGCGGCCTCGATGTCGCCGCGATGCGGGCCGATGCGCGCGTCGAAGCCGGCACGCTGCGCCGCCCACTCCGCCAGCAGCGCCCGCGCCGGCGCGAGCACGGTCAGGCGCATCCCCGGCGTGAAGCCGCGGGCGTCGGGCTCGACGGTGCCTCCCGCCGCCTCGGCGCGTGCCGCCTCCGCACGCGCCGCCTCGGCCAGCGTTGCAGGCGGCCGCAGCAGCGCCCGCGCGCGCGACAGCGGGAACGCCATCGCCGCCTGGAACGCCTCCTGCAGCGGGTCCGGCGCCGCGGAGGCCGGCCTGCTGCCGGACAGCGGGCCGAAGGACAGGGGGCCGAGGGCCATGATCGCGTGCTCCGGCCGGACGGTTCAGTAGGACACGGGGTCGCCGAGCGGCGCGCGCGAAACCTTGTCGGGCCGGCGGGTGCGCAGCTGCAGCGCCGCGGGGTGCTGCGCCTCGATGCGCATGCCGGTCGGGCGGGAGGCGATCAGCGAGCGGATGGCGCCGACGCTGGGCGAGATCAGGAACTCGACGCGGCGGTTGCGCGCGCGCCCCTGCTCGGTGTCGTCGGAAGCGACCGGCTGACGCTTGCCGACCGCCACCGCCTCGATCGCCGCCCGGTCGATGCCGCGCGCCACCAGCGCCCGCAGCACCGCAAGCGCGCGCCGGCGCGACAGCGCGAGGTTGTAGGCGTCGCTGCCGACCGCGTCGGTGTGGCCAAGCACGGCGACGTGCGTTGCGCCGGGCTCGCGCTTCAGCCGCGCGCTCAGGGCGTCGAGCACCGTCCCCGCGCCCGGGCGCGG
>CAXTNV010000215.1:0-3453 GCA_964245755.1 uncultured Acetobacteraceae bacterium | reverse complement strand
GGCTTGAACTGGTCGCCGGCCTGGGACGGGTCGGTGGTGACCGTGCGACCCTGGCTCGGGCTCTGGGCATGGGCGGGCGCGCGCAGGGCCAGCCCCGAGAACAACAACGACAGCGAGGCCGCGCGCCCGATCGGTAAGATCACCCGGCGCAAGCATGCAGGCATCCAGAACTCCCAAAGCGACCCGGCGGCAACCCGGGAGCGGGTTCGCCGGTGCAGGCGGCACGCAACCGCGGATATCACGTTGCCACGAAACCGCTGCAGCGGCTACGTGCGGCGAGCGGCTGGGCGATCAAGCCGTACGGACCGCGGGCATCCGCGTGCTTCACCTCGAGCGTCCGTGAAGCCGGCATCCCGGAGGGCAGAGCATGGATGTGACCGGTCTTCCAGCGATCCTGCTCGCGATCGCCGTGCTGCTGGTCGTGGTCAGCGCCGTGCCCCCGCTGGCGCAGCGCCTGCACCTGCCGGAAACGGTGCTGCTGGCGCTGACCGGGATCCTGATCGGCGGCATCGCCGACTGGCTGCTGCGCACCACGCTGACCGACCTGTTCAACGGCGCCGCCCGCACCCTGCTCGACTTTCCCATCAACGCCGCCGCGTTCCTGCTGATCTTCCTGCCGATCCTGGTGTTCCAGGGAGCGCTCTCGATCGACGTGCGTCGCCTTGCGCACGACGGCGCCACCGTGCTGGTGCTGGCGGTGGTCGCGGTGCTGGTCAGCACGGCGGCGATCGGGCTGGCGCTGTTCCCGTTCGCGCACATGAGCCTGGAAGTCTGCCTGCTGCTCGGCGCCATCGTCGCCAACACCGATCCCAGCGCCGTCGTCGGGATCTTCCGCGAAATCGGCGCCGCCGCCCGCCTCACCCGCCTGGTGGAGGGCGAGGCGCTGCTCAACGACGCCGCCGCGATCTCGATCTTCGGGGTGCTGCTGGTGGCGATCGCCGCCGGCCAGCCGGTGCACTTCGGTCATGCGCTGCTCGAGCTCTTCGCCTCGTTCGTCGGCGCGATGCTGATCGGGGGGGCGCTCGGCCGCCTCACCCTGTTCATGGTCACCACGAGCGGCGGCACCCCCGCCGGCGAGGTCACGCTCACGATCGCGCTGCCCTACATCGCCTACATCGTCTCCGAGGACGTCCTGCACTGTTCCGGGGTGGTGGCGACCGCCGCCGCCGGCCTGACCTTCTCGCTGTACGGCCCCTCGACGCTGCGTCCGCAGACCTGGAGCTTCCTGATCGAGCTGTGGGAGCAGCTGGTGTTCTGGGCGGGCTCGCTGGTGTTCGTGCTGGCCTCGATGCTGGTGCCGCGGCTGCTGATCGGGGCGACCGGCTGGGACGGCGTGCGGATGGTCATCGCGCTCGCCGCCGGCATCGCGGCGCGCGCCGCGGTGGTGTTCGGCGTGCTGCCGCTCCTGGCCCTGACCCGGCTGTCGCCGCCGGTGCCGCTGCCGTTCAAGGTGACCATGGTCTGGGGCGGGCTGCGCGGCGCCATCACCCTTGCCCTGGCGCTTGCGGTGACCGAGGATCCGCGGATCCCGCTCCCGGTGGCGCACTTCATCGGGATCCTGGCGACCGGCTTCGTGCTGATCACGCTGCTCACCTGCGGCACCACGCTGCGCCGGCTGGTGGTGTTCTTCCGCCTCGACCGGCTGCCGCCGATCGACGAGGCGCTGCGCCACCAGGTGCTCGGCCTCGGGCTCGGCGAGGTGCGCGATCGCACGCGGCGGCTGGCGGGCGAACTCGGCTTCTCCGGCGGCGCCACCCGTTCCGTCCTGGAAGGGCTGGAACGGCGCATCGCCGAGGAGCGCCAGGCCAACCGGTTCGAGACCGTGCTCGCCGATCGGCAGCGTGTCACCCTGGCGCTGATCACCATCGCCAACCAGGAGCGCTCGATCCTGCTCGACCTGTTCCGCGTGCGCGGCGTCTCGCGCAGCGTGATGGAGACGCTGCTGCGCACCGCCGACGCGATGATCGAGGGCGCCCGGCTGGAAGGCCGGTTCGGCTATGCGCGCGCGGCGAAGCGGCGGCTGCGCCTGTCCTGGCAGTTCCTGCTGGCGCAGTGGCTGCACGCCAGGTTCCGGTTCGACCGGCCCCTGATGCTGTGCATGATGGAGCGATACGAGCGGCTGCTGATCCAGCACCTTGTCTCGCTGGCGCTCACCCGCTTCATGCGCAGGCGGCTCGAGCCCACCCTCGGTAGCCGGGTCGCCGAGATCGTCTCCGAGGTGCTGAGCCGGCGGCAGCGGCTGCTGGAGGACGCCGTCGAGACCATGCGGCTGCATCATCAGGATTACGCCGAGGCGCTGGAAAGCCGCGTGCTGCGCCATGTCTCGCTGCGCCTGGAGGGCGAGGAGCACGACAAGCTGCTCGGCGAGTCGCTGATCAGCGAGGAGCTGCACCGCGAGCTGCATCGCGGCATCGAGCAGCGCCGCCGCCGGCTCGACCGCCGGCTGACGCTGGACCTGAGCCGCAGCATCGCGAGCCGGCTGCGCCGCATGCCCGCCCTGCGCGACGTGCCGGAGGCGACGCTGGAGCAGCTCACGCGGTCGCTTTCGATCCGGTTCGTGGCGCCCGGGGAGAAGCTCTGCCGCCGTGGCGCCCGGGTGCGCGCGGTGTGCTTCGTCAGCACCGGGGTGCTCGAGGCGCACGTCGCGGAGCACGACATCCGCTACCTGCAGGGCGACGTGATCGGCGCCGAGGAGCTGCTTTCGGGACGTCGCATGGCGGCGAGCGTGCGTACCCTGCGCTTCAGCCACCTGCTGGTGATGCGCCCGGCGGCGTTCCGGCGACTGCTGCGCGACCATCCGGTGGTACGCGACAACATCGGGCGCATCGTGCGCACGCGGCAGGACCGGGAGTGGCCGCCGGCGCTGCTGCCGCCGCCGCTGCCCGGCCTGGTCATGCCGGCCGAAGCCACGCCACCAGCAGGGTGATGCTGAGCACCGACAGCAGCGTCGAGGCCAGGATAGCGCCCGAGATGCTGGCCGCCTCGCGGTCGTACAGCTTGGCCAGCATGAACGGCCCGGTGCCGGTGGGCAGCGCGCTGAGCAGGATGGCGCTCGCCGCCCACAGCGGCGGCAGCGCCGCGAAGCGCCAGACGATCAGGCCGGTCAGGGCGGGCTGCAGCAGCAGCTTGATCGCCAGCTGCCGGGCGACGCCGGCCGCGTCCGCGACCGGCTCGTGCGCCTCCCGGCGGCGCGACAGGAACAGTCCGATCGTGACCAGGGCGCAGGGGCTCGCGGCGTCGCCCAGCAGGCTGGCGAAGCGCAGCAGCGGCACCGGCAGCGCGTAGCCGCTGAGGTCCAGCGCGAAGCCGCCCAGCGGCGCCAGCACCAGTGGGTTGAGCAGCAGGGCGCGGCCGGTGCGCAGCAGCGTGCGCAGCAGGTCGGGCGAGGAGTGCAGGTCGAACTCGATCAGGGCCAGCGCCACCGCGAACAGCAGGCTGATGGTCAGCAGGCTG
>CAXTNV010000214.1:2708-3459 GCA_964245755.1 uncultured Acetobacteraceae bacterium | reverse complement strand
CCTTCGACAGCGCCCCGGCCAGTCCGGGTGCCGCGGCCAGGATGGGGATCGGGCCCGTCAACCCGCCGTCGCGCAGAAAAGCCGACACCTCGGCCCCAGCTTCGGCCAGGATCGGCAGCGCCCCGGCGACGTCCCACAGGTTGATCGACAGCTCGACGTAGCCGTCCAGGCGGCCGCAGGCCACATCGGCCAGCGCCAGCGCGCCGGAGCCGCCGCTGCGCGGGGCCGCACCCAGCGCCAGCATGCGCTCGATCATCGCCGCGTAGTCGCGCGCCGCGACCTTCGGCCCCCAGCCGATCTCGATCATCGCCGCCTCCGGGTGCCGCGTCTCGGCGGCCCGGATCGGCTTGCCGTCGCGGGTGGCGCCGCCGCCCGCGACCGCGGCGAAGCTCTCGCCCAGCGCCGGCGCGCTCAGCACCCCCGCCGCCGGCACGCCGTCCGCCAGCAGACCCAGCGAGACGCACCAGCGGGCACGCCCGCGGGCGAAATTGGCGGTGCCGTCGATCGGATCGACGACCCAGCGCAGGCTGGAGTTCGCCGTCCCGGCGCGCTCGCCGCCCTCCTCGCCCTGCAGCGCGTCGCCCGGGAACAGGGCAGCGATGCGTGCGGCGATCAGCGCCTCGACGGCGCCGTCGGCTTCGGTCAGCCAGTCCTGCGCGCCCTTCAGCGTCGCTCCGGGCATGCCGGGGAGCGGCCGCAGCCGCATCGCCAGCGCCGCCGCCTCCTCGACGATGGCGGCGGCCGCCTCGAA
>CAXTNV010000214.1:0-2698 GCA_964245755.1 uncultured Acetobacteraceae bacterium | reverse complement strand
GGGGGGCGCCCGCCCCCCCCGCCCCCGCCCCCCCCCCCCCGCGCGGGGGGGGGCCCCCGCCTCGAACCGGCGGCTGATCGCGTCCGAGCCCATCCTGCCTCTCGCGGCTGCAACGCGCCGGAGCCTGGCCCTCCGCCGCATCGCGCGCAAGGGAGCCGCGCGGCGTGCGCGAAGGCTCATTGCGCCCGCAGCGCCGCCCGCAGCGACGCGGTGATCGCCGGATCCTCCAGGCTGGCCAGGCGGGAAGCCGCGATGATCGCGAAGCGATGCGTCAGGGCGCGCCGCCGCGCCGGGCTGAGGCCGTGCACCGGCGCCTCGCGCAGCAGCTCGGCCTCGTGCGCGAAGCCGGCACCGCGCCCGCAGCCGCCACCGTCGACGCACGCCACCACCAGCCCGGTATCCTCCGGCAGCAGGGCGCGCGGGAACGTCTCGTCCACGGCGAAGTAGAGCGCGTCGCAGTACTCGCGGTAGTCAGGCCATTTCAGGTCGGTCAGGAAGTCGCGCGGCCCGGACTTGACCTCTATGCAGCTGAAGCCGCCGTCCGGCCGCAGCGCCAGTATGTCGGCACGCCGGCCGTTCGGCAGCGGCACCTCGTGCAGCACCACCCAGCCGAGCTGGCCGCACAGCCTGGCGGCCGCGCGTCGGATCGCCAGGGCGTTCTCGGCCAGGGGGAGCATGCTGCTGATCTGCATCGGCGGTTCGTGATGCCGAAAGCCGCGATCTGCCGCAAGCTGTGATTTGAGCGCGAAGAACCGCGGACGGCGCGATGCATTCTAGCTTCGTCATGATCGCCACGCGCTTCTCCGTCGCCACCCATATCATGCTGATGATGGCGGCCGATCCGGATGGCCGCCTCACCAGCCCGCGCATCGCCGGCAGCGTCAACACCAACCCTGTGGTGGTGCGCCGGATCATGCGGCTGCTCGCGCGCGCCGGGCTGGTGCGGGTACGCCGCGGCCAGGGTGGTGCCGCGCTGGGACGTCCGGCGGAGCGCATCACGCTCGACGATGTCTGGGACGCGGTGAACCCGGCGCCGGCGCCGCCGCTGCTGCCGCTGCACGCCCACCCCGATCCGCTCTGCCCCGTCGGCCGGCACGTGCCGCGCCTGCTCGGCGAGAGCTTCCTGAATGCGGAGGCGGCGATGCGACACGCGCTGGCCCACGTCTCGCTGGCGGCGATGGCGTCCGGCCTCCCGGCCGCCGAACACGTCGGGGTCGCCGGACCCGCGGACTAGCGCCCGACCGTCTGAGGCGGGACGGGCGCGCGGGGTGGATCGGTCGCCGGCCCGACGCTGCGGTGCCGGGCCAACCTTATGCCGGCCGCACCAGCAGATGCTGCTTCCTGCCGACCGAGAGCTTGATCACGTCCTGCGAGAGGTCGGCGAGCGAGACCAGCTGGTTCTCGTCGCGCACCACCTGGTCGTTGACGCGCAGGCCGCCGCCTCGGATCAGGCGGCGCGCCTCTCCGTTGCTGGCGACCAGGCCCGTCTCCGAGAACAGCCGATACACCGCGATGCCGGCCGCGAGCACCGCGCGATCGACCGCACGCGACGGCAGCGCGTCCGCCGTGCGCCGGCCGGCCTCGAACACCGCCTGCGCCGCCTCTGCCGCCGCCTCGGCCGCCGCGCGGCCGTGGCACAGCGCCGTCGCTTCGGTGGCCAGGAGCTTCTTGGCCTCGTTGATCATCGCGCCCTGCAGCGCCCCCAGGCGCTCGCACTGCGCCAGATCGAGTTCGGTGAACAGGCGCAGGAAGCGGCCCACGTCGGCGTCCTCGGCGTTGCGCCAGAACTGCCAGTACTCGAACGGCGACAGACGATCGCGCGACAGCCACACCGCGCCCGCGGCGGTCTTGCCCATCTTGGCGCCGGACGCCGTGGTCAGCAGCGGTGTGGTCAGGCCGAACACCTGTCTCTGGTCGGTGCGTCGCACCAGCTCGACGCCGGAGACGATGTTCCCCCACTGGTCGGAGCCGCCCATCTGCAGGCTGACCCCGAGGCGTCGCCCGAGCTCGCGGAAGTCGTAGCTCTGCAGGATCGAGTAGTTGAACTCGAGGAAGGTCAGGCCCTGCTCCCGCTCCAGGCGCTGCCGCACGGAGTCGAAGCCGAGCATGCGGCTGACGCTGAAATGCGCGCCCACCTCGCGCAGCAGGTCGATGTAGCCGAGACGGTCGAGCCACGCCGCGTTGTCGGCGAGCACGGCGCCGGACGGACCGTCGCCGAAGCGCAGCATCGCTTCCAGGTTGCGGCTTATGCCCTCGCGGTTGGACGCGACCGCGGCCTCGTCGAGCAGCTGCCGCGCGTCGTCGCGGAACGACGGATCGCCGATGCGGCTGGTGCCGCCGCCGAGCAGCGCCACCGGACGATGCCCGTGCCTCTGCAGCAGCCGCAGCATCATGATCGGGATCAGGTGGCCGACATGCAGGCTGTCGGCGGTCAGGTCGAAGCCGATATAGCCGCTTACCGGCCCCGCGAGCAGTGCCGCGTCGAGCGCCCCGCTGTCGGTGCACTGGAACACGAAGCCGCGCGCTTCGGCTTCGCGGAGGAACGCACTGTCGGGCATGAGCAGGCCTGGTGTGGTGGAGCCGGCCGCGAGGTGGACATCGAGCCGGCACCCGGTCGAGCGCGGCTGGCCCGGGGGGGGGGGGGGCCCCCGCCCGCCCCCCCCCCCGCCACCCGCCCCGCCGGCGCCCCCCGAGGGGG
>CAXTNV010000213.1:0-3523 GCA_964245755.1 uncultured Acetobacteraceae bacterium | reverse complement strand
ACGCTCTCGTCTGAGGATCGGACTAGGTGAATGCGCTCCGCCGACGCAGCGAGGGAGGACCGCGTCACCACCTACTCGGTCTATTTCCTTGTGTGCCGGAGCATCTAGCTGAAAGCGGCTCCAGTATCGCCGCGTAGGCCCGTAGCCTTGATCCCGGCGAGTATGCAGGCTTTGTTGTTATCTGCCGCGTCCCCGCTCGCCCCGACCGCACCAATGATTTCACCAGCCTCCGAACGGACCACCATGCCGCCCTGGATCGTGAGTTCCTGAGTCTGGGCAACTTCGGCCAAAGCACGAGCAAAAGCCGGTTGAGTCAACGTGCCGCCGCCTAGCTTGCGTGTGCCGAGACCAAGGGCAAGGGCGCTCCAGGCTTGGGCGCTGGCAAGCTCCGGACGGATCAGGCTCGACCCGTCTTCCATCTTCAGCGCCACGATACAGCCGTGCTCGTCGAGAACCGACACCGTCATCGGGTCGAGCTCGCTGGCCCGTGCATAGGCAAGCGCTTCATCAAGGATAAGACAGGCTAGGGAGAGGCTGAGCATAATCCCTCCAACGGGACATAGCCGGACAACGCAACATAATTCCATCAGAGGCAACACCGCAGGCGAGTGCCGCTGATGCACGAGCATCATGCAAATCTGAATGCTCATTAAGATTGCCGGACTCCGCGGCCGTGCAAGGATCCACTCCAGTGCGTCCTTGAAAGGCTGCACGCTGAAGCTTTGTTTGATCATCAGGAAGCCACGGTGGTGTCTCTGACCGGAAGTCCGTTCAAGTCGCGAGGTGCAACGCCGGATGTTACCCGAGGTGGTTTCCGTGCCGGCATCTGGCTTGGCGTGATCATCCTGCTGGCGTGGCAGATCCTGATGGTCCCGCGCCTGCTCGTGGATGGTGGCTGGCTTGGTGGGCAGGCCAGCAACAGCGTGTTGCCGATCGCGCGTCTTGCGGTCAGCATCATCGGCACCATCGGCTACGTCGCACATCTGCTGCTCTGGCTCGGCGTCAGCGTCGTCTCAGGAAGCCTGCTCGCTCTGGCTGGCCTACGGCGTTCCCGGGAAGTAGGGCGATGACCGATACTCGACAGCCCCGCCCGAAGAGTCAGAGTTATCGCCCACGATCCTCCCGGAGCCGGATCGCCACATGACCACAGATGTGGCGGACGAGGCTTCTCGGCGAACCGAAACGCCTACGGCATCACCCCAACCTCAGAATCGCAAGAAGAGCCGATGGCCGCTTCTCCTCGTCGCCGTGATCGTCCTTCTCGCTGTCGCGGGTGGGATCACCTACTGGCTCCTGACGAAGGATTTCGAGAGCACGGACGACGCCTACACGCAGGGCAACTCGGTCTCCATCGCGCCGAAGATCGCGGGCTACGTGATCGAGCGGGATGTCGACGACAACCAGTTCGTCAAGGTGGGCAACGTGGTGATGAGGATCGATCCGCGAGACTACCTCACGGCACGGGATCAGGCCCGGGCGAACCTCAGCCTTGCGCAGGCACAACTCGCCAACGCGCAGGTCAACCTGGACATCGCTCGCACCCGGGTGCCCGCCAACCTGACCGAAGCCCAGTCCTCGCTTACGCAGGCAATCGCCAATCAGGTCGACGCGGAGAAGAGCTACAAGAGGCAACATAGTGTCGATCCGAGGGCGACGACACAGAACAACGTCGACCAAGCGACGGCGCAGATGCGGGCGATGACCGCAACGGTGACGTCCGCCCGGGCACAGGTCCAGGTTGCCTCCCTCGTGCCGCAGAATATCGAGGAAGCCGCGGATATGGTTCGTCAGCAGCAGGCACAGGTCAAGCAGGCGGAAGCGAACCTCGCGCAGGCCGAGATCAACCTCTCCTACACCGTGATCCAAGCACCTCAAGACGGCTTCATCACGATGCGCAACTTCGACGTCGGAACCTACGCGCAGGCGGGCCAACAGGCATTCTACCTTGTCGCACCCAACACCTGGGTGATCGCCAACTTCAAGGAGACGCAGCTCTCCCGGATGCGCCCCGGCCAGACGGTCACGATCGCGATCGACGCCTACCCGAGACTCAAGCTTCGCGGGCACATACAAAGCATCCAGCAGGGTAGCGGATCGCAGTTCAGCACTTTCCCCGCGCAGAACGCGACCGGCAACTGGGTCAAGATCGTTCAGCGCGTTCCGGTCAAGATCGTCATCGATAGCGGACTGGACCAACTACATGGGCTGCCACTCGGCATCTCGGTGACGCCGTCGGTCGACCTGCGGTGAGCGACAGCGCGGGCGGCCACAATCCGTGGCTGGTGGCGTCAGTGGTGACGCTAGCCGCGTTCATGGAGGTCTTGGACACCACTATCGTCAATGTAGCACTTCCGCATATCGCCGGCAGCCTCGCGGTAAGCAGCGACGATGCGACATGGACGCTGACCACGTACCTCGTGGCGAACGGCATTGTACTGACCGCTTCGGGCGCGCTGACGCGCAAGATCGGCCGCAAAACCTACTTCCTCATATCGATCGCGGGCTTCACCTTGTGCTCGTTCGGATGCGGGATCTCAACGTCGTTTCCCGAGCTTCTTCTCTTCCGTGCGATGCAGGGGTTCTTCGGCGGCGGCCTGCAGCCGACGCAGCAACAGATCATACTCGACGTGTTCCCGCCGGAGAAGCGGCAGCAGGGATTCTCCCTCACCGCCATTGCCATCATCATTGCGCCGGCGCTTGGGCCCTTGGTCGGCGGCTATCTGACTGACAACTATTCGTGGAACTGGATCTTCCTGATCAACGTGCCGATCGGCACGTTGACTTTGCTCGGTGTCGTACACTTGGTCACGGATCCGCCGCAAGCGGCGCAGGACCGACAGAACGCGCCGCCGTTCGACTATCTGGGCGTCGTCTTCATCGCGGTGGCGCTCGGCTGTCTCGAGCTCGGCTTCGATCGCGGCGAAGATTATGACTGGCTCGCTTCGTCGTTCGTTCGCATCATGTTTGGCCTCTCGTTCCTCGGCTTCCTGTTCGGCATCACCTACCTGTTGCGAGCACGTCACCCTGTCGTCGATCTGCGTGCCTTCAAGGACCGGAACTTCACGCTGAGCTGGGTGGCGATCGCGTTGATGGGCTTCGTGCTCTACGCCAGCGCGGTACTCGTTCCGCAATTCGCCCAGCAACAACTCGGCTACACCGCCACCTGGGCCGGACTGGCCCTTACACCCGGCGCCGTCGTGCTGATCATGCTTATTCCGGTCGCCGGCAAGCTGCTCGACCACGTGCCGGTCAAGTACGTCATCGCCGCAGGTGGCGTCGCACTTTGCGCTGCGCTGCTGTACTCATCGAGCCTCGTGCCGAACATTGACTTCTTCCACCTCGCGCTGTTCCGAACCGGACAATCGGCGGCGCTGGCGCTGCTGTTCGTCCCGATCAGCACTGCGGCCTATTCGACCATCCCGAAGAGGCTGAACGAGGATGCGGCCGCACTGTTCAGTATGTCGCGCAATGTCATCGGCGGCGTCGGCATCTCGCTCGCGACCGCGGCGATCACCAATCATCA
>CAXTNV010000212.1:0-3581 GCA_964245755.1 uncultured Acetobacteraceae bacterium | reverse complement strand
GGTCCTCCAACGCCACAGGCGGCGAATGCGAATGAACGCGCGGCCGCAGAGGCCGCCGCCACGAGAGACGTTCCGCCCGGCGTCCTGATGGCGCCGCGGGTGGGCGTCAAGCGGTTCAACCGGCTTCCAGCGGGGCTGGCAGGAAGCACCCTGGTCCTCGTGGTGTGCGGTGTCGTCTATGTCTTCACGCTCACACAGGACGCGGTGAAGCAGAAGACGCAGCGCGAGCAGGAGGAGGGTCACACCGCCGACATCCAGGCGATCTTCTCCAAGGCTCCCAACAGCAGCACCATCCCGGCAGCCACCGGTCCGATCGTCGCGCAAGGCGATGTCGGACAGACAGCCCTGGCTCCCTTGCCACTACGAAGCAAGCCGGAGCCCGGCATGACGCACGCCGAGATCGAGGGCCGCAGGCAGATGTGGACCAGCTACTACCAAGCGCTCAACAGCGCCCAGCAGCGCCACTTGGACGCCAGCTACGACGCCCTGTCCGCCGATACGGAGAGTGGCACCTCGATCTGGCCAGGCAACCGGCCGGGTGCCGCACAGAACACCGCCGGCGATCCCGAGCAGCAAGCCGGCGGCACCGGCGACGGTGCTCGGGACGGGCGCGGCACGTCCCTGGTCGGTGGCCGGCCGAACGGCAACACCACGCAGGGCGGCTTCTTCGACCAGATCGGCGCCACCTCGGCAACGGACTACCTGCAGGCCACCGTCACCGAGCCGGTGTCGCCGTACGAGGTCAAGTCGGTCGACATCATCGAGGCCCGCATGATCAGCGGCCTGACCAGCGACAGCCATGGCGTCGTACGCGCCGTCGTGTCGAAGAACGTCTACGATCATGCGACCGGACTGCACATCCTCATCCCCCAGGGATCGCAGCTCAAGGGGATTTACGACACCGGCGTCAGCTACGGCCAGAAGCGGGTCGAGGTGGCATGGCAGCGGGTGATCTATCCCGCACCGTGCGACCAGAGCCTCGACCTCGGCCAGATGCCGGGTTCCGACCAGAGCGGCTACTCGGGCTTCCACGACATCACCGACAACCACTACCAGCAGATCTTCCTGAACGCCCTGCTGCTGTCGGCCTTCGCGGCCGCCTCGCAGGTCTCGCAGGGCAACAACTACTTGGCCTACGGCGGCTACAACTCGAGCCAGGTCGCGGCCGGCGCCGTGGGCCAGCAGCTCTCGACGCTCGGCGAGGAGTTCGCCCGCCGCGGCCTCGACATCCCCCCGACCGAGAAGGTGCGCAACGGCTACCCGTTCACCATCATGGTGACCAAGGACATCGCCTTCGCGCAGCCCTGGACCGCCGGCCAATGCGCCGGACAGGAGGTAACCGTTGCGCAGCGCTGATCCCATCGGCCGACCAGGCGCGCAGGGCGGCCTGATCAAACCCGGCGCGGGTCGGCGGGCGGCACTGGTGTTCGGCACCGTGCTCGGTGGCGGGCTGCTCGCCAGCACCGCGGCGACACAGTTCGTCGCCTGGCGCCTGAGCTTCCACCCCGCGCTGGGCCACCCGCTGATCGGCACGCTGTATGCGCCCTGGTCCTGGTGGTCTTGGATGCATGCGCCGTGGGCGCCGCGGGTGCCGCAGACCTTCACCGTGCTCAAGCTAGGCGGCCTGTCGCTGCTGACCCTGGTCGGGCTCGGTGGCATCGCAATCGCCGGACGCGCGCAGAAGCCGAAGCGGCACAGCGACGTGCACGGCACCGCGCGTTTCGCCACCGACGAGAGCGAGGCGCGCGAGAGCGGCCTGCTGCCGCCGAAGGACAGCGACTTCTGGCCGGGGGTCTATGTCGGCGCCTGGCGCCGCCGGAACGGCGCCCTCGCCTACCTGCGCCACGGCGGTCCGGAGCATGTGCTGTGCCTGGGGCCGCTGCGCAGCGGCAAGGGTGTCGCCGGGGTGATGCCGACGCTGCTGAGCTGGCCGTACAGCGCCGTCATCTACGACGAGAAGGGTGAGCTGCACGAGTTCACGTCCGGCTGGCGTGCCGCCGGCGGCAGGAACCGCGTGCTGCGCTGGGAGCCGGGCGGGGGCGGCAACACGATCGCCTGGAACCCGCTCGCCGAGGTGCGCATCGGCACAGACTTCGAGTTCCGTGATGCATCACGGATCGCCGAGGCGATCGCGGATCCGGATGGCGAGGGCCTGGAAGGGCATTTCGACCCGAACGCAGCGGCGCTGCTGACCGGCGTCATCCTCTACGTCATGCATCGCGAGCACCGCAACGGGCGGGTCGCGACCCTGGCCGACGTCGCCCTGGCACTGGGCGATCCGGCGCAGCCGTCGGATCAGCTCTACACGGCGATGGTCCACAACACCTTCGGTCCCAGGAGGACAGCCAACAGGCAGATTGCCGTCGCGGCGCAGAAGCAGCTCAACCGTGAGCAGAGGGAGCGGTCCGGCACCCTCTCGACGGCGGCGCGGATGATGCGGCTGTTCGACGATCCGATCGTCGCGCGCAACACCGCGCGCAGTGACTTCAGGCTGCTCGATCTGATGAACGGCGACACGCCGGTCACGCTGTACGTGGTGACCAAGGCGGCCGACAAGCTGACGCTCAGGCCGCTGGTCCGGCTGTTCTTCACCATGGCGATGAACACGCTGACCAGCGTTGACATGAAGAAGGACGCGCAGGGCAATCCGGTGTCGCCGCACCGGCACCGGATGCTGATGCTGATCGACGAGTTTGCGTCGCTGAAAGCGATGCCGAGCTTCGAGGACGCGATGAGCAAGTGCGCGGGCTACGGCATCAAGTGCTACCTGCTGACGCAGGATCGCGAGCAGATCATCCAGGCCTACGGGCCGCACGAGAGCATCACGTCGCATTGCCACGTGAAGAGCCTGTATGCGCCTACCAACCTGAACACGCAGGAATGGATCTCTGATCTGCTCGGCGCCTCAACGGTCGAGGTGGAGGCGATCACCGAGAGCGGCTCGCGCGGCAGCCCGATGCGCAACGTCAGCCGCACCTACCACACGGTGAACCGGCCGTTGCTGACGCCGGAAGAGGTCGGACGCCTGAAGGCGCCGACCAAGAACGGCGACCGGATCGTCGAGGGCGGACAGGTGCTGGTGCTGGTTGCCGGACGGCATCCCATCCTCGGCGAGCAGGCGCTGTACTTCCGGGATCCGGCTTTCCAGGAGCGCGTGAGGATCGACGCGGTGCCGATGCCACCGGCTCCCGCTCCTGCTGCGCCCCCCGCGCCCGCCTCTCCGTCGGCACCAGCGGCTGCGCCGTCCGCCACCGATACCCAGCCGAAGCAGGAGAAGCGGCCTACCAGACTTCGGGTCCTCCCGTCGGGCACGGAGGCCAACGCTGCAACGGCCGCACCGGTGGCTGCACCCGTGGTGAACGCTTCCGAGCAGGGCACGGCGCTGTCACTGGAGCAGTGCCGCAGGATGACGGCAGCGCGGATCTTCGCGGAGCGGGATGCGCGGGATCATGCGGCCGAATGATCGGGCGCCTCGCGAAGCTGGGCGGCTATGCCGGCTGTCTCGGCCTGTTCGGCTTGGTGATGGCGGCGCAGCTCTGGGTGTGGAACACCGGCGCCACCTACCGCCTGAACACCACCCC
>CAXTNV010000211.1:0-3601 GCA_964245755.1 uncultured Acetobacteraceae bacterium | reverse complement strand
GCGGAGCCGGCGAACGTGCGCACCAGCTGGTAGAAGGTCTCCGCCGCGCCCCAGTTCTCCTTGCGCTGGTAGGCCGGCAGCTCCAGCGCCACCACCGGCACCGGCAGGTCGAGCGCGCGGGCCAGGCCGCCCGGGTCGTCCTGGATCAGCTCGGCGGTGCAGGACGCGCCGACCAGCATCGCCTCGGGCCGGAAGCGCTCGTAGGCCTCGCGCACCGCGTTCTTGAACAGCCCGGCGGTGTCGCCGCCGAGGTCGCGCGCCTGGAAGGTGGTGTAGGTGACCGGCGGCCGGCGGTCGCGGCGCTCGATCATGGTGAACAGCAGGTCGGCGTAGGTGTCGCCCTGCGGCGCGTGCAGCACGTAGTGCACGCCGCGCATCGCGGTCGCTACGCGCATCGCGCCGACGTGCGGCGGTCCCTCGTAGGTCCAGAGCGTCAGCTGCATGCCGCGATCTCCATCGCTCAGACCTGCAGCAGCGCGCGGCGCGCCAGCGGCCGGGCGAACAGGGCGGCGAGGTCGCCGGCCTGCTCGAAGCCCTGGATCGGGCTGAACATCAGCTCGATCGACCACTTGGTGGTGAGGCCCTCCGCCTCCAGCGGGTTGGCCAGGCCGAGCCCGCACACCACGAGGTCGGGCCGCGCCTCGCGGCAGCGGTCGAGCTGGCGCTCGACGTCCTGGCCCTCGCTGATCCGCGTTCCGGGCGGCAGCAGGGCAAGCTCCTCGGCGAGGTGCGCGCGGTGCAGGTAGGGCGTGCCGACCTCGACCAGCCGCATGCCCATCTCGCGCGACAGGAAGCGCGCCAGCGGTATCTCCAGCTGGCTGTCGGGGAACAGGAACACGCGGCGTCCGGCGAGCTGGTCGCGCAGCCGCGCCGTCGCCGCTTGGGCGCGGGCCAGTGCGCTCGCCGTCGCCACCCGCAGCCGGCCGAGATCGCCGCCCATCGCGTCGCAGGCGGCCTGCAGCCAGAGCAGGGTGCCCTCGGCGCCGAGCGGGAAAGGGGCGGCGATGCAGCGCGCGCCGCGCGCTTCCAGCGCGCGTGCGGTATCGGCGAGGAACGGCTGCGCCAGCAGCACCCGGGTGCCGGCGCCCACCGCGGGCAGTTCGGCGGCACGACGCGGCGGCAGGAAGCCGACCCGGCCGAGGCCGATGCGCTCGAACAGGTCGGCCATCTGCGCCTCGACGATGTCGGGCAGCGTGCCGGCGACCAGCAGCGCGGGCTGCGTTCCGCCATCCGCCATGTCCGGCACCATGGAGGCGAGGCAGGCATCCTCGCCTTGGGTGAAGGTGGTCTCGATGCCGCTGCCGGAGTAGGCGAGCACCCGCACGTCCGGCGCGAAGACCCGGCTGAGCCGCTGCGCGGCACGCCCGAGATCGAGCTTGATCACCTCGGACGGGCAGGACCCGACCAGGAACAGCAGGCGGATCTCCGGGCGGCGCTGCAGCAGCCGGGTCACGACCCGGTTCAGCTCCTCGTCGGCATCGGCGCGTCCGGCGAGGTCACGCTCCTCGATGATCGCGGTGGCGAAGCGCGGCTCGGCGAAGATCATCACCCCGGCGGCGGATTGCAGCAGGTGCGCGCAGGTGCGCGATCCGACGACGAGGAAGAACGCGTCCTGGATCCGGCGGTGCAGCCAGACGATGCCGGTCAGCCCGCAGAACACCTCGCGCTGGCCGCGCTCGCGCAGCACCGGGTTGGCGGACTCGCCGATCGCGTCGCACCCGCTCACGCAGCACGGCTCCAGACCAGCTCGGGCGGCCTGCAGCGACGGGCGGCTCGCAGCTTGACGAGGAACTGCGCGGCATTGATCACGTAGCTGGCGTAGGCGACCAGTGCCAGGACCAGCATCTGCGCGGCACCCAGCCCGCCGATCAGCAGGGCCGCCACGTATGCGGTGTGCAGCGCGATCACCACC
Organism: uncultured Acetobacteraceae bacterium; assembly: GCA_964245755.1. GTDB lineage: Bacteria > Pseudomonadota > Alphaproteobacteria > Acetobacterales > Acetobacteraceae > Lichenicoccus. Next base: position 1,689 of record CAXTNV010000211.1, on the reverse strand, counting down.
ATGCTGACCGCGTCTTCGCGGAAGAACGCGGGCGCGAACAGGTAGCGGCCGTAGATGTCGTGCTCCCAGAGCGCACCGGTAACCATGATCGTGTAGAGCACGAGGGTCTTGACCACGACGGAGGCGGACGCGACACCGATGCTATGGCCGGTGAACAGGGCGCGAAGCACCAGGCACAGGCTGACCAGGAACACCGCGAACTGGATCGGCGCCAGGACAGCCTGCACCACGGTCCAGCGCGAAGCATCGCGACGCCGCCGCTGCTCGGGCGTGTAGAGGGGCTTCACCTGCCGCTGTCGCCTGGTCCCTGTTCGCGATATCGAGATCATGGAGGGCTCCGTGGCCGGCCGCTTCCGGCTGGTGGCGCAACGCTAGGGCCCGGCCGGATAAAGTGTCAAGCGAGATTGACGTAACGTGCGGTTGACAGGTGGTTGGGGAACCGCTTTGAATATGAGGAGGATACGGAGCAGGGCCGATGGCGGTCGCGGGGCGGAAGCGCGCAAGTTCCAGCATCAGGGCTTCTGCGAGCACGGCCACGCCGCACCTCGAACACACGCCCCCTCTCAGTGCCATCGCCAGTGTCGTGGAAGCCGAGATCGTGCCGCGGCTGCTCGCCGCCCACAACACGCGGATCGGCAACACTCCAGCCGAGGCCGGTGCGCAGGGCGTCCTGCCCGCCGATGCCGCAGTGCAGCCGGCACCCGTAGCGGCCCCGGCCGGCCTGGAGGCCGGCTTCATCGCGGCGTTCGCTGCCGAACTGATACGCGGTGACAATGCTGCGATCAGGCTGCGCATCGAGGGGCTGAGCCAGGACGGCCTTCCCGCAGAATCGATCTGCCTGCAGGTACTGGCACCGGCCGCGCGGCACCTGGGCGACCTGTGGAACGAGGATCGCTGCTCGTTCCTCGACGTCACCACCGGGACCGTGCTGCTGCACGGCATCATGAACGGGCTGCGGCCGGCTCTCGCCTACAGCGCGGTCGACGGTGTGCGGCCGCGCTGCGCAATGCTTGTCACCGCGCCGGGCGAGCAGCATCGTTTCGGCCTCGCGATGCTGGCCGAGTTCTTCCGCAACGATTCCTGGCAGGTCAGCCTGCCCACGGGGCGGTCGATCGCGCAGATCGCGGCACTGGCTGCCGCGCGTCCGATCGACATGGTCGGGTTCTCCGCGGGCAGCGATCGGAAGCTGGGCGCGCTCGCCGCCTGCATCGCTGCGCTGCGCGCCAGTTCGCTCAACCCGGACATCCTGGTCATGGTCGGCGGTCCGATCTTCGTGGCCAGGCCGGACCTGGTGCCACTGGTCGGTGCAGACGCCACCGCGGCCAACGCGGAGGAGGCGGTGCATCGCGCCGCCTCGCTCCTGCAGGCCCGGCGCGCTGCGGTCGCCAAGCGGGTCGCGCGGGTGCGCGCGACCCCCGCACGTCTCGCCGCCTCGGCCGCTGCCTGCGGCCGCGCACCCTCGCCCGCCCGCTAGCGCGATGAGCAACTCCGCCGTGCTGCAACACGCCGCCCAACTGTTCGCCGCCCTCGACGCCGACCCGATCGCCAACCACGCCGCCCTCCTCGCCCGGCCCGCGGGGGTCGACCTGCTGCTCGACACCTGGCAAGCCCTCCGCCTGGCGGTGCAGGCCGGTCCGGCCGTCCCCTGGACGGAGGACCACGCCGACCAGGTCAGTCGTTGCCTCGCCG
>CAXTNV010000210.1:0-3687 GCA_964245755.1 uncultured Acetobacteraceae bacterium | reverse complement strand
GCGGGGCTATCAGCCCCGGGGGGCGGCTTTGGGCGGGGCGCCCGGGGGGGCGCTCCTGGCCGCGGGCCCGCGGCGGCGCTCCTGTCAGGGATCGCACATCTTCGGCTTGGCAGCGGCGTTCAAGACGTTCGATCCACACACAGGAGCAACCGGATGCATCAGGTGGCAACGCTCGCGGGGTTCGCACCCGGCACGATGCGCAGCGTCGAGATCGGCGACATCAAGATCCTGCTCGTGCGCGACGCTGACCAGGTGCATGCCTACGGTGCTTCGTGCCCGCACGCCGGCGCGCCGCTCGGGGAAGGCGCGATCTGCGAGGGGCGCATCGTCTGCCCCTGGCACAAGGCGAGCTTCGACATGCGCAGCGGTCGGCTGCTGGAGCCGCCGGCGCTCGATCCGCTGACCCGCTACCCGGTGCTGCTCGAGGAGGGCCGCGTGATGGTGTCCACCGAGCCGGTCGCGCCGCCGCCGCAGGTCGCCGCGGATCCCGGCGACGAGCGGCGCTGCATGCTGATCGTCGGTGCGGGCGCCGCCGGAACCGCGGCTGCCTGCGCGCTTCGCGAGTTCGGCTTCTCCGGGCGGATCGTGCTGCTCGGCCAAGAGCCCGGCGATCCATACGACCGCACCGCCCTGAGCAAGTTCGTGCTGCAGGGGGCGATGCCGCCGGATCAGGCCACCCCGATGCGCGACCCTGGGTTCTTTCGCGCGCACCGCATCGAGCGCGTGCACGCCGAGGCGGTCGGGCTCGACCAGGCGGCCCGGCGTCTGGCGCTGCGCGGCGGCAGCTTCCTCGACTACGACCAGCTGCTGATCGCCACCGGCGGCATTCCGCGGCCGCTGCCGGTCCCGGGAGGCGACAAGCCGGGCGTGCACACCCTGCGCTCGCGCGAGGACGCGGCGGCGATCCTGGAGCGCATCGCCGACGAGCAGGGCCAGGACGATGCCTCCGGCGGCAAGCCCGTGCAGGTGGTCATCGCCGGCGCCAGCTTCATCGGCCTGGAGGCCGCGTCGGCGCTGCGCGAGCGGCAGATCCCGGTCACGGTGGTGTCGCCCGACGAGGTGCCGTTCGCATCGCAGCTGGGCCCCGCCGTCGGCGCCATGTTCCGGCGCCTGCACGAGCGCCACGGGGTGCGGTTCCTCGGCGGGCGTCGGCTCGCCGGCATAGAGGGCGACCCGGGGGTCTCGGGCGTGCTGCTGGATGACGGTCAGCGACTGCCGGCGACCCTGGTCCTGGTCGGCCTCGGCATCGCGCCGGCGAGCGGGTTCGCGACCGGCCTGGCCAAGACCGAGGATGGCGGGATCATCGTCGATGCCGGCATGCGCGCGGCCGCCCACGTGTTCGCCGCCGGCGACGCCGCTCGCTTCCCGCTCGGTGCGCAGGAGCAGGGCCGGGTGGAGCATTGGCGTGTCGCTCAGCAGCATGCGCGGGTCGCCGCGGCCGGCATGCTCGGGCGGGCCGCGCAACTCGATCAGCCGCCGTTCTTCTGGACCTATCATTACGGCAAGCGCTACGAGTATTTCGGGGTCGCGCAGGACCTGGACCGGGTGGAGGTCGAGGGCGACCTCGACGCCGGCGACTTTCTAGCGCGTCTGATCCACCGCGACGAGACGGTCGGCATCGTCGCCTGCGGTCGCGAGGCCGAGACCGCGGCGCTGATCACCCGGCAGCGCCTGCCGGGCACCGGCGGGCAAGTAAGGGGGTGAACGCCCCGGCTGCCTCACCCGCGCCCGCTGCCCCATCCGCCCAGGCTGCCGCTCCTGCGTCGAGGCTCAGGCGGCTGAGCTCGCTGAGCCTGCTCTTCACCTACCTGCGGCCTTATGGCTGGAGGCTGCTGGGGGCATCGCTCGCGCTGCTGGTCGCCTCCGGCCTCGTGCTCGGGCTCGGCCAGGGCCTGCGGCACCTGATCGACGGTGGCTTCGGCCATCGCAGCCTGGTCCAGCTCGACCGGGCGGCGCTGGTGATGGCGGCGATCGTCGGCGCCCTCGCCGCAGCCACCTGCACCCGCTTCTTCCTGGTCTCGTGGCTCGGCGAGCGGGTCGCGGCGGACATCAGGCGCGACGCCTTCGAGCGCATCGTCTCGCTGTCCCCGAGCTTCTTCGAGAGCGAGCGCACCGGCGACATCCTGACCCGGCTCACCGCGGACGTCTCGGTGCTGCAGGCACTGATCGGGTCGGCGGTGTCGCAGTGGATACGCAACCTGCTGATGCTGATCGGCGCCTTCGCCATGCTGATCGTCACCAGCCCGAAGCTCGCCTGCATCATCTTCCTGGTGGTGCCGCTGGTGCTGGCGCCGGTGATCGGCTTCGGCCGGCGCGAGCGGCGGCTGTCGCGCACGGCACAGGACCGGGTCGGCGACCTCAGCACCTATGCCGAGGAGACCGTCAGCTTCCTGCGCACGGTGCAGGCCTTCACCCATGAGGCGATCGACCGCAGCCGTTTCGCTGGCCTGGTGGAGCAGTCGGTGGCGAGCGCCTTGCAGCGCGTGCGCAGCCGCGCCACGCTGATCCTTGCGGTCATCCTGCTCGGCTTCGGGGCGATCACGCTGAGCCTGTGGATCGGCGGCCGCGACGTGATCGAGGGCCGGCTGAGCGGCGGCGCGCTGTCCGCGTTCGTGTTCTACGCGGTGCTGCTCGCGACCTCGGCCTCGGCGATGAGCGAGCTATGGGGCGAGATGCAGCGCGCGGCAGGGGCCGCCGACCGCATCCTGGAGTTGCTGCACGCGCGGCCGGAGATCACCGCACCGCTGCGTCCGGCACACCTGCCCGGCGCGGTCGCCGCGCCCGGCAGCCGCATGCCGGCCTGCCGGATCGATTTCGAGGCGGTGCGGTTCCGCTATCCCACCCGTCCCGATCGCCCCGCGCTGGACGGCATCGACCTCGCGATCGCGCCGCGCAGCTTCACCGCGCTGGTCGGGCCGTCCGGCGCGGGAAAAACCACGCTGTTCCAGCTGCTGCTGCGCTTCTACGATCCGCAAGAAGGCATGATCCGGATCGACGGCGTCGACATCGCCTCGGTCGACCCTTCGGCGCTGCGCCGTCGCATCGGCCTGGTGTCGCAGGACCCGGTCATCTTCAGCACCAGCGCGCGCGAGAACATACGCTACGGCCGTCCGGAAGCGAGCGACGTCGAGGTGCGCGCCGCCGCCGAGGCCGCGGCCGCGGATTTCCTCGACGACCTGCCGCAGGGCTATGACAGCTTCCTCGGCGAGAAGGGCGTGCGCCTGTCCGGCGGCCAGCGGCAGCGCATCGCCATCGCGCGCGCGGTGCTGCGCGACGCGCCGATCCTGCTGCTCGACGAGGCGACGAGCGCGCTCGATGCGGAGTCCGAACGCGCGGTGCAGCTGGCGCTGACGCGTCTTGCGAGCGATCGCACCACGCTGGTGGTGGCGCACCGCTTGGCGACGGTGCGCCGCGCCGACCGCATCATCGTGCTGGACCAGGGCCGCGTGATCGCCACCGGCACCCATGCGGAACTGGTGCGCGAGGATGGACTGTATGCGCGCTTGGCGCGGCTGCAGTTCACGCCGTGACCAGCTCAGCTGCGTCGTGATGCGACGACGGCTGCGGAACGCGCTGATCCCGTCCGATCAGCGAAGAACGATACGCTGGGCCTGAATCGGAGCGCCGGCGTCCTTCAGGAAGGAAACCAGCCTTGGTATGCCCGACGATGGATGTCGGCGGGGCGCC
>CAXTNV010000209.1:0-3753 GCA_964245755.1 uncultured Acetobacteraceae bacterium | reverse complement strand
GTGCGGTGGTGCTCGGCGGCACCGTGGTGGCCGGGGCGGGCGTCGTGGTCTGCGCAAACACCGGTGCGGAAGCAGCCAACAGCGCAACCGTGGAGACGCTGGCGAAGAACTTGCTGGTGAACGTCATGGATGTCTCCGATCCTGGGAGAGGTATTGCATGCTGCAGACCCGACATCCTTTTGATGCCGGTTGCAGGATCGGTGATAGCATGCGTTCCCGACCGCGTCGCGGGTCAAACTTCATCCAACACATGGAGTTTCTTACAGTCGGACCCGAAATACAACACAATCCGCAGGGTCGAACGTTGCCAATCCTGTCAATTCCGCGGCCGCGCCGTGCCCAGGCGCTGCAGTGAGGATCAGGCGGCGTCGTCCGACTTGCGCTCTTCGCGCTTGCGCTGGTGCGGATCCAGGTAGCGCTTGCGTATGCGGATCGCCGATGGCGTCACCTCGACCAGCTCGTCGTCCTCGATGTAGGCGATCGCCTGCTCGAGCGACATCTTGCGAGGCGGGATCAGCAACATCGCCTCGTCCTTGCCGGCGGCACGGATGTTGGTGAGCTTCTTCTCCTTGATCGGGTTGATCTCGAGGTCCGAGCCGCGCGAATGCTCGCCGAGGATCATGCCGACATAGACCTTCTCGCCGGGGTCGACGAACAGCGTGCCGCGCTCCTGCAGGTACCACAGCGCGTACTGCACGGTGACACCGTCTTCCGAGGAGATCAGCGAACCGTTGCGGCGGCCCTCGATCGCGCCGGCCCAGGGCTGATAGCCGTGGAACAGCCGGTTCATGATGCCGGTACCGCGCGTGTCGGTGAGGAACTCGCCGTGATAGCCGATCAGGCCGCGCGACGGGATCAGGAAGGTCAGCCGCACCTTGCCCCCGCCGGAGGGTCGCATGTCCTGCATCTGGCCGCGACGCTGGCTCATCTTGTCCACGACGACGCCGGAATACGCCTCGTCGACGTCGACCAGCGCCTCCTCGAACGGCTCCTCGCGTTCGCCGGTCTCCTCGTTCAGGCGGGTCAGCACGCGCGGCCGGCCGATGGTGAGCTCGAAGCCCTCGCGGCGCATGGTCTCGATCAGCACGCCGAGCTGCAGCTCGCCGCGGCCGGCGACCTCGAAGGCCTCGCTGTCCGGGATCTCGCTGACCCGGATCGCGACGTTGCCGTCGGTCTCGCGGAACAGCCGGTCGCGTATCTGGCGCGAGGTCACCTTCTTGCCGTCGCGGCCGCCGAGCGGGCCGTCGTTCAGCCGGAATGCCATGGTCAGGGTCGGCGGATCGACCGGGATCGCGGGCAGCGCCGCCGTCACCTCGGGGGAGGCGATGGTCTCGGGGATGGTGGCTTCGGACAGACCGGCGACGGCGATGATGTCGCCGGTGCCGGCCTCTTCCACCGACACTCGCTCCAGGCCGCGGAAGGTCAGCAGCTTGCTCAGCCGGCCGGTCTCGACCACCGAGCCGTCGGCGCGCAGCACGCGCACCGGCATGTTCAGCTTCGCCCGCCCCTGCTCGATGCGACCGGTCAGCACCCGGCCGAGGAAGTTGTCATACTCGAGTATGGAGGCGACCATCGCGAACGGCGCCTCGCTGTCCAGCTTCGGCGCCGGCACGTGGCTCAGCACCAGGTCGTACAGCGCCGAGAGGTCCTTGCGCGGACCCTCAAGCGTGTTGTCGGCCCAGCCCTGCCGGCCGGACGCGTAGAGCATCGGGAAGTCGAGCTGATCGTCGTCGGCGCCGAGGGCGGCGAACAGGTCGAACACCTCGTTGTGCACCTCGTCGGGACGTGCGTCCTGGCGGTCCACCTTGTTGACCACAACGATCGGGCGGATGCCGCGCGAGAGCGCCTTGCCGACCACGAACTTGGTCTGCGGCAGCGCCCCCTCGGCGGCATCGACCAGCACGATGGCGCCGTCGACCATGTTCAGGATGCGCTCGACCTCGCCGCCGAAATCGGCATGCCCGGGGGTGTCGACGATGTTGATGCGCACCCCGCGCCATTCGACGCTGGTGCACTTGGCCAGGATGGTGATGCCGCGCTCGCGCTCCAGGTCATTGCTGTCCATCGCCCGCTCGGCGACGTGCTGGTTGCTGCGGAAGGTGCCGGACTGCTTCAGCAGCTGGTCCACCAGAGTTGTCTTGCCATGGTCGACATGGGCGATGATGGCGATGTTGCGGATGTCCATGACGGTGTGACCCGGCTTTCGTGCGCATACGGGCCGACACGGCAGCCTTCCGGAACGGGAGGCGGGCGCTGCGGCTGCGATTAGGGGTGGCCGGGCTAGATAAGGGTGCAGCGCAAAATTTGCACGCTTTAACTTCGGATGCGGAGTTCCGGCTTCCCGGCTTTCAGATGAGCGCCAGCGCGCGCAGGTCCGCGATCGGGCGGGCGCCGAAGTGCGAGATCACCTCGGAGGCGGCGACGGCGCCGATGCGGCCGCACTCCGCCAGCGTCCGCCCGGCCACCAGCGCGGCGAGGAAGCCCGCGGCGTAGGCGTCGCCGGCGCCGGTGGTGTCCACCACGCGGGTGGGCTCGGCCGCGACCGTGATGCGGCTGCCGGCATCGAGGATCAGGCTGCCATGCTCGCCGCGGGTCAGCGCGGCCAGCTGCACCTCGCTCGCGACCTGCGCGGCGGCGCGTTCGAAATCGCCGGTCTCGTAAAGCGAGAGCACTTCTTCCTGATTGGCGAACAGGATGTCGACGTCGCGCACCAGCGCGCGGAAGGCGTCGCGGTGGCGCGCCACGCAGAAGGCGTCCGACAGGCTGAGCGCCACCTTGCGTCCCGCCGCGTGCGCCAGCTCGACCGCCAGCCGGAAGGCCTTCTGCGCTTCCGGCGGATCGAACAGGTAGCCCTCCAGGTAGGTGATGCGCGCCGACCGCACCGGCTGTGCCAGCACGTCGGCGGGCCCGAAGGCGGTGCAGGCGCCGAGATAGGTGTTCATGGTGCGCTGGCCGTCGGGGGTGACCAGGATGATGCAGCGCGCGGTGGCCGGTCCCGCACCCGCCGCGTCGCCGGTCAGGACGACCGAAGGGAAGGCAATCCCGGCCGCCTCGATGTCGCGTCGAAAGTGCGCGCCCGCCTCGTCGTCGGCGACCTTGCCGAGATAGGCGACGCGCGCGCCGAGTCCGGCCGCCACCACGCAGCTGTTGGCGGCCGAGCCGCCGCTGCTGTGCTGGACCGCCCCCAGGGTCTCGCCGCCCGGGGCGAGAGCGGGCAGGGTCGCGGTGATCTGGTCGGCGCGCGCAGCGTCGATCAGCGACATGCTGCCCGGGCTCATGCCCTGTGCCTGCGGGAAGCCCGCCGGCACCGGCGCCAGCACGTCGACGATGGCGTTGCCGATGCCGAGGATGTCGAAGGCCGGTTCCGCGGTGTCGTTGGACGTCATCGGTCGACCTTCCGTGCAGCTGGCCGCAGCGCCTATCACCGCGGCGCCGCGCGGGGCAAGTCCCGCCGCAGCGGCCCTTGTGGTGCCTCATGCCGGCGTGTAAGGCGAAACGACGCGCGGCTGCTCGTTCCGCGGCCACAATCCGCTACCGTTCTGAGAATCGGAGCCGGGACGTGTTCAAGCGACGCAAGCCAGAAGAACGCCTGCCGATCGGTCCATCGGCTGGCAGGCCGGAGCCGGCGACGGCCCCGGCCGAGCGTCGGGACGACCCCCGCGTCCCCCCGTTCCGTCCTGCCACGCCCGCCGCGAACTTCTTTCCCGCAACGCCACAGGAGGCCCAAGCGATGGGTCGCTCTCCGTTCCCCGC
>CAXTNV010000208.1:0-3780 GCA_964245755.1 uncultured Acetobacteraceae bacterium | reverse complement strand
CCTGCGGCTGTCGCCGCTGACCGCCGCCGATCCGCCCGACGGGGTGTGGATCGACGTCAGCGGCTGCGCGCACCTGCATGGCGGCGAGGCGCCGATGCTCGCCCTGCTGGTCGAGCAGCTCGCGCGCCAGGGGCTGCGCGGCAGGGTGGCGATCGCCGACACGCCGGGTGCGGCGCACGCGATGGCCCGGTTCGGCGGCACGGCGATCAAGATCGTGGCTGTGGGCGGGACCGCGGATGCGCTGGCGCCGCTGCCGGTGGCGGCGCTGCGCCTCGACGCTCCCACCATCGACGGCCTGCGCCGCCTCGGGCTGGACCTGATCGGGCAGCTGGTGACGACGCCGCGCGGGCCGCTGGCGCGCCGCTTCGGCAGCGGATTGTTGTCGCGGCTGGATCAGGCGCTGGGCCACGCCCGCGAGCCGATCCGGCCGCTGCTGCCGCCCGAGACGATCAGCGTGCGCCGCCGCTTCGTGGAGCCGCTGTCGACGGCCGAGGCCTTCGTTGCGGTCATCCTGACGCTGGTCGGCGAAGCCTGCGCGCTGCTCGAACAGCGCGGCGAGGGGGCGCGGCGGCTGGACCTGGTGTTCGAGCGCCTCGACGCGACGCTCCAGGTGGTGCGGATCGGCACGGCGCGGCCGGTGCGCGACGTGCGCCACCTGGCGCGACTGCTGGACGAGCGGGTCGAGGAGGTCGATCCGGGCCTCGGCGTCGAGGCGATGACGCTGGTGCTGCCGCTGGTCGAGCCGCTGAACCACGGGCAGCAGGCGAGCAGCCTGGTGGCCGACGAGGCGGCGCAAGCCGACCTGTCGCAGCTGGTCGACCGGCTGGTGAACCGGCTCGGCCAGGGCAGGGTCTACCGGCTGCAGCCGATCGAGAGCGACGTGCCGGAGCGGTCGCAGCGACCGGTGCCGATCCTCGGATCGTCGGGCACGGCGGCGTGGACCTCACCCTGGCCGAGGCCGGTGCGGCTGCTGCGGCGGCCCGAGCCGGTCGAGGCGCTGGCGATGATGCCGGACCATCCGCCCCGCGCCTTCACGTGGCGACGCATCAGGCATCGGGTCGTGCACGCCGACGGGCCGGAGCGCATCACCGGCGAGTGGTGGGTGCGCTCCAACGAGCTGGTGGCGGTTCGCGACTACTGGATCGTCGAGAACCAGGACGGACGTCGCTTCTGGCTGTTCCGCCAGGGCGATGGCGTCGATCCGACGACGGGCGGTCTCGCCTGGTTCCTGCACGGCTTCTTCTGACAACGGCACCCGATCATGAGCGACGACGACAAACTCGAACTGCGTCCGGCCAGCCAGGAGGAGATCGAGCACAGCCTCTCCTTTGCCCTGCGCTACGACGGCCGCAAGCGTGTGCGTCATGCCGATGACGCGATGGCGCGGATCACCGCCGAGCGGCTGCTGTCGCATCTCGAGCGATCGGGCTACGTCATCATGAAGAAACCGGCGGCTGCAGCGCCGTCGACGAGCCGGCACAGGCATCCGAACGCCGACTAGGCAGTGACAATGCCCGCCTACGTCGAGCTGCAGGTCACGTCGAACTACTCGTTCCTGCGCGGCGCCAGCCACGTCGAGGAGCTGCTGCTCCAGGCCAAGGGGCTGGGACTGCCGGCGATCGCCATCACCGACCACGACACGCTGGCCGGCATCGCTCGTGCCCACGCGCGTGCCGAGGAGGTCGGCATCCGGCTGATCGTCGGCTGCCGCGTGGCGCTGCGCGACGCCCTGCCGCTGCTGGTCTACCCGACCGATCGTGCCGCCTACGCCCGGCTGTGCCGGCTGCTGACGCTCGGCAAGCGGCGGACCGGCAAGGGCGGCTGCGACCTGACCTGGAAGGATCTGCTCGGGCTCGGCGAGGGGCTGCTGCTGGTCCTGCTGCCGGACGCGCCGGACCAGCGTCTGGCCGCGGAGCTCCAGCGCATGCGCGCGGACTTCAGCGGCCGCTGCTACCTGTCTCTGACGCTGCGCCGCCGGCCGGGGGATCACGTGAGGCTGCGGCAGCTGCACGACCTGGCACAGGCGGCGGGCGTGCCGACCGTGGCGACCGGCGACGTGCTCTACCACGTGCCGGGGCGGCGCATCCTGCAGGACGTGGTCACCTGCATCCGCGAGGGCTGCACGATCGACCAGGCCGGCTTCCGGCGGGAGCGGTTCGCGGACCGCCATCTCAAGGCGCCGGACGAGATGTGGCGGCTGTTCCGCGACTACCCCGACGCGCTGCAGCGCACGCTGGAGATCACCGAGCGCTGCCGCTTCAGCCTGTCCGAGCTGCGCTACCAGTATCCAGACGAGGCGGACGTGCCGGGCGAGACGCCGCAGCAGGCGCTGGAGCGTCAGGTGCGCGACAGCATCCCGTGGCGCTACCCGGACGGCCTGCCGCCGGATGTCGCCAGGCAGCTGCGCCACGAGCTGACGCTGATCGAGGGCCTCGGCTACGCGCCGTATTTCCTGACCGTGCACAGCATCGTCCGCTGCGCGCGCTCCAAGGACATCCTGTGCCAGGGGCGTGGCTCGGCCGCCAACTCCGCCGTCTGCTACGTGCTCGGCGTGACCTCGATCGACCCGGTGCGCTCCGGCCTGCTGTTCGAGCGCTTCGTCTCGGCCGAGCGGCGCGAGCCGCCGGACATCGACGTCGACTTCGAGAGCGAGAGGCGCGAGGAGGTGATCCAGTGGGTCTACCAGCGCTACGGCCGCGACCGCGCCGCCCTGTGCTGCACGGTGATGCGCTTCCGCGCCCGCGGCGCCATCCGCGACGTCGGCCGCGTCATGGGCCTGACCGAGGACGTCACCGGTGCGCTGGCCAGCCAGGTCTGGGGCTGGTCCAAGGAGGGCGTGCTCGAGGAGCACGCGGAGGCGCTGAACCTCAACCTCGACGACCGGCGTCTGCGCCTGACCCTGCAGCTGGCGCGCGAGCTGATCGGCTTCCCCCGGCAGCTGGGCACCCACCCGGGCGGCTTCGTGCTGACCCAGGACCGGCTCGACGAGCTGGTGCCGATCGAGCCTGCCGCGATGACCGACCGCCAGGTGATCCAGTGGGACAAGGACGACATCGACGCGCTGCGCTTCATGAAGGTCGACGTGCTGGGCCTGGGCATGCTCGGCTGCATGCGCCGCAGCTTCGAGCTGCTCGAGCAGCACCACGACGTGCGCATGGACATCGCCACCATCCCGGCCGAGGATCCGACCACCTACGCGATGATCCGCCGCGCCGACACGCTCGGCACCTTCCAGATCGAGAGCCGGGCGCAGATGAGCATGCTGCCCAGGCTCAAGCCCACGACGTTCTACGACCTGGTGGTGCAGGTGGCGATCGTGCGCCCCGGGCCGATCCAGGGCGACATGGTGCATCCCTACCTGCGCCGGCGCGAGGGGCTGGAGCCGGTCGACTACCCCAAGCCGGAGCTGGAGCGCGTGCTCGGCAAGACGCTGGGCGTGCCGCTGTTCCAGGAGCAGGCGATGCAGGTCGCGATCCAGTGCGCGGGCTTCACGCCGGGGGAGGCGGACCAGCTCAGGCGCTCGATGGCGACCTTCAAGTTCACCGGCGGCGTGTCGCACTTCCGCGACAAGCTGATCGAGGGCATGGTCGAGCGCGGCTACGAGCGGGCCTTCGCCGAGCGCACCTTCAGCCAGCTGGAGGGGTTCGGCTCGTACGGCTTCCCGGAGAGCCACGCCGCCAGCTTCGCGCTGGTGGCCTACGCCTCGTCGTGGATGAAGTGCCACCATCCGGACGTGTTCTGCGCCTCGCTGCTGAACAGCCAGCCGATGGGCTTCTACGC
>CAXTNV010000207.1:0-3919 GCA_964245755.1 uncultured Acetobacteraceae bacterium | reverse complement strand
CTGCTGCCGCAGGGGCGGGATCGCCTTCGCACTGCTGCCCGGAGATGGCGCTCTGGATGCCCGGCTCACCGAGCTCTCCACCGTCGGCGCCCCGCAGCTGGCGCGGATGGACAGCTTCCTGCGCCAGGGCGGCCCGCGCAACCTCCGGCACGCCCTGGCGCTCGCGGCGCACCTGGCGGGGCTGGGGGAGGATGACGGCGCCCAGCCGCAGGCGCTGCCGGAGGCGGGCTGGTTCGAGCTGGCGGGGCTGCAGGCGCCGGACCGGCCGCTCGCGACCATCCTGTTCTACCGCTCTCACCTCGCCTGCGGCGACACCGAGCCGGTCACCGCCCTGGCGCACGCGCTGTGGCGGCGCGGCCTGTCGGTGCAGGCGATGTTCGCCAGCAGCCTCAAGGACGCGACCGCCGCCGCCTTCGTCGCAAGCGGGCTGCGCGCCTCGCGTCCAGCGGTGGTGCTCAGCGCCACCGCGTTCTCGGCACGCGGCGTCACCGGCTCGCCGCTGGACGCCGCCGGCGTGCCGGTGCTGCAGCTGGTGCTCGCCGTCGCCGACCGCGAGGCGTGGTGCCGCAGCCCGCGCGGGCTGTCGCAGACCGACCTCGCGATGCAGGTGGTGCTGCCCGAGCTCGACGGCCGGCTGCTCACCACCGCGATCTCGTTCAAGACGCAGGATGCGTCCCTCGGACCGGAGCACGTGCGCACCATCAACCGGGCTGATGCGGACGGCATCGCGCTGGCCGCCGACCGCGCCGCCGGCTGGGCGCGCCTGGGTGCCACCGCGGCCGCCGGGCGCCGGGTCGCGATCATGCTGTCGGACTATCCGGGCCTCGGCGGCCAGGTGGCGCACGCGGTCGGGCTGGACACGTTCGCGAGCCTGCGCGCCATCCTCTGCCGGCTGCAGCGCGAGGGCTACGCCACCGCGATGCCCCCCGGTGCGGACGCGGTGCTGGCGCACGCGCTGTGCGAGGCGCCGGCGCTGCCGTTCCTCGGCCTCGCCGACTACGCGGCGCTGCGCGCCCAGCTGCCGGAGGCGCTGAACCTCGCCCTCGACGCCGCCTGGGGCGATCCCGCGGACGATCCGGCGGTGCGCGACGGTGCCTTCACGCTGCGCCAGCTGCGGCTCGGCCAGGTGCTGGTCGCGGTGCAGCCCGACCGCGGCAGCCGTCATGACCGCCGGGCGGGCTACCACGATCCCGACACGCCGCCGCGTCACCTGCACGTGGCCTGCTACCTGTGGCTGCGCATCACGCTCGGGATGCATGCGATCGTCCATCTCGGCACCCACGGCTCGCTGGAATGGCTGCCGGGCAAGGCCGCGGCTCCGTCGGCTGCCTGCTGGCCGGCGGCGCTGCTGCGCGGGATGCCGGTGATCTACCCGTTCATCGTCAACAACCCAGGCGAGGCGGCGGTGGCCAAGCGCCGCCTCGGCGCGGTCACCATCGGCCACCTGACGCCGCCGATGGCGCGCGCCGGCAGCGGCGAGGCGGCGCAGACCCTGGAGCGGCTGATCGACGACTATGCCGCCGCCGACGGGCTCGACCGCAGGCGGAACGCCATGCTGCGCGGCGAGATCCTGTCGCGCGCGGGCGAGCTCGGCCTGCTAGCGGAGAGCGGCGCGGATCGCGCGGACGACGACGAGCAGGCGCTGTCGCGTCTCGATGCCTGGCTCTGCGACGTCAAGGACCTGCAGATACGCGACGGGCTGCACGTGTTCGGCACCGCGCCCGCGGCGCGCGACGCGCTGGCGCTGGCGATCGCCGAGGCGGCACCCGGTGCCGATCCGGCGGCGCTGCAGCGCGCGCTCGATGCCTCGCCGGAGGCGGAGGCGCAGGCGCTGCTGGCGGCACTCGACGGGCGCCTGGTGCAGCCGGGTCCTGCCGGCGCGCCCACGCGCGGACGCAGCGACGTGCTGCCGACGGGGCGCAACCTGTTCGCGATCGACCCCCGCGCGGTGCCGACCCGGGGTGCCATGGCGCTGGCGCACGGGATGGCGGAGACGCTGCTGGCGCGGCATCTGCAGGACAGCGGCGAGTGGCTGCTCAGCCTGGTGGTCGACCTGTGGGCCAGCACCACGCTGCGAACCGGGGGCGAGGACCTGGCACTCGCCCTGGTGCTGATCGGCGCGGCGCCGCTCTGGGACGAAGCCTCCGGTCGGGTGCGCGGCATCGAGATCGTGCCGACCGCGCTGCTCGACCGTCCGCGCGTCGACGTGACGCTGCGCATCTCGGGCCTGTTCCGCGACTCGTTCGAGACGCAGATGCTGCTGTTCGACGAGGCGGTGCGGGCGATCGCCGCGCGCGAGGAGGATGCCGCACTGAACCCGCTCGCGGCACGCGCGGAGCCGGCGCCGTGCCGCATCTACGGCCCGGCACCCGGCCAGCACGGCGCCGGCTCCGACGCGTTGCTCGCGGGCGCGGATCGCGACGCCATCGGCCGCGCCTATCTCGACGCCTCCTCCGGGGCCTACGGACGCGACCGCGACGGCTCTGCCGACGCGGCGGGCTTCGCCGCCCGCGTCGCCGCCAGCGAGGCGCTGCTGCATCAGCAGGACCACGCCGAGACCGACCTGCTCGACAGCCCGGAGTTCGCCGCCCACGAGGGCGGCTTTGCCGCCGCCGCGGCGCTGCTCGGCCGCCAGCCCGCGCTGTACCATGCCGACAGCTCGCGCGCCGATGCACCGAGGCTGCGCACGGTGGGCGAGGAGGTGGTGCGTGTGGTGCGCGGCCGGCTCGCCAATCCGGACTGGATCGCCGGCATGACGCGCCACGGCTATCGCGGCGCCTCGGAGATCGCGCGCGCGCTGAGCGGCCTGCACGGCTTCGCCCGCACGCTGCAGCAGCGCTTCGACCGGCAGTACGAGCTGGTGTTCGCGGCGACGCTGGCCGATCCGGCGGTGGAGCGCTTCCTGCGCGAGGCCAACCCGCAGGCCTGGCGCGGCATGCGCGCCGACTTCAGCGACGCGCTGGCGCGAGAGCTGTGGCGGCCGAAGGCGAACAGCGTCGCACTGCTGCACGCCGACGTGGACGGCGTCGAGCCCTGACAGCGGCGGCGGCGGCCTTGCCGCTCGCAGGTGCTTGCCATACCGTCATGGCCCTCCAGGAAGGCCAGGAACGTGAACGAGACGCAGCAGGCGACGGCCAAGCATCATGAGGACGCGGCGCGGCACTTCGAGGTCGCCTCGAAGCTGCATCACGACGCCGCCCGCAATGCCGGGTCGGGCAACTACGAGAAGGCCGAGCAGCTGGCGCATGCTGCCTCGGAGGCCGAGACGGTGGCCAACCGGCATGCCGTGGACGCGCTGGCGCTGTATCGCCGGCACGAGGAGGAGGTCGAGGCGCGTCGCGCCGAGGAGGCGGCCGAGGAAGCGGCCCGGGTTGCCAAGCGCGAGACCAAGGCGGCCGCACGGAGCTAGCGTCCGGCCTCCGCGGCGCCGCAGCCGCCGCGATGCAACCCGCGTCGGTCACCGACGGCGGCATACGCGGATGGTGCCCGGACCTGTTCGCGCCGATGCGGTCCGGCGACGGGTGGCTGCTGCGCTTGAAGCCTCGCCTGGCCCGCCTGACCGTTCCGGCAGGACGATCGCTCGCCGCCGAGGCGGCGCGGTGCGGCAACGGCATCATCGAGCTGACCGGGCGCGGCAACCTGCAGCTGCGCGGACTGACGCCGCAGGCGGCGGAGGCATTCGCCCGCTTCGCGGTCGAGGCGGGGCTCGCGGACCCCGATCCCGCGGTCGAGCGGCGCCGCAACATCCTGCTCTCGCCGCTCGCCGACGCGCCGGGCTGCGCGGTGGCCGGCAGGCTGGAACGGGCGCTGGCTTCGGATCACGCGCTGTCCGGGCTTCCCGGCAAGTTCGGCTTCGGCATCGACGCGGGCGGTCAGCTCCGGCTGCACGACGCCGCCGCCGACATCATGCTGCAGCGGC
>CAXTNV010000206.1:0-4089 GCA_964245755.1 uncultured Acetobacteraceae bacterium | reverse complement strand
CCGCCCTGTCCTCGATCGGCCAGGCGGTGAGGCCGAGATCGTCATTCAGATGCAGCAGCGCCGCGCCGACCTGCCAGAACACCGGGTCGCGGCCTTCCTGCAGGGCCAGGTCGCGCAGCCGCCAGATCGCCGAGACCTGCTCGGCGGCGGCGCCGACCGGGTCGCCGAGCGCCACCAGCAGCGCGCCCTGCGGCCCCACGAGGCGGGTGAAGGCGATCGCGGCCCGGCCGGTCTCGCCGAGCACCACGCCCTGCGGCGAAGTGCCGGGCCGGTTCTGCAGCAGCCCGCGCGGCGCGCAGGCCAGCGGGTCGATCATCGCGGCGTAGCGCTCCCGGCCCTCCCCGTCCCAGGGCAGGGTCGCGATCCGCCCCGGAGAGATCAGCCGCCACAGCGCGGCCAGCATGATCAGCACCGCGCAGGCCAGCGAAGCCCGGGTGCGGTTGGTGGCGTCGTGCGCCAGCACCACCGACCACCAGCTGTTGGCGTCGATGAAGCGCAGGTTCGGCTCCAGCCGGCCGAGGATCAGCACGCAGCCGATCAGCAGCAGCAGCGGCAGCGCCGTGCCGGGCGCGAACGGGTCGCTGAGGATGCGGGCATGGCGGTAGTACGAGCTGCGGAACGGCGCGATCAGCAGCGCCGAAAGCAGCAGGATGCCCGGTACCAGCGGCACGGTGCCGCGCAGCGCGGTCAGCACGGCGGCGGTGCAGAGCAGCGCGATGGTGGCGCCCCAGGCCAGGGTGACGCGGTTGGACAGGCCGATCGCCAGCCCCATCAGGGCGGCGCCGATCAGCGACGGCACGTAGTCGCCGGCGAATGCCGCGATCCAGGCGGCGAAGCCGAGCGGACGGTCGAACAGGCTGGCGCCGGGCGGCAGCACCACGTCGAGGTCCGATGCGGGGTCGAGCACGCCGAGTGCCAGCAGCATCGCGCCGCACAGCGACACCGCGCCGACGGCGACGCCCACCGAGAAGTCCGCCTCGCTCTGGCGGATCACCAGGCTGGGCCGCGGCAGCCGCGCCGCACCGGGCGCGCCGCGCCGCAGCATCGCGAGGATGGCGTCGCCGCGCAGCAGCAGCTCGTGTCCGGCGAACAGGATGCCGGCGAGGAACAGCGGCAGGATGTAGTAGAAGATCCGGAACACGAAGATCATGCCCAGGATGCGCGGCGCCGGCAGCCAGGCCGACAGGCCGAGCAGCATGGCGCCGTCGAACACGCCGAGCCCGCCCGGGACGCTGGCGAGCAGGCCGGCGGTGTAGGAGGCGATGTAGATGGCGAGGAAGGTCGGGTAGCCGAGCCCCGGCGTGGGCGGCAGCAGCGTGTAGGCGATGGCGGCGGTGGCGGCTACGTCGAGGCTGGCGACCACCACCTGGCCGACCGCCATGCGCGCCCCGGGCAGCTCGACGTGCAGCCGCCACAGCGTCAGCTGCCTGCATCGGCTGGCGAGCAGGACGTAGCCGATCACGACGCTCCACGCGGCGAGCCCGGCCAGGCGCAGCAGCGGCATCGGCAGCGCCCGGCTCAGGATCGGCAGGGCGCCCGGCTCGATCAGCAGCACGCCGCCGATCAGCCCGCAGGCGCCGAACACGAAGGTCAGCGAGCAGAAGGCGATGATCTGCGCGATCTGGTTCGGCGGCACGCCCCAGTTGCCGTACAGCCGGAAGCGCACCGCAGCACCGGAGAGCGCGGCGAAGCCAAGATTGTGCGACAGCACGTAGGAGCAGAACGAGGCGAAGCAGGTGCGCCGGAAGCCGACACTGCACCCGGCGTGAAAGGTCGCCATGCGGTCGTAGAACGACAAGATGAAGTAGGACAGCAGCGTGCAGCCCGCCGAAGCCAGCAGGGCGTGCCCCGGGATCGCGTGCAGTCCCTCGCGCACCTGGCGGAAGCTCAGGTGGCGAAACTCGCGCTGCACCACGAACACCGCGCCGGTGAGCAGCAGCAACCCGAGCAGGTGCGGCAGCTGTCGCCCGAGACGCGCCAGCAGCCTGGCCGCGTATCGCGGTCGCCGCACCTGCGCCCCGCCTGCGGCGGCCGCGGCGCCGCTCCCGATCATGGCGCTGGGCCTGAGCCTGATCATCGCGATCACCCGGCTAGCGCGAGAGCGCCGCCTCGATCAGCGCCACCGTCTCGGCGACGCCGTAGAGCGTGATGAAGATGCCGAAGCGCGGTCCCTCCTTCTGGCCGAGCAGGACCTCGTAGAGGCAGCCGAACCAGTCGCGCAGGGTCTCGAAATCGTGCCGCTTGCCGACCTCGAACACGAGGTTCTGGATCGCCTCCGGATCGCCGCCGGAACCGGGCTCGATCCCCTTGAGCGTCTCCGCGAGGTCGCCCAGCGCCGCGCGCTCGCGCGCATCGGGGGCACGGAACTGCTTCAGCGGGCGCACGAAGTCGCGGAAGTAGGCGAGCGCGTGCTCGACCAGGCGCGCCAGCAGCGGGTGCGAGGCGGGCGAGCTACCGGGGTCGTAGCGACGCAGGAAGGCCCACAGCACGTCCGCGGTCTCGGCGTTGGCCACCGAGGCGAGGTTCAGCAGCATGGCGAAGCCGATCTGGCTGGCATCGCGCTGCGGCAGCGCGCCGCCGTGGATGAACCAGGCCGGGTTGGCGTGCAGCGCGTCGCCCTGCTGCTCGCGGGCTCGCGCCAGGTTGGCCAGGTACTCGTCGGTGGCGCGCGGGATCACGTCGAAGAACAGCCGCTTGGCGCGCTGCGGCGCCATGAACATGTACTGCGACAGGCTCTCCGGCGGCGCGTAGCGCAGCCACTCCTCGACCGAGATGCCGTTGCCCCTCGACTTCGAGATCTTCTGCGCGTGCTCGTCGAGGAACAGCTCGTAGGTCAGGCTGACGGGCGGCTCGGCACCGAGCAGGCGGCAGATCTTCGCCGACAGCCGCACGCTGTCGATCAGGTCCTTGCCGGACATCTCGTAATCGACCCCGAGTGCTGCCCAGCGCATCGCCCAGTCCGCCTTCCACTGCAGCTTGGCCGCACCGCCGAGCACGCTGGTCTCGAAGCGTTCGCCCGCCTGGTCCTGCCAGCGCACCGTGCCGGCGGCGGCGTCGACCGCCTCGATGCGTGCCTGCATCACCACGCCGGTGCGCGGATGCAGCGGCAGCACCGGCGAGTAGGTGGCGCGGCGGTCCGGCCCCAGCGTCGGCGAAACCGCGGCGACGATCTCGTCATGCGCCTCCAGCACCCGCCGCAGCGTCGCGTCGAAGCGGCCCGAGGCGTAGTACTCGCTGGAGGAAGCGAACTCGTACTCGAAGCCGAAGCCGTCCAGGAAGGCGCGCAGCCGGGCGTTGTTGTGGGCGGCGAAGGAGCAGTGGGTGCCGAACGGATCGGGCACCCGCGAAAGCGGCTTGCCGAGGTGTTCGGCCAGCATGTCGCGACGGGGCACGTTGTCGGGGATCTTGCGCAGGCCGTCCATGTCGTCGCTGAACGCCAGCAGGCGGGTCGGCCGGCCGGTGAGAGCGGTGTAGGCCTGTCGCACCCAGGTGGTGCGTGCCACCTCGCCGAAGGTGCCGATATGCGGCAGACCGGACGGGCCGTAGCCGGTCTCCAGCAGCGCCGGCCGGTCGAGGTCGGTGCCCGGCGGGCGCTCTGCCAGCCGCGCCGCCAGCCGAGTGGCCAGCCGGTCCGCCTCGTCGAACGGCCAGGCGCGGCTCTGCTGCGCCTTGGGCTGAACGGGAGCTTTCGCCGAACTCGGGCGATCGTGCGGATCTGACGGCATGCGGCGGAAGCTATGAACGCGACAGGGCGCGGTCAATCGCCCTATACTGGTGACCTGATGCCCGATCCGCGAGCGACGCCGGACGCCACCGCCCCCGCCGCCGGTCGCGGCTCCACGACATCCCAGGCTGCTTCGAACCTCATGCCGGCGTCACTGGTCGCCGGCCACGGCCGGGTCTCGCTGCTGACGCCGGACGGCGAGCTGCTCGAGCTGACGGCGACCCAGGCGGTCGCGACCCTGCGCGGGATGGCGCCGCCGCTGGTGGTGCACGCGCCCTCCATGCGGCGGCGCCTCGGCATCGATTTCCTGCCCGCCCTCGACCTGCTGGAGCGACGCGATGACTGATGGGCTCCCCCGCTATCCG
>CAXTNV010000205.1:0-4245 GCA_964245755.1 uncultured Acetobacteraceae bacterium | reverse complement strand
AGGCGATCGGGGCCGGCGACGCCGGCGGCCGGACCGGGGTCCAGCCCGGATAGCCGGGTGCCGCGCCGGCTCCGGCGCCGGGCGCCTCGGCGACCTGCACCGGCTGGTCCTCGCCGGCGCGGTGATCGTCGCGTCGCGCCCAGGCCAGCCGCACCGACCGGGTCTGACCCGGATCCTGTGCCGCGGCCGCCACCTCGGTGCCGGACTGGTGCATCACCATGAGGTCGGTCTGGGAGCGGCTGTTCGGGTAGATGCCGGCGATCTGCGGGCCGATGATGGACACGTATTGCCTGGTCTCGTGCGGCAGCGGCCGGCTGCGGGTAAGGAAGTCGTCCAGCCGGCCGGGACCGGTGTTGTAGGCAGCAAGGAAGCCTGGCGAGCCGTAGATGTCGTACATCTGCCGGATATAGGCGGTGCCGGCCATGATGTTGTCGTGCGGCTCGTATGCGTCGCCGCCGAGGCCGTACTGGCTGCGCATGTCGTCGTAGGTCGGCGGCATCAGCTGCATCAGCCCCATGGCGCCCGGCACGGAGGTCACGAACTGGCCGTCGATGAACTCGCGCCCGCCGGACTCCTGGTTCATCACCGCGCGGATCCAGGCGTCTGGCACGTCGAATCGCCGGGAGGCGGCCTCGATGTATGGACCCCACGGATCTTCCGCCGGTCCGGGTGGCGCGTAGTAGGCGCGGGCCCGTGCACGGTAGTCGGCGGCCTCCTGCGCCACCGGCACGACCGGGCCCGGCGTCGCGGCGCAGGCGCCGAGCAGGCCGAGCAGCAGCAGTGCCCCCAGCTGGTGCAGCATCGCCTGGCGCGGCACTGGGAGCGGCGAACCGTTTCGGGGGCGGTGTTGCGTACGGTGTTCCATGTCGCTCCCCGCCAGGTCCGGCGAAGCTCGTCCGCTCCCGCCGAAACCACCGCTAACGGCCTACATCCAAATCACCTTTGCCGCAACACGATCCGCATTGCCGGCGGCGGAGGGATACGCTACGCGACCGCGATGAGCGCCATTCCCAGCGGTGAGCCGATCCTGCCGCCCGGCGCCGGACTTCGCGGT
Source organism: uncultured Acetobacteraceae bacterium (assembly GCA_964245755.1). Taxonomy (GTDB): domain Bacteria; phylum Pseudomonadota; class Alphaproteobacteria; order Acetobacterales; family Acetobacteraceae; genus Lichenicoccus. The sequence continues at coordinate 3,191 of CAXTNV010000205.1, read as the reverse complement.
GGCGGGCTTCTTCTCGATGCCCGCGGCGGCGTCTCGGCCCGCCGGCGCGCGACCGGCGAGGATCTCAGCGACGGCGCCGGGCAGTGGCGGCTGGCCTGCCTGCTCGGCTGGCTCGACATCAAGCTGCGCTACCGCGGCTCGGCACTTGGGCCGCTCTGGCTGACGCTTTCCAGCGCGGTGATGGTCGCGTCCATGGGGCTGATCTACGGCACCCTGTTCGGCATGGTGCTGAGCCAGTACCTGCCGTTCCTGGCGATCTCGCTGATCCTGTGGCAGTCCGGCATCAGCGGCCTGATCGGCGAGGGCTGCACGGTGTTCCTCGAGGCGGAGCAGATGATCCGCTCGGTGCGGATGCCCTTCACGGTGCAGGTGCTGCGCTGTGTCGCACGCAACGTCATCGTGCTGGCGCACAACCTGGTGGTGCCGATCGTCGTGTTCGCGCTGTTCGACAGCTGGCCCGGGGCGCGCGCCGTGCTGGCGCTGCCGGGGCTGGCGCTTTGGTTCCTCGACGGCATCGCCGCCTGCTTCCTGCTCGGCAGCATCTGCGCGCGCTTCCGCGATGTGCCGCCGATCATCGGCAGCATCATGCAGATCGCCTTCTACATCACGCCGATCGTCTGGAAGCCGGCGCAGCTCGGCCGGCACGGCTGGTGGCTGCCGCTGAACCCGTTCTACACGCTGCTCGAGCTGGTGCGCGGCCCGTTGCTCGGTGGGCTGCCGGGTTGGACGCTGTGGGGTGCGGCACTCGGCGACAGCGTCCTGCTGTGGCTGGCGGCCTGGATCGTGTTCACCCGCGCCCGCCCGCGCCTCGCCTTCTGGGTATGAGCGTGGACGGGCTCGCGCACACGGGGGCGGCGGATGCCGCCGCGGTTGCGACGCCGGCCGGCTCGGCGTTCCTGCGCATCGACGGCCTGTCGCTGGATTTTCCGATCTACCACGGCGGCTCGCGGTCGCTGAAGAAGACCATGCTGTCGGTCGCGTCGGGGCGGTTCGGGCCGCCGCGCGGCAGCTCCAAAGCAGGCGCCGGTCGGGTGGTGGTGCAGGCGCTGCGCGACATCACGCTCTCGCTCTCGTCGGGCGACCGGCTCGGCATCGTCGGCCGCAACGGCGCGGGCAAGTCCAGCCTGCTTCGGGTGATGGCGGGGATCTACGAGCCCGCCTTCGGCCGGGTGCATGTCGGCGGCACGTTGAACGCCCTGCTCGATCCCGGCGTGGGCATGAACCTGGACCTCACCGGACGCGAGAACATCGTGCTGCGCGGCCGCTATGCCGGGCTCGACCGCACGGCCATTCGCCTGCTCGAGGACGACGTGCAGGCCTTCGCCGCACTCGACGCCTTCCTCGACCTGCCGGTGCGTGTCTACTCCACCGGCATGGTGATCCGGCTCGGCTTCGGCCTCGCCACCGCGGTGGCGCCGCAGGTGCTGCTGATGGACGAGTGGTTCATGGCCGGCGACTCCGCGTTCCAGGACAAGGCGCGTGCCAGGCTGGAGGGCATGGTGCGCGGCGCCGAGATCCTGGTGCTGACGTCGCACCAGATCTCGGTGCTGAAGACGTGGTGCACCCGCGTGCTGTGGCTGGAAGCGGGGCGGATACGCGCCGACGGACCGGCGGACGAGGTGATCGCCCGCTACATGCAGGCGGTCGGCGGCTAGGACCGAACCGGCGGCGACTCGCGCGGCGGCGCGTCAGCGGGCGACCCCGAGGGCCCGCGCGCCGGGTGCCGACGCAATGCGGCCGCCGGCGTTCCCGACCGGAAGGTTGAAGCCCATCTGATCATCGAGCGCCCACAGCGACCACGGCAGATGCAGAGCTTCGGCCGCGTGCCGCATCGCCCGCAGGTAGGCGTCCCGGGCCGGCGCGTTGAGCGTCGCCACCGCGCCGAACTCGCCCATCACCACCGAGACACCGTGCTGCCGCCCCCAGTCGGTGGCGCGGCCCAGGTCACGGGCGATGCTCGCCTCGTCGTGCGGCTGCGAGCACCAGTACTGCATCACCGAGCGGGTATGCGCCTGGGTGACGCGGGAGATCGCCCGTTGACAGGCGTCGGGGGTGACCGGGAACGGCATCGCCGCCCCGAGCTGGTTGCGGTCTATGCCCGGATCCCAGACGCCGAGCAGGGTCAGCAGGGTCGGCTCGTAGGTGTGGAAGGCGTAGACCACGTTCGCGTCGGCGACCGGCTGCACCTTGAGCAGTCCGTCCAGGCTGCTCCAGTTGGTGCCGGTCAGCACCACCGTGTCCTGCGGCAGGGCGGCGCGGATCACCTGCAGCAGCTGCGCCTGCAGGCGGTCCCAGCCGGCCGGATCGTCGGTCGGCTCGTTGACCAGCTCGGGAAAGGTGAGGCCCGCGGGGAAGCCGCGCAGCCCCGGCGCCACGTCCTGCCAGAAGCCGAGCAGGATACGCCGCGCCTCCTCGTTCCTGCCGAAGTCCCAGTGCCCGACATCCTGCGGGTGCGGCTCCAGCATCACGCCGAGCCCGGCCCGCTGCACGCGGCGGACGATCGCGAGCACGACCCGGAGCTTGTCGGACGCGACGCGGCGGCCGCGCATCACCACCTCGAGCCCGACCGGTATCCTCAGGTAGGTGAAGCCCGCCGACCGCAGGGAGGCCAGTGCGGAGTCGTCGAGATAGTTGCGCAGCGAGGCATCGTCGGAGCTGGGCGGAAAGCGCAGCCAGTGCGAGATGTTCAGGCCTCGCGCCAGCACGGCGACCCGCTCGCGCGGAGCTTCGGCGACCGCGCCCCGGGCCGTTGCAGCCAGCAGCAGGCACGCCAGCATGGCGGCACGGACGGCGCGGCGTGTGCTCATGGTCGGTGGGAACCCCGTGTCGGCTGCGGCGGCGGACGGCGGCGCCGGGTGCGGGGCAGCCACGCAAGCTACTTCCGGCCCCCGAAGGGCTACGCCCGCGGGGTCGGATCAGGTGCGGTCGGCGGCGTCCTCATCGAGGTCGCGGACCACCTCCCCGGGCGCCGCGGGATCCAGCCGCTTTGCCTCGTCGATCAGCTTGCCCGCGGTGTGCTTGTCGCCCTGGGCCAGCTTCTCCAGCGCCTGCTCGGTCAGGTCGAGCGCCTTCTCGTGCTTGTCGTCGACCATCCTGCTTCTCCTCACGGCTGCGAGGCAGACGTCGCGACCGGGCTCGCGGTTGCATCGTCCAGGCGCAGGATGGTGTGGGCGTTGGTGAACGAGGTTGCG
>CAXTNV010000204.1:1003-4327 GCA_964245755.1 uncultured Acetobacteraceae bacterium | reverse complement strand
GCGGGATGCCCATCAGGTCGAACTGCCCGAGCATCTTGTTGTCGGCCGCCATCTCCCGCTCGCCCTGGCTGACCTTGATGGTCACCGCGCCCTGGCCGTCCTCGGCGGTGGAGAAGGTCTGGCTCTTCTTGGTCGGGATCGTGGTGTTGCGGTCGATCAAACGGGTGAACACGCCGCCGAGCGTCTCGATGCCAAGCGAAAGCGGGGTCACATCGAGCAGCAGCACGTCCTTGACGTCGCCCTTGAGCACCGCGCCCTGCACGGCAGCACCGATGGCGACCACCTCGTCGGGGTTCACGTTGCGCGCCGGCTCGCGGCCGAAGAACTGCTTCACCGTCTCGATGACCTTGGGCATGCGTGTCATGCCGCCGACCAGGATCACCTCCTCGATCTCGCCGGCCGACACCGACGCATCCTTCAGCGCCGCCCGGCACGGGCCGAGGGTGCGCTGGATCAGATCATCGACGAGGCTCTCGAGCTTGGCCCGGCTCAGCTTCAGCACCAGATGCTTCGGCCCGGTGGCATCGGCGGTGATGAAGGGCAGGTTGATCTCGGTCTCCTTCGACGAGGACAGCTCGATCTTTGCCTTCTCGGCCGCTTCCTTGAGGCGCTGCAGCGCCAGCTTGTCATTGCGCAGGTTGATGCCCTGCTCGCGCTTGAACTCGTCGGCCAGGTAGTCGATCACGCGCGCATCGAAATCCTCGCCGCCGAGGAAGGTGTCGCCGTTGGTCGACTTGACCTCGATCACGCCGTCGCTGATCTCCAGCACCGAGACGTCGAAGGTGCCGCCGCCGAGGTCGTAGACCGCGACTGTGCCACCGTTCTTCTTCTCCATGCCGTAGGCGAGGGCCGCCGCAGTCGGCTCGTTGATGATGCGCAGCACCTCCAGGCCGGCGATACGGCCCGCATCCTTGGTGGCCTGGCGCTGCGCGTCGTTGAAGTAGGCCGGCACGGTGATGACCGCCTGGGACACCGGCTCGCCGAGGTAGGTCTCGGCGGTCTCCTTCATCTTGCCTAGGACGAAGGCGCTGATCTGGCTCGGCGCGTATTTCTGCCCGCGTGCCTCAACCCAGGCATCGCCGTTCTCGCCCCTGACGATGCCGTAGGGCACCAGCCCGCGATCCTTCTCGACCGTCGGGTCCTCGAAGCGGCGGCCGATCAGGCGCTTGACCGCGTAAAGCGTGTTGGTCGGATTGGTCACCGCCTGGCGCTTGGCCGACTGGCCGACCAGCCGCTCCCCGTTCTCGGTGAAGGCGACCATGGATGGCGTCGTGCGCGCGCCCTCGCTGTTCTCGATGACGCGGTTGTCTTCACCTTCACGGATCGACACGCAGGAATTGGTGGTGCCGAGATCGATCCCGATAACCTTGCTCATACGATGCTCTCCTTGTCAGCAGTCGCATCCGGCCCGAAGCACCGAAGGCGACCCAATGGATTGTGGGCGGCTTGGATGTATTGAGCACCGACGGGTCCGACAAGTCCCCGCGGTCACCGATGCACAAAATCTAGGCAGAAATCAGCGGCGTCAGCGGCGGCTAGACCGTGCGGTCCAGTGTCTCCACCTCGGCCGGCACGGCGGGCGCAGCCTCCGTTGCCGCCCTAGAAACCACCACCATCGCTGGCTTCAGCAGCCGGCCATTCAAGGTCCAGGCGGAGGTCCAGGCCTGGACCACGGTGCCGGGCGGATGCTCCGCGTGCGGCTGCTCCGCCATCGCCTGATGCAGGTTGGCGTCGAACACCGCGCCGGTCGGATCGGTGCCGACGATGCCGTTGCGTTCCAGCACACCCAGGAAGGAGCGCTCCACGCTCTCGAAGCCCTCGCGCAGCTTGCTCAGCACAGGGCTGTCGTCGGCGGAGGGAGGCGGCAGGCTGGCGATGCCGCGACGCAGATTCTCCGCCGCTTCCACCACGTCACCGGCGAACTTCTGCACCGCGTACTGGCGCGCGTCATCGGTCTCGCGCCGGGCGCGAGTGCGGACGTTCTGGGTCTCGGCCTCGGCGCGCATCCAGCGGTCGCGCATCTCGCCGAGCGACGTCTCCAGCTCCTGGATCCGGCTCGCGGCGGCCTGCATGACCGTTTCGGGCCCCTGCGGCACGCCGGCTGCCGCGTCCACACCGCCGGCCACGTCCTGGTCCGGCTCGTGCGCCGGCATCGCTGTCTCGTCATTGTTCATCGCGGTGCATTAGGCGACGCCGCGAAGATCAACAAGCCGTAAACACGCAGCCCTGTGCCGCCGCTGCCGCTGCCTGCCGATTCCAACCCGGTTCGTGCCATGATCCCGCATCCGTCGCATGATCGGGCAGGAGACAGCCGCTTGGACGCCATGAAACACACGATCGCGCTGGTCGACGACGACCGCAACATCCTGACCTCGGTCTCGATCACGCTGGAGGCGGAGGGCTTCCAGGTGCGCACCTACACGGATGGGGAGAGTGCGCTGCAGGGCATCACCGCCAAGCCCGTCGATCTTGCCGTCCTCGACATCAAGATGCCCCGCATGGACGGCATGGAGCTGCTGCAGCGCCTGCGCAGCCGCTCGCAGCTGCCGGTGATCTTCCTGACCAGCAAGGACGAGGAGGTCGACCAGCTGATGGGCCTGCGGCTCGGAGCTGACGACTACATCACCAAGCCGTTCTCGCAGCGCCTGCTGCTGGAACGTATCCGTGCCCTGCTGCGACGCAACGAGGCCAGCCGCGAGGGCGGCACCGCGCAGCAGGGCAGCCTGGTGCGCGGCGCGCTGTCGCTGGACGAGACTAGGCACCAGTGCCTGTGGCGCGGCGCCGACATCCAGCTCACCGTCACCGAGTTCCTGCTGGTCAAGGCGCTGGCCACTCGCCCGGGTCTGGTCAAGTCGCGCGACCAGCTGATCGACGCAGCCTACGGCGAGAACATCTATGTCGACGACCGCACCATCGACAGCCACATCAAGCGCGTGCGCAAGAAGTTCCGCCAGATCGATGACGGCTTCAACCAGATCGAGACGCTGTACGGCATCGGCTACCGCTACAAGGAGGAGTGATGCCCGACAGCCTGGCGCCCGCGACGACCGGCCTGCCGGCACCGCCGGTCGGCGGGCACCGCAGGCGCTGGGTGTCGCCGATGATGCGGCGCATCCTGCTGGTCAACGCGCTGCCGCTGGCGCTGCTGGTGGCGACCCTGCTCTACCTCAACCAGTTCCAGAACAGCCTGCTGGAGGCGGAGGTCAGCGCGCTGCGCGAGCAGGCGCGCATCTATGCCGGCGCCCTCGGGCAGTCGGCGGTGACGGTGGCGCCGAAGGGCGCGCCGCACAGCTCCAGACGGGCCCGCACGCCCAGGAACCAGCC
>CAXTNV010000204.1:0-993 GCA_964245755.1 uncultured Acetobacteraceae bacterium | reverse complement strand
TGCGCGAGCAGGCCCGCATCTACGCCGGAGCCCTCGGCCAGAGTGCGGTCAAGCGTGCCTCCGCGCAGCGGCCGGCGCCGGGGACCGGAACGAAGCTGCCGCTACGCGCCTCCGACAAGGCGCACGGTGTCGGGCGCGGCCGCATTCGACCGCATCCGCCCGCTGCCCCGGGTGCCGCATCGGGGGTCGCATCGGGTGTCGACGACATCGTGCTGGCTCCCGAGCTCGCCCGTCCGCTGCTGCTGCGCCTCACCGAGCCGAGCCCGAGCGCGCACGCCCGGCTGTTCGCGCCGGACGGCCAGCAGATCGCCGACAGCCGCGCCGACACCCATGGCGACGGTTCCGCTGCCGCCGCGTCCGATCACGAGCTGCCCGCGTCGCCGGCTGCGCAGGGCGCGGCCGCGCCGCCGGTCGTCGACCCGCTGCACCGCGCCTATGACCGCATGCTCGACCTGCTGCCCGCGACCAGGCTGCGCATCGCGACGCTCGGTGTGGGCGCTGATCCGGAGGCCCAGCCAGACCTGCCGCAGCCGTTCGGCTTCGGCGATACCGACAGCTCCGAGACGCCGCCCTACATACGCCGCACTGCCGATCATCGTCTGCTGGTCACCGTGGCCGAGCCGGTGGCGCACGAGGGACATACGGTCGGCATCATCCAGCTCACCCGCGAGGCGCGCGACGTCGACCGCTCGCTGTTCGCGGTGCGCTCCTCGATCCTGGTGCTGTTCTTCGTCGCCCTGGCGATCACCGTGCTGCTGTCCTGGTACCTTTCCCTGACGATCGCCCGGCCGTTGCTGAGCCTCGCCGCTTCCGCCCACGTGATGCGCGAGGGGATCGGACGCACCGGCAGCGTGCCGGCGCGGCTGCGCGGCCGGCGCGACGAGATCGGCGAACTGGCGCTGGCGCTCGATGAAAGTGCACGGGCGCTCTGGACGCGGATGGACGCGATCGAGCGCTTCGCCGCCGATGTCAGCCACGAGATCAAGAACCCGC
>CAXTNV010000203.1:0-4372 GCA_964245755.1 uncultured Acetobacteraceae bacterium | reverse complement strand
CCGGCGCGGCTTGTCTTTGCTTGTGTATGCGGTGTGTTCGGCCTGCTTCGCCGGCGCGGATTTTGCTTGCTGGCACGGAAAATTCCCGAGCCGACGGTGGCGTTGGCGGGGCGCTTATGGTCAGAGAGGTGACGCCGGCGTCGCGGCACCTGGGTTCGCACATTCTATCCGGAGGTCGAATGGAGATCAGACCGCTGGTCGGGCTGCTGGGCGTGCTGATCGCGGCCCTCGCTTCCGAGTTCAACGACCAGGTGACGTCGATCGCGCTGGTCGACGTGCGCGGCGGCCTCGGCATCAGCAGCGATCCCGGCACCTGGATCACCAGCCTGTATGCCACCGGTCAGGTGATCGGGATGGGTTTCTCGCCCTGGTGGTCGGTGACGATGACGGTTCGGCGCTGGGCGCTGGGCTCGATTGCGCTGTGCTGCGTGATCACGCTGTGCATTCCGTGGACCGGCAATCTCACCGTGCTGTTCGGGCTGCGCTTCCTGCAGGGCTTCTCCGGCGGCCTGCTGATCCCGCTGCTGCTGGTGGTGGGTTTGCGCGTGCTGGCGCCGCCGATCCGGCTGTACGGGCTCGCCGCCTATGCCCTGACGACGACGTTCGGACCCAACATGGCCACGACGCTCGCGGCGCTGTGGACCGACATCGTCGACTGGCACTTCGTGTTTCTCGAGACGCTGCCGCTGTGCGCGATCAGCGGCGTGCTGGTCTGGTATGGCGTGCAGCAGGACCCGCCCAAATACGAGCGGCTGCGGCAGTTCGACTGGCGCGGCTCGCTGCTCATCGTCATCGGCTTCGGCGCCTTCACCACGATGCTGGAGCAGGGCGACCGCTACGACTGGTTCAACTCGCAGATGATCTGCGTGCTGGCGCTGGTCAGCGTCGTGGCGCTGCCGCTGCTGGTGCTCAACGAGGTGCTGCACCCGCTGCCGCTGTTCGGCTTCTTCCTGCTCAAGCGGCGCAACATCGCCTACGCGCTGATCGCGCTGGTCACCTTCCTGCTGCTCAACCTGTCCTCCTCGACGCTGCCGCTCACCTTCCTGACCGAGGTTGCGGGCTACCGGCCGCTGCAGTCGCAGCTGGTGACGCTGCAGATCGCGCTGGCGCAGCTGGTGATGCTGCCGGCGATCGCGGTGCTGCTGAACTTCGAGCGCGTCGATGCGCGCGTGGTCAGCTTCGTGGGCATGGCCTTGGTGCTGGCCGCCTGCATCGGCAACGTGTTCCTGACCAGCGTCGTGCAGGGCGGCGGGTTCCTGATCTGGCAGGCGTTCCAGGCGATCGGGCAGCCGATGATCGTCATGTCGCTGCTGATGATGGCGACCAACGCGATCCAGAAGCCGGAGGAGGGGCCGCTCGGATCCGGACTGATCAACTCGTCGCGTGGGCTGGCGGAGCCGATCAGCGTCTGGCTGCTGCAGCTGATCATGCGCTGGCGCGGCGGGCTGCACTACAACCGGATCGTCGACCAGTCCGGTCAGGGCCGCTACAGCGTGATCCAGGGGCAGGGGCTGATCCCCGGCAACGCGCTGCCGCTGCAGCCGGACGGGCAGCCGGCCTTTCCGGGCAGCCTGGAGCTGTTCAGCGCCGAGGTGCAGCGCCAGGCGACGGTGCTGACGCTGAGCGACGGCTTCGTGGTGGTGGCGGGGCTTACGGTGGCGCTGATGGTCGTGCTGCTGGTGCTGCCGGTGCGCACCTACCCGCCGCGCATCGTGCTGGCGAAGAAATAGCGGAAGCGGGGACCATGGCTGACGACGAGAAGGACGACGGCAAGGGCCACGCGGACGACAAGCCCCCGCCGAAGCAGGAAGACAAGAAGGACGGCGAGAAGCAGAGCAAGCCGATGCCGCGCTGGCCCTGGTTCGTGGCCGGCGTCATCGTGCTCGGCTTCGTCGCCGTGGTGCTGGCGGTCATTTTCCTGCCCGCGACCTCGGTGTGGACCGACGACGCCTACGTCACCGCGCACTACGCGACGGTGGCGCCGCGCATCTCCGGCCAGGTCGCCAGCGTCGAGGTGGACGACAACCAGCCGGTGCGCGCCGGCCAGGTGCTGAGCACGATCGACGACCGCGACTTCCGCACGGCACTCGCCAACGACGAGGCGCTGCTGTCGCGCGACCGGGCGCAGGCCGCCGACTACGCCGCGCAGATCGCGCGGCTGCCGTCGCAGATCGCCCAGTCGCAGGCGGACGTGGTCTCGTCGTCGGCGCAGCTGGTGTTCGCCCAGGAGAACGAGAAGCGCTACCGCAACCTCGCCAGCACCGGCGCCGGGACGTTCCAGCAGCGCCAGCAGGCCGACATGTCGCTGCGCCAGGCGCAAGCCTCGCTCGCCGGCTCCCAGGCCATGCTGGATTCGACCCAGCACCAGCTGCCGATCCTGCAGGCGCAGTACGCTTCCGCCCTGGCCACGGTGCAGGCCGACCAGGCGCAGGTGGCGCAGGCGCGCCTGAACCTGTCCTACACGCGCATCCTGGCGCCGGTGGACGGCATGGTCGGCGAGCGCAGCGTGCAGGTCGGCAACTATGTCAGTCCGGGTGCGGCGCTGATGGCGGTGGTGCCGCTCGACCAGATCTACATCATCGCGAACTATCGCGAGCTGGCGCTGCAACACGTGCTGCCGGGGCAGCACGTGCGCATCCACGTCGATGCCTACGACCTCAGGCTCGACGGCATCGTGCAGAGCGTGCCACCGGCTTCCGGGGCAGCGTTCGCGCCGATCCAGCCGAACAATGCCACCGGCAACTTCACCAAGATCGTGCAGCGCCTGCCGGTGAAGATCCTGGTGGCGCCCGGCCAGAACGAGGCGCGGCTGCTGCGCATCGGCTTCTCGGTGGAGACCACGATCGAGACCGGGCTCGCCGACGTCAAGGGCGAGCAGCGCGATACCCCGATGCGCGTGACGGCGCGCTGAGCCGGCCGGTGGTGCGCCCCGCGATGCAGAAGCTGGTCGCCGCGCTCGCCCTGCTGCTGGCGGCCTTGTCGGCCGGCTGCACGGTGGGGCCGGACTTCCGGCGGCCCGACGCCGCGACGTCCTCGGGCTGGTGGGGAGCGGCGCCGAAGGGTCTCACCAGCCTGACCACCTATGGCGGCGCGGTGGACGCGGTCTGGTGGAACTCGTTCCAGGATCCGGAGCTGTCGTCGCTGGTCAGCCGGCTCGCGAAACAGAACCTCGATCTGCAGGCGGCGGCGGAGCGGGTGCAGCAGGGGCAGGCGCAGCGTCAGATCGCTGCCTCCCAGGGCCTGCCCACGCTCGATGCGACTGGCCAGTATAGCCGCGAGCGGCTGAACCCGAAGATCCTGCAGACCCTGGTGGTCCCGGCACCGGGCGCTCCGATCGCGTTCGACCTCTGGCAGGACAGCCTGTCCTCCGCCTGGGAGCTTGACCTGTTCGGGCGGGTGCGGCGGGAGGTCGAGGCACAGCAGGCCAACACCCAGACCGCGATCGAGGCGCGGCACGCGATCGCGCTGATGGCGATCTCCGATCTTGCCCAGGACTACATGCAGCTGCGCAGCACCCAGGCGATGGAGGCGATCACGCAGGCCAGCCTCGTCGACGCCGAGCACAACGCGGCACTGGTGCGCAACCAGTTCGCCAACGGCATCAGCACGACGCTCGACATCGCCAACGCGGAAGCGCAGCGGGCGAGCATCGCCTCGAACCTGCCGCCGCTGCGCACCACCGAGGCCCGGCTGGTCAACGCGATCGGTGTGCTGCTGGCGCTGCCGCCGCGGGCGCTGCAGGGCGAGCTGATGGGTCCGGCGCGGCAGCCGCCGGTGCCCCCGTCGGTACCGGTCGGGATGCCCGGCGAGCTGGCGCGGCGGCGGCCGGATGTGCGCGAAGCGGAGGCGCGGCTGCACGCGGCGACCGCCGAGACCGGGGTCGCGGTCGCCAACTTCTATCCCGACGTGCGGCTCACCGGGCAGATCGGCACCCAGTCTCTGCAGTTCCCGCAGACCTTCAACCTGTACTCGGGCTTCTACATGGTCGGACCGTCGATAGACGTGCCGATCTTCGAGGGCGGCCGTCTGCGCGGAACGCTGCGGCTGCGCCGCTCGCAGCAGCGCGAGGCCGCGATCAGCTTCCGCAGCACCCTGCTGCAGGCCTGGCAGGACGTGGACAACGCGCTGACCGCCTACGCGCAGGCGCAGCACCAGCGGCTGCAGATCGCCGAGGCAGTGCAGCAGAACCAGATCGCACTGGCAGCCTCGCGTCAGCGCTACCAGCAGGGCGTGGTGGATTTCCTCAACGTGCTCTCGGCGCAGAACGCGCTGTTGCAGAGCCGGAACTCGCTCGCCAACAGCGACGCCCAGATCGAAACCGACCTGGTGGCGCTCTACCGAGCCCTCGGCGGAGGCTGGCAAATCGCGGACG
>CAXTNV010000202.1:0-4375 GCA_964245755.1 uncultured Acetobacteraceae bacterium | reverse complement strand
AAATCTGGCGCTACCATTGTTCACGGCATCTCGGGGCGGGGCAGGCTTTCCCAAAATCCGTTCCCGATTTCGTTTTCCCAAAATGGCCGGTGACCGAGGGGAAAACGGGAAGGCCCGAATGACCCAAAACAGGTGTTTTCCGTCATCGACGTTCCTGTTCGGCGAATAGCGTTCCGGAAGCGGCAAAAACCATACGGCAAACCCTGTCGCTTTGACCTACCTTACGGGAACGCGTCGAGGAGGGTTTGTCGTACATGCTAGTCGGCTACATGCGGGTCTCGTCGGCCGACGAGCGGCAGTCGGTGGATCTCCAGCGTGACGCGCTGGTTGGCGCCGGCGTCGATGCACGCCACATCCATTCCGACAGAGCCTCGGGAGCCAGGGACGATCGCCCCGGCCTCAAGACATGCCTCGCCTGGCTCAAGGGCGGCGACACGCTGGTGGTCTGGAAGCTCGACCGCCTCGGACGCTCCCTGCCGCACCTGCTGGAGATCGTCGCCGATCTGCGGGAGCGCGGCATCGCGTTTCGCTCCCTAACCGAGCATATGGACACCACGACCGCCCAGGGCGAGCTGCTGTTCTCGATGTTTGGCGCGCTCGCTCAGTACGAGCGCGCCCTGACGCGGGAGCGGGTCATGGCCGGCCTGGCCGCCGCCAGGCGCCGGGGCCGGCAGGGCGGCAGACCGGCCGCCATCGATGCGGAGAAGATCGCCGCCATCACCGCGGCCCTCGAAGGGGGCGCCAGCAAGGCGGCCATATGCCGCAACTTCGGGGTCGCGCGTTCGACGCTGATCGGCACGCTGGCACGGATCGGCTGGGCTCCTGTCGTCCGGATCTGATCAATGCCACGTCGCTCCGTTCTCACCGAGGCGCAGCGCACTGTGTTGCTCGCACTGCCCGAGGACGAGGCCGACCTGGTGCGGCATTGGACGCTCAGCGCCGATGACCTGCGCGTCATCAACAGCCGGAGGCGACCGCACAATCGTCTGGGCTTCGCGATCCAGCTCTGCACGCTGCGCTATCCGGGACGGCTGCTCCGACCGGGAGAGCTGATCCCCCGAACGCCGCTCGCTTTCGTGGGGGACCAGCTCGGGGTCGACCCGGACGCGCTCTCCGACCATGCCGCGCGCGGGCCAACCCGCTACGGGCAGCTCGAGGCACTGCGCGACACGTTCGGCTTCCAGACATTCGATCGGCAACATCAAACGAACCTGCAGGCATGGCTGCTGCCAGCCGCCCTGGCGTCCACCAGCGAGATCGTCCTCGCGCGGATACTGCTGGACGAGTGCCGTCGGCGACGCATCATCGTGCCCGGCATCACCCAGATCGAGCGCATGGTGGGCAAGGCCCTGCTCGATGCCGAGCGGCAGGTCTGCGAACTGCTGACCCGCACGCTCACCGCCGGGCAACGCGATCGTCTCGATGACCTCCTCGAAGCTCATGACGGAGGCCACATCAGTGCCCTTGCCTGGGTGCGCCGGCCTCCCGGACAACCCGGACGGCGTGCTTTCGCCGCGATCCTTAGCCGGCTGTCGATCCTGCAGCGATCGAGCTGGATGCTGGCCTGGTGGCCGCGGTCCATCCAGAACGGCTTCGCCGGCTGTGCCAGGAGGGTGCGCGTCTCACGGCCCAGCATCTGACCACGCTCAACCCTATGCGGCGGCGCGCGGTGCTGGTCGCCACGACAATCGAGACACAGATGACGCTGACCGACGATGCGGCGCGGATGTTCGACCGCCTGTTCGGCCAGTTGTTCCGGCGGACGGAACGTCGCGAGGAGGCCGCGCTGAAACGCGATCGTCGCACCATCAATGCCAAGATCCGTCTGCTGGCCCAGCTCGGCGAGGCGTTGCTGGATGCCCGTGCCGGCGACGCGAAGCCGTTCCCGGCGATCGAGGGCGTCATCGGCTGGGATGATCTGGCCCGGGAAGTCGGGGAGGCGCGCGATCTGGTTCGTCCCGATCCACTCGATCCCGTGGCCCTGTCCCGACAGAATGCGCCGGTCCTGCGCCAGATCGGTCCCGCTTTCGTCGGCGCCTTCACCTTCGGGTCCGTTCCCGCCTGCGCCCCGCTTGCTCGGGCGATCGAGACCATGCGCGGCCTCGCCAGTGGTCGGCGACGATTTTCCACCGCCGTGTCGCTCGGGTTCGTCCGGGCAACCTGGCGCCGGCGGATAGACCCAACGGCGCTCGACAGGCGCACCTTCGAGTTCTGCGTGCTGGCCGAACTGCGTGACCGGTTGCGCGCGGGGGACATGTGGATCGAAGGCAGCCGACGCTACCGCGCCGTCGAGCAGCAGCTCATTCCGGCCGCCGTGCTCGCCGCCATGCGGGAGACGGGTCCTCTGCCGGTGCCGATCGCCGACACCGCGGCAGCCTGGCTGGCGGAACGCAGGGCGTTGCTGACGTGCCGTCTCGCCGAGATCGAGACGAAAGTAGCGGTCGATGCGCTTGAGGACGTGCGCATCATCGAGGGACGGCTGCGCATCTCGCCGTTGCGCGCGATCACGCCCGACGAGGCGGAGGGCGCGCTGGCACCCCTCTATGCGCACCTGCCCGCCATCCGGATCACCGACCTGCTGGCCGGCGTGGACCGTTGGACGGGGTTCGCCACCTGCTTCACGCACCTGAGCACCGGCCGGGCACACGAGGATCCCCGCGCGATCCTCACGGCGGTCCTCGCCGACGCAACCAATCTCGGGCACGCCCGCATGTCCGAGGCCTGCGGGCTGGTGACCCAGCGTCAGCTCGGCTGGCTCTCGGCCTGGCATCTGCGCGAGGACAGCTACGGCGCGGCGCTGGCGAAACTGGTGGACGCCCAGCATCGCTTGCCGCTCGCCACCCGGTTTGGTGCCGGCACCGCATCCAGTTCGGACGGACAGCACTTCCCGCGGGATCGGCGGGCGCAGGCGACCGGGGCGGTCAACCTTCACAAGGGCAGCGAACCCGCCATCCCCTTCTACACCCATGTCTCGGACCGCTACGCGCCGTTTCATTCCAGGGTCATCTCCGCCGGCGCGAGCGAGGCCGTCCACGTGCTCGACGGCCTGCCCCACCATGGCGCCGACCTCGCGATCGAGCGTCACCATACCGACGGCGGCGGCGTGTCTGATCACGTGTTCGCCCTGTGCCATCTTCTCGGGTTCCGTTTCGCGCCGCGCATCCCCAACATCGGGGGCAGGCGCTTGCACCTGTTTGCGGACATGCGGCCGGGGCCGGATAGCGCCCTGCTGGCCGCCCAGCCAATCGACGAGCGCCTGATCGCAGGGCACTGGGACGACGTGATCCGGCTCGCCGTCTCGATCCGCCTCGGGGCCACCAGCGCGTCGCTGATGCTGGAGCGGCTCGGCTCCTACCCCCGCGCGAACGGCCTGGCGCTCGCCCTGCGCGAGATCGGGCGCGTCGAGCGCACGCTGTTCACTCTGGACTGGATCGAAAACCCCGAGCAGCGGCGGCGCGCCACCCGCGAGCTGAACAAGGGGGAGGCCCAGAACGCCCTCAAGCGTGCGATCTTCTTCCACCGTGCCGCCCGCATCCGCGATCCCGGTCTGCAGGCACAGGGATACCGGGTCAGCGCACTCAACCTCGTCGCCAGCGCCATCGTGCTGTGGAACACCACCTATCTAGAGGCCGCCATGCGGCACCTCGAACGCCAGCGCCGCCCCGTGCCGCCTGATCTGCTCCAGCACCTGTCGCCGCTGGGATGGCAGCATATCAACCTGACCGGCGACTACCTCTGGTCCGACACGAGAATCCCCAAGGGAAAGCTGCGTCCCCTCCGGCTCACCAAACCTTAGCGTATATCCGTGCCCCTTCCATGTGACGCCCCCACCTTGCGCTCGACACCAGAAAGCGGCACCCGCGCTGGCTATGACGGCGCCAAACGCAAATGTGGGTCGAAGGTGCACATGGCCGTGGACACACTAGGCCACCTGCTTGCTCTGCACGTCACCCCGGCCGATGTCGGCGACCGGGTCGCAGTGAAGCGCCTCGCTGCCGATGTTCAGGATGCGACCGGCGACAGCGTCAAGCTTGCCTACGTCGACCAGGGCTACACTGGAGAGACAGCCGCCGATGCTGCCGCGGCAGAGGGCATTGCGCTGCATGTCGTCAAGCTACCAGAGGCGAAGCGAGGCTTCGTGCTGCTGCCGCGGCGCTGGGTCGTGGAACGCTCGTTCGCCTGGACCACACGCTGCCGTCGGCTGGTCAAGGACTATGAGCGCTACGCTACAACCCTCGCCGGCTTCCACATCATCGCCTTCGTCGGATACATGCTCAAGCACGCCGCAGACCTGATGAAAGGTGCATAACACGCCCTAAGCCTAGAACCGAACCACTGCCGCCAAGAAACCTCGGGCCTCGGCTACAAACTCAGC
>CAXTNV010000201.1:0-4473 GCA_964245755.1 uncultured Acetobacteraceae bacterium | reverse complement strand
GCAAGGCGATGACCCGTCTGCCCGCCGACCAGCGCGAGGCGCTGATCATGGTGGTCGTGCAGGGCATGAGCTACGAGGCGCTGGCGGAGGCGACGGGCTGCGCCGTCGGCACCGCCAAGAGCCGGGTGTTCCGCGCCCGCCGCCAGCTGGAGGCCTGGCTGATGGGCGAAACCCCCGAGCGGCACGATGGGCGGGCGGCGGCCAAGGCGGCCCGCATCGCCCGTCTGCTCGAGAGCAGGTTGGCGGCGCCGCGTGCCGGAGGGATGCACGACAGCGTGTTGAGCTAGTCGCGCCGCCTGACGGCGACGGTGCAACCGCGGGGCTGCGGCGGCGCTAGGGGATGTGTCGGCCATGACGCCGGCGTGGTGCATCCGGAACTGACGCTACTCGATGACGCAGCGCAACGACAGTCCGGATCCTTCGCCGCGACGAGCGCGGCGCAAACCCGACACGGCATTCGACCAGTGGCTTAACCGGGGCCTGCACCAGCTGTTCGATGACGTCGCCAAGGAACCTGTGCCGGACGAGCTGCTCAAGCTCATCGAGGATGACAAGCGGCAATAGCTTGCCGCCTGGATGGCATTGCGGCTTCGCGTTGGGGACCGGATCAGATGCGAGGCACTGTGGCGGAACGACGGCGCGCAGGATTTCCGGGTGCAACCCGTCTGCGTCGCGCCTTCGACACGGTCAGCGTCCGCATGATTGCGATCATCCTCCTCTCCTGTGTTCCGCTCGCGGTGCTGTGCGGATTGATGTCATGGCATAACTACGAGAGCGCATCGAGTTACGGCGCCGCCCGCGCCGAGACCCTGGTCGCGCTGTTCCAGCATCGTGCGCAGCAGGATCTCTCGCAGGCCGGTGCCTTTCTCGAGGATGTCGCAGCACTTGACGAACTGCGCGATCCCGAGGCGTGCGGCAAGGCGCTGCACCTTGCCGTCATCACCCAGGCGCCGCGCTACGACGCGCTCAGCCTGGTGGCAGCTGACGGCCACGTCCTGTGCAGCTCCGGCCGGCGCGACGGCGCGCCGATCCCCGCGCCACGGCTGGTCGAGCCCGCCGGCATGGGCGTCCAGCACGTGGCGCTGCACCATGCCGCCGATGGCGAGCCGGTGCTGGCCGCGGAGATGATCTCGCGCAGCGCCGTCGATCCGTCCCGCTTCCTGGTCGCCGAGATGCGGCTGGGATGGCGCAGGGGCGATCTGTTCGGGGGCGACGGCCGCGCCGGGATCGTCGGCAGCGGACTGCCGCTGCGCGCCTGGCTGATCGGGCCCGACGGGATCGCGGCACCGCTGTGCCACGGCTGCGGCTGGACCGCGCCCGGCAATCTCGCTGCCCTGCGCAAGACCGCCCTTACGGGGCGCGGCAGCGCGGTCGCCGTCGATGACGGCTCGGCGGTGATCGGCGCATTCGCCGGCCCGGTGGAGGTGCTGGCCATCACCCAGCCGACCACGGAGGAGGTGCGCGCGCTCAGCGTGTTCATCATACGCGTGATCGGCATCGTGCTGCTGCTGGGGGTCGGGCTGGTCGCGGTCTCGGTCGGCGCCAACATGCTGGTGGTGGCGCCGCTGCAGCGCCTGACCGGTGCGGTCACGCATTGGCGCGAGGCCGGCGACTACGCCGCGCACGACGTCCGGCTGATGCCGTTCGAGCTGCGCGAGCTGTCGCACGCCTTCACCCAGGCGACCCGCAGCCTTGCCTCGCACGAGCACACGCTGCGCGAGGCGGAGGCCAAACAGGAGCTGCTGATCAAGGAAATCCACCACCGGGTGAAGAACAACCTGCAGATCATCGCCTCGCTGCTGAACCTGCAGGCCAACCGGATCCGCCAGCCGGAGGCGCGAGCCGAGTTCGCTTCCGCCCGCGACCGGGTGCGGGCACTCGCCACCCTGCACCGCTACCTCTACTCGGAGGGCGAGCTGCAGACGCTGAACATGCGCTCGTTCCTGCGCGAGCTCTGCTCGCAGCTGTTCCAGGCGATCGGCGAGAAGCAGGGTCGCCGGATCCAGCTGCACATCGAGGCGCCGGAGATCGAGATGGCCACCGACCAGGCGGTGCCGCTGTCGCTGATCGTCACCGAGGCTGTCAGCAACGCCGTCAAATACGCCTTTCCCGGCGGACGCAGCGGCCATGTCCGGGTCAGCCTCAGCGCGCTCGCTCCCGACGGCGTCGAGGCGATGGGCCGCTTGGTGATCCAGGATGACGGGGTCGGCATACCGGCCGGCCGCGCCGAGACCGAGACAGGCATACGTGACGGCCTCGGCATCCAGCTGATACGCGGCTTCGCGCGCCAACTCGGCGCGCGGCTGGAGGTCGATGAGGGCGAGGGCACGCGCTACACGCTCACCTTCCCGCTGCATCCGCGCGAGCCCGACGCCAGCGGCGCCGGGTCCGACGACGACCCGGACCACGAGGGAGGCCGCGAAGCCGCCGCGTGAGGCTAAGCCCTCGTACCGCCCCGCCCGCCGCACCCGAAGCGCGCCGGTGGCACCGGCGCCCCTGTTGCTGCGGTCCCGCCTTGGCTACATAGCCGTTCGGGATGAGCAGCGATCGAGCAGCGACGAAGCAATGGGTCCGGGCGCAGTCGCGCCTCGGCAGGCGGCAGGCGTTTCCCGTCGTCCTGCTGAACCTCTGCGCGCTGGCGCTCTCGCTCCTGCAAGCCTGGTGCATCGCCAGCATCCTCGGCGCGGCGCTGGCGGGCTCCGGTGCAAGGCCCTGGGCGCTGCCCGGCTTCGCGCTCGCGGCGGTGCTGCGCGCAGCGCTTCAGGGAAGCACCGAGATCCTGTGTGCGAAGGCGGGCGGGCGCGCACGCCTGCGGCTTCGTCACGCGACCCTGAGCGGCATGCTGTCGGCGGGTCCAAGGCTGCTGCGCGGCAGCCACAGCGGTGCGCTGAGCGCCCTGCTGGTCGATCGCATCGAGGCGGTGGACGGCTTCTTCGCGCGCTACCTGCCCGCTGCCACGCTCGCGACCGCAGGGCCGTTCACGGTGCTGCTGGTGGTCGTCTTCGTGCAGCCCTTCGCTGCCCTGGTGCTGCTCTGCTGCGGCATCACGGTGCCGCTGCTGCAGGCCGTGTTCGGGATTGGCGCGGCCGCCGCCACGCGCCGCCAGTTCCAGGCGTTGTCGCGACTGCAGACCCGCTTCGTCGACCGCATGCGCGGCATCGCCACCATCGTGCTCGCGGGGCGCAGCGAGGACGAGGCGGGCCGCATCGCCGTGGCGGCGGCGGAGCTGCGGCAGCGCACCATGCGGGTGCTGCGCGTGGCGTTCCTGTCCTCGGCCGGGCTCGACCTCGCGATGGCCGTGGCCCTGGTGGTGATCGCGCTGCATGACGGACGCGGCCTGCTGCATCCGGCGGCGGCTGCAACCGCGGGGCTGCCGGTCCCGGCGGCGCTGTTCTGCCTGCTGCTGGTGCCCGAGTTCTTCGCGCCGCTGCGCAGCTTCGCGCTCGCCTACCAGGACCGCATGCAGGCCGTCGCCTGCGCCGAGGCGCTGGGCGGGCTGCCCGGGATCGGCCACATGCCGCCGGCCGCCGCACGGTCGCCGCAACCGATCGCGGCGATGCCGCGACGCGGTGGCGTGAGCCTCGCGTTCGAGGATGTGCGGTTCGCCTGGGACGAGGCGCGCGGGCCGGCGCTGGACGGGCTGAGCTTGCGCGTGGCAGCTGGTGAGACGGTGCTGCTGGTCGGGCCGTCCGGCGCCGGCAAATCCACCCTGATCGAGATGCTGCTGGGCTTCATTCGGCCGGATCGCGGCAGGGTGCTGATCGACGGCCTCGACCTGCACGCGCTGCACGCCCCGGAGCTGTCCGAGCTGATTTCCTGGATCGGCCAGAAGCCGATGCTGTTCGCCGGCAGCCTGCGCGACAACATCCTGTTCGCGCGTCCCGATGCGACCCCCGAGGCGCTCGGCGAGGCACTGCGGGTCGCGGCACTCGATGCGGTGCTCGCCGGGCTTCCGGACGGGCTCGACACGCTGATCGGCGAGGGCGGCTACGGACTCTCCGGCGGCCAGGCGCAGCGGGTCGCCATCGCGCGGGCGGTGCTGCGCGACGCCCCGCTGCTGCTGCTCGACGAGCCGACGGCGCATCTCGATCCGCTCACCGAGAGCTCCATCCTCAACAGCCTCGCCCTGCTGGCCCGGCACCGCACCGTGGTGATCGCGAGCCACTCCGCCGCCGCGCGTGCCTTGGGCGGCCGCCGTCTCGATCTGGTCGGCGGCCGGCTGGCGCCCGCGTGTGGCGTCGCATGAGCGCGCGCCGACCGCGACGGCCGGCTGCCGCCACGCCGCCGCTGCTGGCGCCGCTGCTCTCGGTGCTGTCGCTTTGGCGAGGCCAGGCCGGCCGCCTCGGCCTCGGCCTCGCGGTGTCGCTGCTGGCGCTGCTCTGCGGGCTGGCGCTGCTCGGCGTTTCGGGGCTGCGCCTGGCCGGCGCATCGGTCGGGCTGCTGCTGGTTTCCGCCTGGGTGCTGCGCGGGCTC
>CAXTNV010000200.1:0-4517 GCA_964245755.1 uncultured Acetobacteraceae bacterium | reverse complement strand
AGCGCCTCGTTCGCAATGAGGAGGTCAGGGGTTCGATTCCCCTCAGCTCCACCACTCCGCCCTTGCACATGACACGCTTCGGCATGTTCGCGACCATCTCGTGCCGACCGATGTCGACGCCGCCGGAACGTTCCGCTATCGCTTCTCGATGCTGTCGCGAGTTGGCGCGGCGCCGCGACGCGGTGCCGACCGGATTGGGGAGCGGGACGGGTTGGCATCTCTGGCGGCGGGTTGTGGGGCCGAACGAACTCCCGGTAGTCTGAGCGCGGGTATTTTGGTGGGCGCGGGCGCTCAAGTGCCGGAGCAGGGCTTGGATCAGGCTGCAGTGCTTTGCAGGCCGGACGCGGCACGGGACACCTGCACCCCCCGTTCTGTTACCTTCATGCTCTATGCGGAGCTCGACCGCGACAGCATCGCCGATGCGCTGGGTCGTCCGGACTACAGCTACTTCTTCGTGCTGGACGGGTTCCGCGCGGCGCTGCACGGCCTCGGGCGCGTGCTGCTGGTGCGCGAACCGGCGGAGGTGGACGCGCTTTACGACGTCGAGCGCCGGAGCGGCCGGGACTGCGTGTTCCTTTGTTTCACGCCGCCGCACAAGGCGCCGCTGCGGCTGCGCTGTCCGACGGTCTGCGTGTTCGCCTGGGAGTTCAGCAACATTCCCGACGAGGCCCTCGACGAGGATCCGCGAAGCGACTGGCGCACCGTGTTCGCGGCGCACGGACGGGCGATCACCCTGTCGGCGCACGCCGGCGGCACGGTGCGGGCGGCGATGGGCCCCGATTTCCCGGTCAGCGTGATCGCCGTGGCGCTGCCGGAACGCTTTGCGGCGCTCGCCGGGCGCGGCAACGGCGCCCGCACGGTGAGCCTGCGCGGCAGCGTCTACGACAGCTGCTCCTTCGGCCCCTACCTCGAGCGGCCGCCCTGGACGCCGCCGCCGGCGCTGCCGCCGGCGCCCCCCGCTGCGGTTGCGGTGCCCGAACCGCCGCCGGCTCCTCCCGCCCGATCGGCGCTGCGCACCAGCATCGGCGTGTCGCGCTATTACGGCCTGCGCTGGTATCGCGAGGCGATCCGCGACCCGCTGCTGCCGCGGCCGGCGATCCGGGCGATCTCGCTCGCCGGCCGCGCCTACAACCGCATCAGGCTGCTGCTGCAACCGCCGCCGCCTCCTCCGGCGGTTGCTGCACCGCCACCGCCACCGCCGCCCGCGGCGCCGGAGCCCCCGCAGCGGCCGGTCGAGCCGGTGCAGCGGGTGGCGCTCGGCGGCGTGGTGTACACCAGCGTGCTCAACCCGGCGGACGGCCGCAAGAACTGGCACGACATGCTGACCGCGTTCTGCTGGGCGTTCCGCGACAACCCGGGTGCCACCCTGGTGCTCAAGATGGTGCATCACGACCGATTCGCCTTCGAGGGATCGCTGGCGATCCTGATCCGCCTGCTGCAGCCGTTCAGCTGCCGGGTGGTGGTGCTGCATGGCTGGCTCGACGACGTCGAGTACGAAGCGCTGGTGGCGGCGACGCACTACTACGTCAACACCTCGTCCTGCGAGGGCCTGTGCCTGCCGCTGATGGAGTTCATGAGCGCCGGGCGGCCGGCGCTGGCGCCGAACCACACCGCGATGGCCGACTACGTTGACCCTGCCGACGCCTTCGTGCTGCGTTCGGGGGTGGAGTACAACGTGTGGCCGCACGATCCGCGCGACCTGTTCCGCACCATGCGGCACCGGCTCGAGTGGGACTCGCTGATGCAGGCCTACCGCGACAGCTACCGCGTCGCCGCCGAGGATCCGGCGCGCTACGCCGCGATGGCGCAGGCGGCGCGTCGGGCGATGCAGCGGAGCTGCTCGCTGCCGGTGGTGCGGACCAAGCTGCAGCGGGCGCTGGGCCTCGGCCGATGATCTTGATCATCTACAGCGAGACCGACCATGGCAGCCTGGAGGCCAGGCTGGGCACCGCGGAATACAGCTACTGGTTCGTGCTGCGCTCGTTCCGAGCCCTGCTCGAGCGGCTCGGGCTGGTGATCTTCACGCGCGATCCGGCGCGCGAGGTGGACGTGCTCTATCGCCAGTTCCAGGCCCGAGGCGAGCCCTGCGTGTTCCTCTGCTTCGAGCCGCCGCACAAGGTTCCGGTCGACCTCGCCTGCCCGACCATCGCGGTGTTCGCGTGGGAGTTCGAGAGCCTGCCGGACGAGGACTGGAACGGCGATCCGCGTTCGGACTGGCGCTACGCGTTGCGCCGGCTGGGACGTGCCATCACCCACAGCGAGCACTGCGTGCGCGTCACCCGCGCGGCGATGGGCGAGGACTTCCCGATCACCTCGATCCCGGCCCCGGTGTGGGACCGCTTCGCCGCCCTCGGCGACCGGCCGGGCCGCGGCGGCGCGCGCCGCCTGCTGGTGCGCGGACGGGTGATCGACACCCGCCGGGTGGACCTCGCGACCTACGCCTCGCCGCGGCGGCGCGAGGCAGGGTATGCGCCGCTGCCGCCCGAGCCGGGCGAGCCGACCGAGATCGTGCTCGACGGCGTCGTCTACGCCACCGTGTTCAACCCTGTGGACATGCGCAAGAACTGGTTCGACATGCTCGCGGGCTTCATCTGGGCGCTGCGCGACCGGGCGGACGCGACGCTGGTGTTCAAGCTGACCCAGCGCGACAGCGAGCACAGCCTCAGCGCCATGCTGGAGGACCTGGCGAAGCACAGCCCGTTCCGTTGCCGCGTGGTGCTGATCGCGGGCTTCCTGGACAACCACTGCTACGAGGCGCTGGTGGACGCCGCCACGTTCGTGGTCAACGCCTCGCACGGCGAGGGGCAGTGCCTGCCGCTGATGGAGTTCATGTCGGCGGGCAAGCCGTCGATCGCGCCGCGCAACACGGCGATGGCGGACTACGTGGACGAGCAGTGCGCCTTCCTGGTGCGATGCAGCCGCGAGCCGTGCAGCTGGCCGCACGACGAGCGGGCGCTGTATCGCACAATGCGTTGGCGCATCGACTTCGGCTCGCTGGTGGCCGCCTACGCCGAGAGCTACCAGGTTGCCACCGAGAAGCCCGCACGCTACGCGGGCATGTCGGCGGCGGCACGCGAGTCCCTGCGGCGGCACTGCTCGGCCGCGGTGGTCGAGCAGCGCCTGCGCAGCGTGCTCAGGATCGAGCCCGCCCTGTTGGTCGACGCAGCCGAATGAACCATGCCGCGAGCGTCGCCGTCTCTGAGCCGGCGATGCGACCGGACGGTGGCGGGCACCGGCGCATCGCCGACATCGAGCTGCTGCGCGGCACCGCGGTGGTGATGGTGCTGATCGAGCACCTGCCGATCAACCTGGTAGGCTGGCACAGCCCGACTCTGGACGCCCTGGCCCGCTACTGGCGCGGCTGGCCCGGCGTGGACCTGTTCTTCGTGATCTCCGGCTTCGTCATCGGCCGCAGCCTGCTGCCGATGACGGGCGGCGACGGCGGCGTGCGTTTCCTCAACGATACGCTCGCCTTCTGGACCCGCCGCGCCTGGCGGCTGCTGCCCTCTGCATGGCTTTGGCTGCTGATCCCGTTCGTGGCCAGCATCGCGTTCAACCGCAGCGGCCTGTTCAGCACCCCCGCGGTGAACTACCGCGGCATGATCGCGGGCCTGCTGGACGTCGCGAACTTCCGCCTCGCCGACGAGTACGGCCGGCTGCCCTACGGCACCACCTTCCCGTACTGGAGCCTGTCGCTGGAGGAGCAGTTCTACCTGGCGCTGCCGCTGCTGATCTTGCTGTTCCGGCGCCGGCTGCCTTGGCTGCTGGGGCTGGTCGTGCTGGCGCAGTTCCGGGCGCCGCACCTGCCGCTGACGATGGTGACCCGCAGCGGCGCGCTGGCGCTCGGGGTGCTGCGGGCGTTCTGGAGCAGCACCGCGGCCTGGCGACTCTGCGAGCCGCTGGCGCTGCGTCGCCGGCCCGCCGGCATCGCGATGCTGACGCTGCCGATCCTGGTGCTCGGCGCGCTCGGCACCGAGCAGGTGGTCGGCCCGAGCCTCAATATCGGGCTGATCGCCCTGGTCGCCGGTGTCCTGGTCTGGGTCGCGAGCTACGACCGGGACTACCTCGCCCGCGGGCTGCTGCCGCGGCGGCTCATGCTGTGGCTGGGCAGCCGCTCGTACGGCATCTACCTGATCCACATCCCCGCCTTCGCGGCGAGCCGGGAGATCTGGTTCCGGCTGTCGCCGCCGGGCACGGTGTTCGACGCCAGCTTCTGGCGCTGCCTGGGCGCCACCGCGCTGGTGCTGCTGCTGTCGCTCAGCGAGCTCAACCACCGGCTGGTCGAGCAGCCGCTGCGCCGGCACGGCGCCGTCATCGCCGGGCGGATGCTGCGTCGGCGGCTCGCGTCGTGAGGTGGGGCCGCAGGCGCCGGGTGCCCGAGCCCGGCCCTAAACCGGAGCCCGGTCCTGAGCCCGATCCTCACCCCAGGCCCGATCCCGGGTTGCTCGCACTGCCGCCGGGTGCGGGGATCGGCCTGCGCGACGCGCAGCTGCGCGGCTGGTTCCAGAACGCGACCG
>CAXTNV010000199.1:0-4538 GCA_964245755.1 uncultured Acetobacteraceae bacterium | reverse complement strand
TGGTGCCGACACTCGGAATTGAACCGAGGACCTACTGATTACGAATCAGTTGCTCTACCCCTGAGCTATGTCGGCCCCTGAGCTGTGTCGGCATCGGGCGCCCGCTCTATACAAAACACCCTGAGCCGCTGCAACATGAACCGCGTCGATCCGGCACCAGCGGATCTGGTTCACACCGCGCGGCGGAGATGATGCCCATGACCACCGGATCGGTTCACATTTGATCGCAGCCTCGCGATCGCTTCGCGGCCGGTGGCGGCCGCACAGCTCGGCCTTGCGCGCGCTGCCGCAGATACGCGAGTGCGGCGGCTGCGGGCTGATGCAGCACCTGCCCGAGCTGAGGCCGGAGTTCGTCGCCCGCTGCAGCCGCTGCGACGCCATGCTCGGGCGCAAGTTCGCCAATCCGCCGATCGCTACCCCGCTCGCGTTCTGCCTGAGCTCGCTCATGCTCTACCTCGTTTGCGCCACGCTGCCGCTGATGACCATCAGCATCCTCGGTCGCAGCCGCACAGTCACCCTGTTCACCGGGCCGATCGAGCTGATGCGGGAAGGCTGGCTCGCCGCCGGCATCCTGGTGGGGCTGGTGACCACGATCATTCCGGCGGTCGAGATCCTGCTGATGCTCGGCATCCTGCTGGGGGCGCTGCATCACCGGCTGCCCTGGCGCGTGCCGCACATGATGCGCTGGTACGACCGCCTGCGTCCGTGGTCGATGATCGAGGTCTACCTGCTCGGGCTCCTGGTCGCCTACACCAAGATGATCGACCTCGCCGACGTGTCGGTCGGTCCCACCGTCTATGCGCTGTTCGCGCTGATGGTGACGATGGCGGCGACCGACACGACGCTGGACGACGACGTGATCTGGTCGCGCCGGCGGGTGCGACTGGCGCATCCGTGCCGTCGTCACGAGTCCAGCGGGGATGGAGCCGGCGTCGCCGCGAACGAGGAGGCCCCGGCGCCGGCGCTGCCGCTGCCGCCGCTGGAGCATCTGGTGTCCTGCCGCTCCTGCGGGCTGGTCTGCCTCTCCGAGACGCCGCTCGATCTCGAGGCATGTGTCGGCGGCTGCCCGCGCTGCGGCAAGCTGCTGCACCGGCGCAAGCCAGACAGCGTGCGGCGCACGCTGATCCTGGTGTTCTGCGCCATCATCTTCTACATCCCGGCCAACCTGTTCCCGGTCATGACCATCATCAAGCTGCATCAGGGCGGAGGCCACACCATCGGGGCGGGAGTGATCGAGCTCTACCAGGCTAAGATGCTGCCGCTCGCGCTGCTGGTGTTCTTCGCCAGCATCACGGTGCCCGTGCTCAAGATCCTGAGCCTCTGCTGGATGTGCTTCGCGACCTGGGAAAGCTCGGCGAAGTGGCTGACCGGCCGCACCAGGCTGTTCCGGCTCGTCGAGTTCATCGGCCGCTGGTCGATGATCGACGTGTTCATGATCTCGATCCTGTCGGCGATGGTGCAGTTCGGAGCGCTCGCGGACGTGCACGCCGACGGCGGCATGCTGGCCTTCGCGGCGGTCGTCATCCTGACGATCTTCGGCGCCAACTGCTTCGATCCGCGGGTGATGTGGGACGTCGCCGGCGCCAACGGGCCCGCGCTGGCCGGGCGCACCCGGTCCACGAGTGCCGGCACGGCGGCGGAGCCAGCACGGGCGTGAGCGGAGACCAAGACGACCGGCCGGCAGGCGTTGCGCCTGAGGCCACCTCGCGGCCGATCCGCTTCTCGCTGATCTGGCTGATCCCGGTGCTGGTGCTGGCGATCGGCGGCTACCTCGCCTGGACCACGATCTCGCGCCAGGGGCCGGAGATCACCATCGAGTTCGACAGCGCCGACGGCCTCACCACCGGACAGACCCAGATCAAGCACAAGGCGGTGGGGCTGGGCACGGTGCAGGGCATCGCGCTCAGCCGCGACCTGCAGCATGTCGATGTCCGGGTCGAGATGGGCGCGCAGTCCGCGCCGCTGCTGACCGACCATGCCAAGTTCTGGGTGGTGCGGCCGCGGCTTTCGGGCGCCAACATCAGCGGGCTCGAGACCCTGGTGTCCGGCGCGTTCATCGCCATCGACCCCGGGCCGCCCGGGGGTGCCAGGGAGACGAAGTTCAAGGGTCTGGACGCTCCGCCCGGCGTGCGCTCCGACGAGCCAGGCAGCATCTTCTTGCTGAAGACCGGCACTCTCGGCTCGGTCAGCCAGGACTCGCCGGTGTTCTTCCGCGACATCACCGTGGGCGAGGTGCTTGGCTACAAGATGCCGCCGAACGGCAGGGGCCCGATCACGCTGCAGGCCTTCATCAAGGCGCCGTACGACCAGTTCCTGCGCAAGGACACGCATTTCTGGGATGTCTCGGGCCTCACCGTCGACCTCCAGGACGGCAACCTGCATTTCCAGATCGAGTCGCTGCAGGCGCTGATCTCGGGAGGCGTCGAGTTCGGCCTGCCGCTGCGGCGTAGGGACAAGGACGCGCCGAAGGCCACCGCCGACGACGTGTTCGAGATCTATCCGAGCAAGGACGCGGCGGACAATGCGGGCTACCAGCAGCGCATCCAGTTCGTCACCTACCTGCGCAGCTCCACCAAGGGGCTCGAGGTCGGCAGCCCGGTCGAGATGTTCGGCATCCAGGTCGGCAACGTGACCGACATCAAGCTGCTGATCGACCAGCATAGCGGCGACACCCAGGTGCGGGTGGCAATGGAAGTGGAGCCCGAGCGGGTGCTGTCGGAGCAGGATCTGCGCCGCGATGCGCCCAAGACGGTGACGCAGGCGATGGTCAATCGCGGCCTGCGCGCCGAGGTGAGCACCGGCAGCCTGATCGCCGGATCCTCGATCATCTCGCTGACATTCGTGCCGAAGGTGCCACCGGTGCCGATCAACCAGGAGGGCGACGCGATCGTGCTGCCGAGCCAGCCGGGCGGTCTCGACGGCATCACGGACTCGCTGTCCACGGTCTCGGCCAAGCTGGCGGCGCTGCCGATCGAACAGATCGGGGAGAGCCTGAGCGCGTTGCTCGCCCATACGGACGCCACCGTGGGCGGTCCCGAGGTCAAGCAGGCGCTGGTGCAGCTCGACCGCACCCTCGTCAGCGTCCAGCACCTCACCGATCATGCCGATCACGGCCTGGACCCGATGCTGCAGCGCCTGCCGGCGATAGCCGATCAGCTGCAGCAGGCGGTATCGAACGCCAACACGGCGCTGGCGGCCTATGGCGGCAACTCGGACTTCCACAGCGACCTGCAGCGGACGGTCGACCAGGTCGACGGCACCGCGCGGTCGATCCGCTCGCTGGTCGACTACCTGAAGAACCACCCGTCATCGCTGATCTTCGGCCGGAGCCATCCATGACAGCTGTTCGGCCGACCCGCGATGCCGTCCGCCGGCGGCTGCGCCACCTGGCGGCTGCCTTCTCGGTCGCGACGCTCGCCGGCTGCAGTGGTTCGGAGCCGAGCTACTACACCCTGACACCGGTGCCGGGACAGCCGAGGCCGGGTGGCCCGTCGACCGTCGAGCTGCGCAGCCCCAGCGTCGCCCCCTACCTCGACCGCGACACCATCGTCCGCAGCGAGCAGGACAACCAGCTCAAGCTGGCGAGCGGCTCCAGCTGGGCCGGAGCGTTGCCCGACATGATCGGCCGCAACCTGGCGCTGGATCTCGGCCAGCGCCTCCCCGGCAGCACCGTCTATGCCCAGGGCGGCGCGATCTCCACCACGCCGCAGGCGAGGGTCGAGCTCGACGTGTCGCGCTTCGCCGAGGATGCGTCCGGCAAGGCGGAGATCGAGGCGACGCTCTCGGTGTATCGCCTGGGTAGCGCCCCGCCCGGCAGCCGCGGCCTGCACCTCACGCTGCAGCCGGACGACCCGAGCGTCGGCGCCCTGGTCGGAGCGCTGAGCGTGCTGCTCGGACGCGTCGCCGACAGCGCGGCCGACACGTTGCGCGCTCAGCCGTAGCCCGGGCGGATCAACACGTGGGGGCCCGGGGCCTCAGGCACCGGCGGGCTTCCGGGCAGGCGCCCGGGCCTTGAACCCCTAGACCTTCTCGACCTGCCCGTATTCGAGATCGACCGGCGTGGACCGCCCGAAGATCGAGACGCTGACCTTGAGGCGACCCTTGTCCTCGTCCACCTCCTCGACCGTGCCGTTGAAGCTGGTGAACGGGCCATCCGCGACGCGCACCTGCTCGCCGATCTCGAACAGCACCGAGGGGCGGGGGCGTTCGACGCCTTCCTGGGTCTGCTTCATGATCCGGTCGGCTTCCGCGTCGCTGATCGGCGACGGGCGGGTTCGACTGCCGAGGAAGCCGGTCACCTTGGGCGTGTCCTTGACCAGATGCCAGGCATCGTCGGTCAGCTCCATCTTCACCAGCACGTAGCCGGGGAAGAACTTGCGCTCGGCGTTGACCTTCTGGCCGCGGCGCACCTCGACGATCTCTTCAGAGGGCACCAGCACCTCGTCGAAATGGTCCGCCAGGCCCTTCTGTCCGGCCTGCTCCTTGATCTGCTGGGCGATCTTCTTCTCGAAGCCGGAATAGACGTGGACGACATACCA
>CAXTNV010000198.1:0-4548 GCA_964245755.1 uncultured Acetobacteraceae bacterium | reverse complement strand
GAGCTACTCGCCAGCGTGAAGCCGTCGGGTCGATCGCGTTGCGCAAGCCTGCGTAACTCTCGATCAACGATGTTCCGGTTGATGCCAAGCAAGGGTCACCGCGGATGCCGGGCATTGCCGCGCGCAGCAAGGCAACCAGAGCATCGAACAAGCGATCGCCTTCGGCTGGATTGCGGGTGTAGCGCTTCTGCAGCGCTTGCAATGCCTGCATCAGGAATGCCGGCTGGAGCTGTTCGTTTAGCGTGCGCAATCGCGCCTCGCGCAGGCGCATCTCTGACTCGCCGAGAATCAATCTCAGGGCGGCAAGTCGGCGGCGTAGTTCGAGGTTCTGCCGGGTGAAACGATACGCTGTCGCGAACATGCCGCCGTAGAACAGGTTGGCCCAGAACACGTGACCGGCAAAGTCCTGCAAGGGAGGTCGGAACAGGATCTCCGCCATGCTGCTGGAGTGGCCGAACAACGGGGAAAGCATCCGAAGGGTCAGGATCGACGCGGCGGTCGCGATCAGGAGCAGTATGATCGTTGCTACCAGCGGTTTGCGCTGACTTGCCGGGAGCTCGGCACCCACGGACCAGATCAGGCCGGGAACGAGGTAGTTCCAGCCGACAAGGGTGATGAACGAGACCTGCTCATGCAGGCTCACATGAGCGACAGGCTGATCCATGCTCTCGACAACGGCTACGACTGCGCACCACAGCGCCGCGCAGAGCAGGGCACGCCGCAGCCGGAAGGTCTCGCCCGCTTCCATCAGCGAGAAGCCCCCGGCTCGGGAATACGCACGACCGCACACGTCCCGCGTGGCGACTGAGAGACGAGGCGAAGCCGTGCCGCGGGCCCGTAGATCAGGTGAAGCCGTTCGGCAATGTTCGTCAGGCCGAGGCCGTGACCCATATCGCCGGTCAAGCCGACACCGTCGTCGGTCAGTGATATCTCGAGGGCCCCGTTCTTCACGGCGGCAGCGATGATGATCTCGCCTTCCTGCATTGGGAAGATACCGTGCTTTATCGCGTTCTCGGCGAGGGTTGCCAGCATCAGGGGCGGGATCCGGTATCCGGCCACGTGCTCACACGCCTCGCAGTGAACGATCAGGCGCCCTTGCATGCGTGATGCGCAAAGATCGAGATAGGCAAGGACGAGTTCGATCTCCTCGCCTACGGTAGTCTGCTGACCGATCGTGCAGCACAGGATCGCCGACATGTATTCCAGCAGGCGTGACAGCAGATACTGACTGTGCTCCGGATTGCTGTTCCGCAGCGAGCGGATGGTCCCCAGCGTGTTGAAGAGGAAGTGCGGTTCGATCTGCCGCTGCAGCATTTCCGCCTGCACCGAAGCCGCCAGCCGTCGCGCCTGCGCTTCCTCGATCCGCGTCTCCTCTGCCCGTGCGGCAAGGTCTGCGCGCGACCGCCAAAGATGCAACATGACGGCGACCGCGCCTCCTGCGACCCCCCAGCGGAGGATCCTCCCGAGAATGGAGGCGCAATCCTCCCGCTCGTCCCCGATGGCGAGTTTCAGTAGCATCAACTCGCCCAGAGCGGAGCCGAGGACGACGGCGAGCATGGACCGCCAGATCCGCCAACTGGCTGCTGTCCTGCGCGCCCAGCCGAAGCATGCCAGCATCGCGGCGATCATCATGGCGACGACCAGGCGGTCCCGCGCGACCGCGAGCCAGGCCACCGCGATGTCGGCAGCGCTCCAGTTACGCCAAACGAACAGCTGGAACAGCAGCTGCGTCGACATCAGGATCGCGATCATCGCCGCGCCGGCGAAGAGGATGAGCATCTGCCGCGCCTGCGGCCAGCGTGTCAGCCACCGGACCATCGCGGTCCCGAGCTCAAAGGCTGCCGCTGTAGCATTCCTTGGAGTGTCAGCTTGACTTGAGGTCCGCATCGCCTGGTCCCGGCGGAGGCAGGGAAAGTATTCAACCGATCAAGCGGAATCGGCAAGAGTAGATTTACGCCGCTGGCACGCAATCCCTGGCTGGAAAATCCGTCGCCGTTTCAGGCCGTCCGTCGCACCGCAATGGCCGTCCGTCGCTCCACGGGCACAACTGCTCCGCGCCTGTCCTAAAAGCATCCGGTTCAGCTCGTGGAGAAAAGCAGCGGCGTTCGGGCCTGCAGAGATCCGATCCGCCTCGACAGGCCCTCAACCTCAACTCATCAGGAGATTTCCATGTTCTGCAGGCGCAGTGCCGCTGGTATGGCGGCTTTGCTGGGTATTTGCATCTTCGTCTCGCCCTTGCTGTCTGCGCGGGCAGCTGACTCCGCGGACGAAGACATCGCGGTGGCCGGCGACTACGCGGTCGTCACGCGCCGGGTTCCGACCGCCGATCTGAACCTGGCGTCGCCTGACGACCAGCGCAGACTACGGCATCGGCTCAGCGTGGCTGCGCGGCGTGCCTGTCTCGAGGCGGGAGGCGCTACCGCGATCCAGGACGACAGCCTGCCACGCTGCTACGAGGCTTCGATGCGCCAAGCCTGGGCGTCGGTGCAGGACAAGATACTGGTTGCTTCGGCGAAGTCACACCTGATTGCCGGTTCGCAGAAGCAGGCACCCGCTGCCTCGCGAGAAGTCGCGAGCAGCGTGAGCAAGTGACTTCCTCGTCTGCGCAGGCCCGGTCGATCATGGCTGGGCAGGCGGCCCTGCGCCCACGGCATCATCGACGGTCGTTGTCGTCCAACGCGTCGTCTGCCGTCGCTTCGCAGGTGTTGACATGCACCTGCCAAGGCGTTCCGGATCTGGCATCAGGGGACGGAGGCGGATCTACGAACTGAAGCCGTCCGGCCGCTCGGGTTGGAGCTGATCTCAGGCAATGTCGGTTCATTTGACAACTCCGCAGATCAGCACAGGACGACAGAAGCAGCGCCGCGGCCGACCTTGATGCGGCCTCGGCGGCTCGATGTGCAACAAGGCGGTCGACCACCTGAACGCTGGCCTTGGGCGCTGATCGGTGTCTGCGTCCTGGCCTTCGCGTTGCGCTTCGGGTTCGCGATCGGCAACCCGACGATCGAACGGCCGGACGAGCTTTTCCAGAACATCGAGCCGGCATATCGGATGTGGTCGGGGCACGGCACCGTGACCTGGGAGTGGCGCGCCGGCATCCGTTCGCCGCTGTTCCCGGCATTCCTGGCCATCCTGATCGCGGCGGCATCGATCTTGGGAGCAGGAGCCGCCGGCTACCTGGCGCTGATCTGGGCTGCGATGTCGGCTCTGTCCACCGCGGTCGTGGCGATGTCGTTCTGCGTCGGCCGACGCTACTTCGGATCAGGGGGAGCGCTCTGCTGCGCCTTGCTCTGCGCGGTGTGGCCGGACCTGGTATATTTCGGCTCGAAGCCTCTAGGCGAGGTGCAAGGCGGCAATCTGCTCGGCATCGCGACGCTGATCGTGGTCGAGACGAGTGGCATACGCGAGAGCGGCTGCGCCGGCACACGCGCGACGATGCTGGGCGTCGGCACGCTGCTGGGCCTCGCTTTCTGTCTGCGATATCAGCTGGCGCCTGCCATCGTGATGGTGGGTGCCTGGGCGGCCTGTCGTGCGCCGCGACGCCGGCACGCCTGGCTGGTGGTGGGCGCCTGCGTTCCGCTGCTCGCGCTGGGTGCAGCCGACTGGGCCTTCTACGGAGTGCCGTTCCGCTCCCTCTGGGCGAACTTCGAGCTCAACGCGCTGCAGCACGTCAGCCGGGAGTTCGGCACGGAGCCGCCGCTCTGGTACGGCAGGGATCTGACGCTGAGGTGGCATCTTGCAGTCCTGCCGGTCGCGCTCGCGGCGTCACTGGGCCTGGTCGTCGCGCCGCTGCTGGGTTGCGTCGTGCTGCTCATCGTGCTGCCGCACAGCCTCATCGCCCACAAGGAGGTCAGCTTCATCCATGCTGCGGTGGCACCGACCATGGTTCTCGCAGGTCTTGGCACCTTCCGGCTGATCGAACTGTGGGCCTCGCTGACGGGCCGGATGGTGAGGCGGACGATCGTGGCTGGTGTGCTGGCGTGCTGGCTCGCAACAGCTGCGGCTACTGGTTGCAACTCGGCGTTCCGGCCGCTCTGGACACGCGACAACGCCCAGCTCGATGCCATGGCAGCGTTGCGGCAGGACCCTGAACTATGCGGCATCGGACTGCGCTGGCCGCTGAGATGGTTCTGGAGCGGGAGCGACGCGCTGCTCGGACGCCCGATTCCGATCTACGCATTCGGCGGCGCCGCGGGCCTGCAGCGGGTTGAGCCGGCGGTCAACGCCGTGATCGGCAGGTCGAACGTGGCCGACGGTCTGCCCGACTTCGCCGTCGTGCGATGCTGGACCGACAGGGAGGGCATGGCTTGCTTGGCCCGGGCGCAGCACAAGCGTTGCTTCAACGATCCGGGCATTGAGCTGAACGCCGTGGCAGACCTTGGCCGACCGGGCACGGAACACGGGGCGGAGCCGCGCTGATGCCTTCTATCCGCGGCTGCGACGTGTTGGGAATGCCGCCTCCCCACCGTCAGCCGTAGAGCCGAACCGCGAGGGAAGCCGGGCCTCTGGCGCGAGGCCCGAGGCGACCCTTCACTGCTTGTTCACGGA
>CAXTNV010000197.1:0-4552 GCA_964245755.1 uncultured Acetobacteraceae bacterium | reverse complement strand
GGCCGGCGCGAGGCCGGGCTCGCCCGCGGCCGGCTGGTGCACGCGCTGCTGCAGCACCTGCCGGGGCTGCCCGCAGGCGAACGCGCCGCTGCGGCGCGCGGGTTCGCCGCACGCGCGTCGCACGGGCTGGATGCGTCGCGAGCGGCGCGGCTCGCCGATCAGGCGCTGTCGGTGCTCGACGCGCCGGAGCTCGCCGGGCTGTTCGGTCCCGAAGCCCGCGCCGAGCAGCCGCTCTGCGGGGTCGTGGACGGGCTGGTGGTGAGCGGACAGGTCGACCGGCTGCTGGTCGGCCCCTCGCGGGTGGTGCTCTGCGACTTCAAGACCGGGAGTGCGGCGCCCGCCGGTCCGGCCGAGGTGCCGGTGCTGTACCTGCGGCAGATGGCGGCGTACCGCGCCCTGCTGGGCGCGCTGTATCCATCGCGCGAGATACGCTGCCTGCTGGTCTGGACCGAGGGTCCGTCGGTGATGCCGTTGCCGGACGCGCTGCTCGAAATGCACCGGCCGGGGGTGAGGGCTGTGCCGGGCGAGGGCGCGCGTGCTTGACCGGGTAGCGGCTCTGCCCATCTGCTGCACCGGGACATCGGCGTGATCGAGCGGATCAGGCCCAGCAGAGGTGATGACATGAGCGAGAACACGGTCGCAGTCACGGATGACAGCTTCGACGCCGACGTGCTGAAGGCGACGGGCGCGGTGCTGGTCGATTTCTGGGCCGAGTGGTGCGGCCCATGCAAGATGATCGCCCCGGCGCTCGAGGAGATCGGCGCCGAGTTCAAGGGTCAGGTCACGGTGGCCAAGGTCAACATCGACGAGAACCCGCTGACCCCGAACACCTACGCGGTGCGCGGCATCCCCACGATGATCCTGTTCAAGGACGGCAAGCCCGCCGCGACCAAGGTCGGCGCGCTGCCCAAGAGCCAGCTCAAGCAGTGGGTGCGCGAGAGCATCGCCTGATCCGAAGCGGCGGGGCGCGCGGCGCGCCCGTCCGCGGTCTCGCGACGGTGGCCATCGTCTCGCCGAGGCGCTAGCGTCTCCTCCGCGGAGAGGGATGCTAGCGATGCCCAGGATCACCGTGAAGGACGGCGCCGAGATCTTCTACAAGGACTGGGGCGCCGGTCCCCCCGTGATCCTGTCGCACGGCTGGCCGCTCAGCGCCGATGCGTGGGATGCCCAGATGGTGTTCCTCGGAGAGCGCGGATACCGCGTCGTAGCGCACGACCGTCGCGGTCACGGTCGGTCTTCCCAGACCTGGGACGGCAACCACATGGACCAGTACGCCGACGACCTGTCGGCGCTGATCGAGGCACTGGACCTGAGAGGGGCGGTGCTGGCCGGACATTCCACCGGCGGCGGCGAGGTCGCGCACTACGTTGGCCGGCACGGCACCGGACGCCTCGCCAAGGTGGTGCTGCTCGGCGCCGTGCCGCCGCTGATGCTCAGGACCGAGACCAACCCGGTCGGTCTGCCGATCGAGGTGTTCGACGGCATACGCAAGGGGACGTTTGACGACCGGTCGCAGTTCTTCCGCGACCTGGCGCTGTCGTTCTACGGCTACAACCGGCCCGGTGCGAAGCTGTCACAGGGCGTGTGCGACTCGTTCTGGCTGCAGGGCATGATGGGCGGCATCAAGGGCCAGCTGGACTGCATCCGCGAGTTCTCCGAGGTCGACTACACCGAGGACCTGAGGCGCATCGACGTGCCGACGCTGATCGCGCACGGCGATGACGACCAGATCGTGCCGATCGTCGCCTCGGCACTGCTGTCCTCCAAGCTCGTCGTGGGGGCTGAGCTGAAGATCTACCCGGGTGCGCCGCACGGGCTGGCGCAGACACACCAGGACGCGTTCAACGCCGACCTGCTCGCGTTCATCCGGGCCTGACGCGAGCACCTCATGGGCCCGACGCGTCGGCGTCCTGCTCCTGCCAGGTCGTGAGGCGAACCGATGCTTCGGCCAGTGCGGCCCGAAACCCAGGGTGACGCAGCGCCTGCAGCTCGCTCTCGTGCGCGTAGCCCGGCATCAGCCGTCGGATCTCGGCGTCGCGCGCCGTGGCCGGATGGAAATAGATCTCGCTCAGCCCCTCGGGCAGGCGGCCTGCCAAGCGGGTCACTCGATCAGGGGTCATCGCGCCGCTCCAGGCAAGACCGAAACACCAGTCGTTGGTGGTCAGCCCGGCGCGACGCGCCTGCGCGCGCAGCAGGCGGGTCCACAGCCGCAAGGCCGCGGCTGCCCTGTTGTCGAGGGTGCCGTCGCTGTCGCGAAGCGGTGCCGCCGGCTCGTGGGGAACGCGAAGCGAGCGCAGCCCGTGGCGCAGTCCCGCGCGTATCAGCATGCCGCCGATCGTCGGGTGCAGCTGCATGTGCTTGTGGGCGTTAGCGTGATCCAGCGCGAGGCCGGTCGCGGCGAAGGCGGCGAACTGCGCCTCGATCTCCTGCGCGAGCTGCCTCCTCACGTCGGGGCGGAAGAAGTAGCGCACGCCGAGCGCCAGCTGATCCGACGCGAAGCGCCCCGCCTCGTCGACCAGCAGCGGGATCTGGTGGTGACCCAGCACCGAGGGCCCCTCGATCACCACCAGGTGCAGCCCGACATGCAGGCCGGGCAGCCGGCGGGCGCGGTCCACCGCATCGGCGGCGGCCGGCCCGGCCACCATCAGGCTGGCGGTGCTCAGCACGCCGTGGCGGTGCGCCTGCTCGATCGCCTCGTTGATCTCGACGCTGAGGCCGAAATCATCCGCCG
Organism: uncultured Acetobacteraceae bacterium; assembly: GCA_964245755.1. Taxonomy (GTDB): domain Bacteria; phylum Pseudomonadota; class Alphaproteobacteria; order Acetobacterales; family Acetobacteraceae; genus Lichenicoccus. Next base: position 1,821 of record CAXTNV010000197.1, on the reverse strand, counting down.
TGAGGATCGCCCGTCGGGCAGCGGACGGTCCTCCAGGGCTCCCGGAGCTGCCGCCGCGGCTCAGGCCGCGTGGCGCTCGCGCAGGAACTGGAAGAACTCCACCCCCTCGCGCAGGCGGCGCTTCATCATCTGCGGGCTGCGCACCATCTCGCCGACGATGGAGGCGATCTTCGGCGCCCGGAAGTAGAACTTGCGGTAGAAGGTCTCGACGCTGTCGAAGATTTCGGTGTGCGACAGGTGCGGGTAGCTCAGCGGCGCGATCTGGATGCCGTGCTCGTCGATCAGCTCGGCATTCTTCTCGTCGAGCCAGCCCCGCTCGGTCGCCTGCTTGTGCAGGAAGGTGCCGGGATAGGGTGCGGCCAGGCTGACCTGCAGCGTGTGCGGGTTGATCTCGGTAGCGAAACGGATTGTCTCCTGGATCGTCTCGCGGGTCTCGCCGGGCAGTCCGAGGATGAAGGTGCCGTGTATCTTGATGCCGAGCTCGTGGCAGTTGCGGGTGAACTCGCGGGCGACCTCGATGCGCATGCCCTTCTTGATGTTGTACAGGATCTGCTGGTTGCCGGTCTCGTAGCCGACCAGCAGCAGGCGCAGCCCGTTCTGCTTGAGCACCTCAAGCGTCTTGCGCGGCACGTTGGCCTTGGCGTTGCACGACCAGACCACGCCCATCTTGCCAAGCTCTCGCGCGATCGCCTCGGCGCGCGGCAGGTCGTCGGTGAAGGTGTCGTCGTCGAAGAAGAACTCGCGCACCTGCGGGAACATGCGGCGGGCGGCGCGGATCTCCTCGGCGACGTGCTGCGGGCTGCGCGTGCGGTAGCGATGCCCGCCGACCGTCTGCGGCCACAGGCAGAAGGTGCAGTGCGACTTGCAGCCGCGCCCGGTGTAGATCGAGATGTAGGGGTGCAGCAGGTAGCCGATGAAGTAGTCCTCGATGCGCAGGTCGCGCTTGTAGACGTCGGTGACGAACGGCAGGCTGTCCATGTTCTCGATCATCGCGCGCTCGCGGTTATGCACGATGACGCCGTCGTCGCGGCGGAAGGAGATGCCGTCGATGTCCTTGAAGTCGCGGCCCTCGGCCACCTCCTTGATCGTGAAGTCGAACTCGTTGCGTGCGACGAAGTCGATCGCCGCTCCCTTGAGCAGGCTCTCCTCCGGCTGCACCGCCACCTTGGCGCCGACCATGCCGATCTTGAGCGACGGCTTCGCCTGCTTCAGCGCCTGCGCCACCTTGGCGTCGGAGGCGAACGAGGGCGTCGAGGTGTGCAGCACCACCAGGTCGCGATCCCGCGCGTCGGCCAGCACGGGCTCCAGCCCGAGCCGTGCCGGCGGCGCGTCGATCAGCCGGCTGTCGGGGATCAGCGCCGCCGGCTGAGCCAGCCAGGTAGGATACCAGAACGACTTGATCTCGCGCTTTGCCTGGTAGCGCGAGCCGGCGCCGCCGTCGAAGCCGTCGAAGGAGGGAGGCTGCAGGAACAGGGTCTTCATCATGACGGATCGGTCACCTTGAGCGAGAGTCTGGTGCTGCGGGCCAGCAGCGCGTGCGAGATGGTCGGCGGCGCTATCGTCTTGACCGGGCTGCGGTGCGCCGACCAGCCCGAGACGCGCATGGTCTGGCCGCGCCAGGCGACGCGCCGACCGGTGAAGCTGGCGGCCATGATCAGCGCCGACAGCCAGTCCCGGACCGGCAGCAGCAGCAGCGGCGTGGTGCCGCCGCGGCCGCCCATGGTCGCGATCAGCCGGTCGATGCGCGTCGCGACCCCCCCCCGCCCCCCCCCCCAACCCCCCCACACGATCCACGCCCCCGCCCCCCGCGGCGCCCCCCCC
>CAXTNV010000196.1:0-4611 GCA_964245755.1 uncultured Acetobacteraceae bacterium | reverse complement strand
AGCCGGGCTCAGCGGAACACCAGCCGCCGCGACATCGTGAAGTTGGAGAACATGCCCGCGAGCGTGCCGGCGACCAGGGCCAGCACGGTGTGGGTGTTGCAGATCGCCACCGTGTTGACCAGGATCAGCGCCGTGCCGCGGTTGAGCAGGAAGCCCAGCGAGTTGGCGGCGAGGAAGGTTCCCCACTGGCGCAGCATGCTGCCGGCGGAGCCGGTGCCGCGGAAGGTCCACAGCCGGTTCATCAGCCAGTTCATCGAGGCGGCGACGAAGTAGGCAAGGATCAGGGCGCCCGTGAGACCGATGACGTGGCGCATCGTGAAGACCGTCAGCCAGTCCCACATGAAGCCCAGCGCGCCGACGATGCCGAAGCGGAGGAACTGGGCCGCCAGCTTGCGCCGCGCGGGCGACAGCGCGAACATCCCCCCGCGGGCGAAGCCGTCGATCATTCGGATCGTATCACCCTGCGTGGTGGGGGTCGACTGGGCGGCCGTCAGGCGGTCGGCGGTGATGTTGCTGTCCATGCTTGGGCTGTCCCCTTCATCCGACCGTCATGCAGCACCGCGCCCAGGATCATGACTATCAACCGTTGATGAAGGGTAAACGAAAGGGGGCACCTCGCGGTGCCCCCCATCACGCTTCCGCCTGGAGCGGTCAGTGCAGGATGATCTCGACGCGCCGGTTCTGCGGCTCGCGCGTCTTCGGCCCAGTCGGCACCAGCGGATGGGTCTCGCCGAAGCCCTGGGTGTCGATCGCCGTCGACGGCACGCCGTCGCGGATCAGCTCCGCCTTCACGCTCTGCGCACGACGGATCGAGAGGCCCTGGTTGTAGCGCGCGCCGCGCGCACCGCCGTGGATCGACGAGGTGTCGGCGTAGCCGTTGACCTCGATGCGGGTGGTCTGCACCCGTGTGGAAGCCTGCGCCGCCTCGGCGATGATCTCCCGGGCGCGCCCGGTGAGGTCGGAGCGGTCCCAGTCGAAGAACACCAGGTAGGTGCGGGCCGGCGCCGGTGCCGGGGCCGCCACGACGGGAGCAGGCGGCGGCGGCGGCGGGGCGGTCTCGAAGGCGTAGCGGATGCCGACCATGAAGGAGTGGTTGAAGCTGTCGTTGAAGTCGGCGTTGCCCTTGTGGATGCCGGTCGTCGTGTACGAGGTCGACTGGTAGGCGGAGCCGGTTTCCTGCGGCGTGGTGCCTGTGAAGCGATACTCACCGGTCAGCGCCAGTCCGGGAACCTGGGCGATGTTGTAGGCTACGCCGACGATGCCCTGGTAGGCGAAGCTGCCCTGGGTGCCGCCGGTGCGGTTGACGCTGCCGTCGTCGAAGACGGTGGTGAACGGCGATTCGTGCTGCCACAGGTAGCCGGCGCCGACACCGACATACGGCGTCACCGGCAGCGCGATGCCGAAGCTGTCGAGGTCGAGATCGTAGAGCACGTCGATCAGGGCGCCGTACTTCTCGTCGTGGCCGGTGGTCGAACCGGGCACGCTGGTGAAGTGGTTGTGGTTTACGGTGTTGTAGAAGTAGGTGCCCTGCAACTCAGTGCGCAGCCCGTTGCCGAAGCCGAAGCCGAACGAGCCCTCGCCGTTGAACCCGTCACCGAAACGGAAGGTGGATTTGCTGCCGTCGGCAGCGCCGGGGTCGGCGAAGGTGGTCGGCGAGTAGTGCACGCCCACGCTCTGCTGGAGGTTGTAGCCGGCGCCGAGGCTCACATACGGCCCGACGACGGGATCGGCCATCGCGGCGACAGGAGCGGCAGCAAGGAGTGTGGTTGCAAGTAACGTCGCGCGCAGACGCATTTTCTCGTCCTCTTGGTCATCCGTTCGAGCGGCCAGCAACCATCGGCGGCACAGCCTCAGCATGATGCTTAAGCCCGATATAGAAGCTCCGGTTGCGATTGGAGAGCGTGTAACCGCTCGCTCAGGTCATTCCGGAGTAGCTGTGACGTAAACATCACAGTTTATTATCTGGCCGTCATGACTCCGCCGTTCCTCATGTTGTGGCCGCGAAGAGTCATGAATCGCGCGCGCTTTCCCCGGCATCGCAGTCGCTTCCGACCCCGGCTTATGTTGCGGCAAAGTGACAAAGCCGGCGAGTTGCTTGGGCACGCGACGTTTGCGATTACGCTTCGCAACCTTCCTCGCGCAGCAGCGCCGTCACCGCCGCCTCCGGAACCTCGCTTGAGGTGAAGGCACGGCCGACCCCGCGCGACAGCACGAAACCCAGGCTTCCGTCGCGCATCTTCTTGTCGCGGCGCATCTGCGCCAGCAGCGACTGCGCGCTGAAGCTCACCCCGGCGCCGGACAGGCTGGCGATCCGGGCTGGCAGGCCGACGCACTCGAGATGCGCGATCACCGTCGCGGCGTCGTCGCCGCTCGCGTGGCCGAGCCGCTGCGACAGCCGCAGCGCCAGGCCGAGCCCGATCGCCACTGCCTCGCCGTGCAGCAGCCTCCCGTCGTAGCGCAGCTCGGCCTCGAGCGCGTGCGCGAAGGTGTGGCCGAGATTGAGCAGCGCCCGGCCGTCCTGCGGCAACTCCTCGCGTTCGTCCTCGCCGACGATGCCGGCCTTGAAGGCGCAGGCGCGCGCGACCGCCTCCGCCTGCAGTGCCGCGTCGCCGGCCAGCATCGGCGCGCCGTGCGCCAGGCACCACTCGAACAGAGATGCGTCCCCGATCAGGCCGGCCTTGAGGATCTCCGCGTAGCCCGCGCGCAGCTCGCGCGCCGGCAGGGTTGCCAGCGTCGCCGTGTCGGCCAGCACCGCCAGCGGCTGATGGAACGCGCCGAGCAGGTTCTTGCCGAACGGCGTGTTGATGCCGGTCTTGCCGCCGACGGAGCTGTCCACCTGGGCCAGCAGCGTGGTCGGGATCTGCACGAAGGGCAGGCCGCGCAGCACCGAGGCTGCGGCATATCCGGCGAGATCGCCCACTACGCCGCCGCCCAGCGCGATCACGGTGCTGCGCCGCTCGACGCCGGATCGCAGCAGCGCCGTGGTGACGCGATCGAAGCCGTCGAGGCTCTTGCTCGCTTCGCCCGGCGGCAGCACCGCGACGCCGGCCTCGATGCCGACCTCGCGCAGGCCGCCCAGCAGCGCGGGAAGGTGCAGCGCCGCCACGCTCTCGTCGGTGACGATCATCGCCCGCTTTTGCGGCAGCAGCGGCGCCAGCAACGCGCCGGCGCGCGCGACCAGACCGCAGCCGATGGCGATGTCGTAGCCGCGGCCGAGCGCCACGTGCACCCTGCGCGGCGGCCGGTGCGCGGCCAGGGCGGCGAGCACCCGGCGCGTGGTGTGCTCGGTGCTGTCATCCTCGCAGTCGATCACGATGTCGGCCTCCGCGTAGACGGGGTGTCGGGTCCGCATCAGCGCCTCGAGGACCTCGCGCGGATCGCCGGCCGCGAGCAACGGGCGGTGGCTGCGGCCGGCGACCCTGCGCAGCAGGGTGGCGAGCGGGCAGCGCAGCCAGACCGAACGCCCTCGCGCCCGGATCGTGGCCCGACTGCGTCCGTCCATGAAGGCGCCGCCGCCGGTCGCCAGAACGATCGGCCCCCCCGAAAGCAGCCGTGCGATCACCCGCCGCTCGCCCTCGCGGAACTCCGCCTCCCCCCACAGCGCGAACATCTCGGCGATGCTGCGTCCGGCGGCCTGCTCGATCTCGCCGTCGGCGTCGCGGAACGGCAGGGCGAGTCGCGTCGCCAGCCTGCGTCCGATCGTGGTCTTGCCCGCACCCATCAGCCCGACCAGGACGATCGAGCCGTCGCGCGGCGAGGCACCGGCAAGCGGGGAGACGCGCAGCCGATCCTCGAGCGCGATGCTGCTGCGTGACATGACCGTGAAGCTAGCATAGAGCCTTCGGGCCAGGCCATCGGGCGCCGCCGCCGGGTGGCCGGCGGCGGCGCGTGGCGGGCCGCACCGTGGAGCGGCGCCACGGGGTCGCGCCACGGGGTCGCGCCACGTAATCGCGCCACGGGGCCACGTCAGGGGAGAGAGCATGATCCGCATCCTGGTCATCCTGCTCGGCCTGGTGGTGGCGGCGCTGGGTGCCGGCTTCCTTTATCTCGGAGCCGCGCCGCCAAAGCCGCACGTCCAGGACCAGCACGTGGTGCTGCCCAACGACCGCTTCGGGCACCAGACCGAGGCGGGACCGCAATGAGCCGCCGGCTCTAGCGACGCGCGTGGACCGCCACCGCGAGAGCTTCCTTGAGATGCTGGCCGCCGAACGCGGCGTCTCGCCGCACACGCTCAAGGCGTACGCTGCCGATCTCGCCGACTTCGCCGCCCACGCCCTCGCCGCAGGCGAGCGCGCCTCGGCCGCTTCGGTGCCGGTGCTGCAGGGCTACATGGCGGCGCTGCATGCCCGCGGCCTGTCGGCGCGCACCGCCACCCGCAGGCTGTCCTGCCTGCGGCAGTTCCACCTGCACCTGCTGCGCGAGGGCGTGCGGCCGGATGATCCCTGCCAGCAGCTCGACGCACCGCAACTGCCGCGCATCCTGCCCCGGGTGCTGTCCGAGGACGAGGTCGACCGGCTGCTCGTCGCGTGTGCCGGCGGCGGCCCGATGCCGCCGGGACGGCAGCGCATCGCGCGCGCGGCGATCGAGATCCTGTACGCGACCGGCATGCGC
>CAXTNV010000195.1:0-4630 GCA_964245755.1 uncultured Acetobacteraceae bacterium | reverse complement strand
ATTGCGGTTCCCACGCGCCGCCGGCCCGGCGCAGGATCGCAGCCGCCGCCGCGCGTCCATCGCGCGGCGGCAGTGGCATCGACCTTGGGCGGACCGCCGTCGGCTGGCTGCCGGCGCTGCGCGCCTTCGGCATCGGTCTGCCGTTCGGGCAGATGGACAGCGCGATCCTGCAGCGCCTGTGCACGCTGTCGCAACGCCACGGCGACGGCGTGCTGCACCTGACCCCCTGGCGCGCGATCATCCTGTCCGGCATCGGCACCGCGGATGCCTCGGCGCTGCGGCGGGAGATCGAGGAACATCCGGCGGCACTCGTCATCGATGCGGACGATCCGATCCGCAGCGTCAGCGCCTGCATCGGCCGCGCCGGCTGCCCCAGCGGCAGCGTCGATGCCCGCGCCGACGCGCGTGCTCTGCTGCGAGCGGGGGTGCGGCTGCCGTCGCTGCACGTGTCCGGCTGCGCCAAGGGCTGCGCCCATCCGGGCCCTGCCGCGATCACCCTGGTGGGTGCCGCGGGCCGATACGGGCTGGTGCGCGCCGGGCGGGCAGGCGATACAGCGCAGACCGGCGGGCTGACGGTGCCAGAACTCGCCCGCCAGCTCGGCGGGAGCTCAGACGGGTCTTGACCGGTTACCAGTACGAGCATGATGGGGCGGCGATCTACGCGCGCTCGTTCGCCATCATACGCGGCGAGGCGGACCTGTCGGGTTTCGCCGAGGACGAGGCGCGGATCGCCGTGCGGGTGATCCACGCCTGCGGGATGGTCGAGATCGCCCGTGCCCTGCGCTTCGCGCCCGGTTTCGCACGGGCCGCACGGGCGGCGCTGGCCGCCGGGCGACCGGTGCTGTGCGACTCCGAGATGGTCGCGCACGGCGTCACCCGGGCCCGTCTGCCGGCGGGCAACGCGGTGCTGTGCACGCTGCGCGACCCGCGCACGCCCGAGCTGGCCAGGCGCCTCGGCACCACCCGTTCGGCCGCCGCACTCGAGCTCTGGGGCGAGGCGACGGCCGGCGCCCTGGTCGCGATCGGCAACGCGCCGACCGCCTTGTTCCACCTGCTCGAGCGCATCCAGGGCGGTGCGCCGCGGCCGGCGGCGATCATCGGCATGCCGGTGGGCTTCGTCGGCGCGGCGGAGTCCAAGCAGGCGCTGTCGGCGCTCGCCGAGGTGCCGTGGGCCGTCGTCTGCGGCCGGCAGGGCGGCAGCGCGATGGCGGCCGCCGCGGTCAACGCGGTGGCGAGCGAGGCCGAATGAGGGGCACGCTGTCCATCGTGGGCATGGGGCCGGGCGATCCCGAGCTGCTGACCCTCAAGGCGGCGCGGGTGATCGGCAGCTCGCCTTGCGTCGCCTTCTTCGCCAAGCGCGGCCGCACCGGCCATGCGCGGGGCATCGCCGGCGAGCGCATCGGCCACGACGCCGAGCTGCTCCGGCTCGAATACCCCTTCACCACCGAGCTGTCGGTGGTCGATCCGCGCTACCTGGCCGACATCGGACGGTTCTACGAGCGTTGCGCGGCACGGCTCGCCGAGCGGCTGGGCTCGGGGATCGATGCGGCGCTGCTCTGCGAGGGCGATCCGTTCTTCTACGGCTCGGCGATGTACGTGTTCGACCGGCTGCGCGGCGAGTTCGCGCACCAGATCATCCCCGGCGTCACCGGCATGAGCGGCTGCTGGTCGGCGGCCGACCTGCCGTTCACCCACGGCGACGACGTGCTGCAGGTGCTCCCGGGCACCCTCGACCGGCAGCGCCTGGCGGCGCGGCTGGCGCTCGGGGATGCCGCGGTGATCATGAAGGTCGGCGGCAATTTCCCCAAGATCCGCGAGGCGCTCGACGATGCCGGGCTGCTGGAGCGCGCGCTCTACGTCGAGTACGGCACCATGCCCGGCGAGCGCATCCTGCCGCTGCGGCAGATCGAGCATCCCGCGCCCGATGCACCGTACTTCTCGATGATCCTGGTGCCCGGCCGGCAGGGTCCGCGGTGAGCGGCCGGCTGACGGTGCTGGGGCTGGGTCCCGGCGATCCGGCGCTGCGCACGCCGCAGGTGGCTGCGGCGTTGTGCGACGCCACCGACCTGGTCGGCTACGGCCCGTACCTCGAGCGCATCGCCGGCGCATCCGGCGCGGTGCGGCACGCCTCGGACAACCGCGAGGAGCTCGACCGCGCCCGCCACGCGCTGTCGCTGGCCGCGAGCGGCCGCCGTGTCGCGGTGGTGTCGTCCGGCGATGCCGGGGTGTTCGCGATGGCGAGCGCGGTGTTCGAGGCGATCGAGGGCGGCGAGCCGGACTGGCGCGCGCTCGATGTCGCGGTGCTGCCCGGGATCTCGGCGATGCTGGCGGTGGCGGCGCGGGTGGGCGCGCCGCTGGGCGGCGATTTCTGCGTGCTCTCGCTGTCGGACAACCTCAAGCCCTGGACGCTGATCCGGCGCCGGCTGCGCGCCGCGGCCGAGGCCGGGTTCGCGATCGCGCTGTACAACCCGGTGTCGCGTGCCAGGCCGTGGCAGCTGGATGCGGCGCTGACGCTGCTGCGCGAGGTGGTTCCCCCGGGCGCCCCGGTGGTGTTCGCGACCGCGATCAGCCGGCCGGAGGAGCGGGTGGTGATCACCACGCTGGCCGAGGCGCGAGGCGAGCAGGCCGACATGCGCACGCTGGTGCTGGTCGGCACCGCGGCGACACGGCTGATCCCGCGCGCCGAGGGGATGCCGTGGCTCTACGCGCCAAGGGGCTCCGCCGCTTGACTCCGGCAAAGGCGGAGCCCTTGCCGCAGCCACCGCATCGCCTCGACCGCATCGGCCGCGCCGCCGCCGCCCGCTGGCCGGTCGATCATCACCACCGTCACCCCGAGACGCCGCGCCGCCTCCAGCTTCGCCACCGTGGCCTCGCCACCGGAGTTCTTGCTGACCAGCCGCTCGATCCGATGCTGGGCGAGCAGCGCCGTCTCGTCCTGCAGCGTGAACGGACCGCGCGCCAGCAGCAGCGTGGCACCCTCGGGCAGCCGGTCCGGATCCGGCGGATCGATGCAGCGTATGACGTAGCGGTGCGCCACCGCGCGGAACGGCGCCAGACCCTTGCTGCCGACCGTCAGCAGCACCCGGCGCGGCACCGGGCCGAGTGCAGCCGCGGCGCCCTCGAGGGTCGCGGCGCGCTGCCAGCGATCGCCTGCCTGCGCCGCCCAGGGCGGCCGGTCGACGCGCAGCAGCGGGATGCCCGCCGCCGCGGCGGCGAGCCCGGCGTGGCGGCTGATCTGCAGCGCGTACGGGTGGGTCGCATCGACCAGCGCCTCGGTGCGGTCGGCGCGCAGCCAGTCGGCCAGCCCGGCGGCGCCGCCGAAGCCGCCGATGCGATGTGCAATGCGCGGCAGCGCCGGCGCACGGGTCACCCCGGCCAGCGACAGGGTGGCGGAGAAACGCCGATCCTCCGCCAGAAGTGCCGCCAGTGCCGAGGCCTCGCCCGTGCCGCCGAGCACCAGCACCCGCATCGCGTCCTCCTGCCGGCGTCATGAGCGACGGGCCGTGGCTGAGCATCCTGGGCATCGGCGAGGACGGAGTCGATGGCCTCTCCGCCGCCGCCCGCACCCTGCTCTCCGGCGCAGCACTGGTCGCGGGCGGAACCCGCCACCTGGCGCTGGCGCGGGAGCTGATCCGCGGCGACACGCTGTCCTGGCCGTCGCCGCTGCAGGATGCGCTGCCCGGCCTGATCGCGCGCCGTCCCTCGCCGACGGTGGTGCTGGCATCGGGTGATCCGTTCTGGTTCGGTGTCGGTGCCGCGATCGCACGCCTGCTGCCGGCGTCGGACTATGTCTGCCTGCCGGTCGCGTCGTCGTTCTCGCTGGCCTGTGCCGGCCTGGGCTGGAGCCTGCAGGAGGTCACCACCCTGTCGCTGTGCGGACGACCGCTGGCGGCGCTGCTGCCGGCGCTGCAGCCGGGGGCGCGGCTGCTGGTGCTGTGCGCTGACGCCGCCACGCCGGCGGCGGTCGCCGGCCTGCTGCGCGAGCGCGGCTTCGGCGGCTCGACCCTGCACCTGATGCAGGCGCTGGGCGGTCCGCGCGCGCGCACCGTGCGCCAGCGCGCCGATCAGCCGTTGCCGCAGGCGATCGACCCGCTGAGCCTGCTCGGCCTCGAGCTCGCCGCCGGGCCGGATGCGCGGATCATCCCGCTCGCCGGCGGCCTGGACGACGCGCTCTTCGAGCAGGACGGGCAGTTCACCCGGCGCGAGATCCGGGCACTCACCCTGTCGGCGCTGGCGCCGCGTCGGGGCGAGAGGCTGTGGGACGTCGGCTGCGGCTCGGGCTCGGTGTCGATCGAATGGATGCTTCGGCACCCGGGCAACCGCGCGGAGGCGCTGGAACCGCGGCCGGACCGGGCGGAGCGGGCGCGGTGCAACGCCTTGTCGCTGGGCGTGCCGGGGCTGGTGGTGGTGGAGCGCGCCGCGCCGGACGGGTTTGAGGCGCTGTCGCCGCCGGACGCGGTGTTCGTCGGCGGCGGTGCCGCGGTGCCCGGCGTGCTGGACCGGGCGTGGTCGGCGCTGCGTCCGGGCGGGCGGCTGGTGGCGAACGCGGTGACGATCGAGACCGAGCGGGTGCTGTTCGACGCCCGGGCGAGGCTGGGCGGCACCTTGACCAAGCTGTCGGTGGAAAGGC
>CAXTNV010000194.1:3475-4636 GCA_964245755.1 uncultured Acetobacteraceae bacterium | reverse complement strand
TGTCGCCCAACCTTCGGGGACAGTCTCCGGCTTCGCCTCTACCGGGTTTTTGCCCTGGTTAGAAGGCCTCACGCCGATGCGCCCTGGGAGGGGCCGAACAGGTGTTGCACCGGCGCTGCGGGCTGCAGCGACAGCGAGGCGAGCCGGTGCAGCTTCGCGCCGGCGCTCTCGCTTTAAGAGGAGATGCATTAATGGATCGTGATTTTAGGGCGAAAAGAACAAGATTCGTACGCCAAAGTCACAAAATGTGTCGCCAAGAACCATGCCAGAGCAACAAATCGTTCCATGCATTTGACAATGGGCTGAGTTGCAATCTTGCAACAGCACGTAAGGGAACGTTTTCGGTGCTGAACTTTGCCGTATCGCCGCGGGAACCGCTGGCTAGTTTGTCCCCAAGCAGGCCGGCCGAGATGCTCGCGCCGCCGCGGCTCGGGACACATCCCGGCCGTGCTCGGACTAGGAGACGATTTCAATTATGACAGGCGCCTCGTTTCAGACTTTGCGACGCAGCCTAGCGGGCTCCGTCGCCGTCGCGGCGTTGCTGGCGACGATGCCGGCCGCGGCTCAGATCAGTGGCGCCAACTCCATCGGATCGCCATCGCCGAATGTCGGCAACTCCTCGTCGGGGCTACCGAGCTCCGGCACCCAGCAGGACGTGGTGGTCACCGGATCGCGGCTGAAGACCAGCAACTTGACCAGCGAAGCGCCGGTCACCGTGGTCACCTCGCAGCAGATTCAGCAGTCCAGCGCGCAGACCGTCGAGGACGTGCTGCGCAAGATCCCGGCGATCGGCACCGAGGGCACCTTCAGCACGACGGATAACGGCGGCAACGGTTCGTCCTGCATCGACCTGCGCAACCTCGGCATCACCCGCACCCTGATCCTGGTTGACGGCAGGCGCTTCATCCGCACCGGCTACGGCGATGGCGACGACTGCGTCGATCTCGACACCATACCGATCAACCTGATCGACCGGATCGAGATCCTCAAGGACGGCGCGTCGAGCATCTACGGCGCCGACGCGGTCGCCGGCGTGATCAACATCGTCATGAAGAAGAACTTCACCGGCACGCAGATCAACCTGGGCGGCAACATCACCGCCTCGGGAGACGATCTGCAGGGCGACATCTCCGGCACCACCGGCTTCGACTTCGACCAGGG
>CAXTNV010000194.1:0-3375 GCA_964245755.1 uncultured Acetobacteraceae bacterium | reverse complement strand
TACGACGTCAACGACCACATCACGCTCTACGCATCGACCTACTACACCCACAAGAACACCCAGACACAGCTCGCCGGCCAGCCGATCACCGGCGCCGTCAACACCCCGATGCAGTTCGACATCCCGCAGGGCAACCCCTACGCCGAGGCGCTCGGCGTCGACAGCGAGATCTTCGGCCTGCGCCGCGTCTCCGACTGGGGCACCCGGGACTACAACACCCAGAGCGACACCTGGCAGGCCACCGGCGGCGTCAAGGGCAACATCATCGGCAACTGGGACTACGACGCCTACTACACCTACGGCCACGCCGCCTTCTCGCTGGAGGACACCGGCCAGGTCAACTTCACCAAACTCGAGCAGGAGATGGGGTTCCAGGGCACCGACCCCGCCAACCTCGATACCGGCATCTACAATCCGGCGGTCTGCAACCCCGCGGTCGGCTGCGTGCTCGCCAATCCGTTCGGCAACGGCTCCTTCAGCAGGCAGGCGATCAACTACGCCGAATTCAGCTCGAGCTCGCACGCCGTCACCCAGCTCCGCGACCTCGGCGCCACGATCACCAACAACAAGGCGATCCAGCTTCCCTACGGCCCGCTCGGGGTGGCGTTCGGCATGGAACATCGCGCCGAGCAGGGCGACTACCATCCCGATCCGACGATCGAGTCCGGCGCCTCGACCGCCAACTTCGAGGATCCGACGGGCGGCGGCTTCAATGTGACCGAGGTGTTCGGGGAGCTGTCGATCCCGATCCTGAAGAACTTCGTCGCGGCCAAGGACCTTTCCGCCGACATCTCCGGCCGCTGGTCAGACTACAGCACGTTCGGCTCGGTCTACACTTGGAAGACCGGCCTGAACTGGACGCCCACCCAGGACATCCGCTTCCGCGCAAACCTCGGCACCGCAACGCGCGAGCCCGCCATCGAGGAAGCCTTCGGCGGCGACACCGGCTCCTTCAACACCGCGAACGATCCCTGCGCGCAGGCGAGCTCCTACGGCGCACTGGCCGGCATCGTCGCCGCCAACTGTGCGAAGAAGGGCGTCAACAGCGCAACGTTCCAGCAAGCGAGCTCGCAGATCAACACGCTGGTTGGCGGCAATCCGGCGCTGCAGCCTGAGACCTCGCGCACCTACACGATCGGCACCGTGCTGACGCCGCGCTGGCTCCGGCATCTGTCGGCGACGATCGACTACTTCCACACCAGCATCAACAACTCGATCAGCGAGACCTCGACGCAGTACGTGCTGGACCAGTGCTACACGAGTGCGAACCTCTCCAGCCCGTTCTGCGCCGACGCCGGTATCCGCAACGGCTCCGGCCAGGTTTCCGGGGTGCAGGCGCTCTATGAGAATCTGGGGGTCACCCGGACCAACGGTATCGATTTCGATCTGAACTACCTGATTCGCCTCGGCGGCGGCAACAACCTGTCGCTGAGCAACGAGATGGTCGACACCATCGGCTACACCGAGCAGCTGGTGAATGGTGGTCCGTTCCTCAACCTCAAGGGACGCGCCTCGGTGGCCAACAGCACCTACGCGGCGGGCTACCCGGTGATCCGCGACAACCTGACCGCCACCTACGCCAGGGGCGGCTTCAGCTTCAGCTGGACTACCCGCTTCGTCGACAAGCTGATCTACAACGACGGCGCGAACGATTACACGCCCGAGACGAACCGCTATTACGAGTCGAACGAGGTGTTCTTCCATGACATCCTCGCGACCTACAGCTGGAAGAAGCTGCAGCTCCTCGCCGGCATCGACAACATCTTCGACAAGACCCCGCCGTTCGCCTACAGCGACGGTGCCAACACGCTGCCCAACGTCTACGGCGCCGACATCTTCGGCCGCTTCTTCTACGCAAAGGCGCAGATCCGCTTCTGACCGTTGCGCCGGCTGCCGCCTCGAACTCAGCTTCGAGGTGGCCGTCCAGGTGTCGTCACGTTGGACTCATCGATGGAGACATCCGATCAGGACGCTGCGCCGCTTCGCCGTGGTCCTGCCGCTCATCGTCGCGGCGTGCGGGACCGGTTCCTACGATCCGTCGGCGCACCATCGTGCGGATGCGCCGACCGGCAGCATGCTGTCGGGCACCGATACCGGCAGCATCGGCGACGACGGGCACGACCCGTCGATCCGCAGCAACCAGAGCGTCACGGGCGGCAGGTGACGCCGCGGCGGCTTATTGCGGCGGCAACTCGCGCAGCATCGGCGCGAGTTCCGCCGCGTAGGCGCGCCAGCGCCCGACGCCGCGCGCATTGATCGGCTGCCTGACCTGGTCGCGGCTGGCCGTGCGCACCGTGCGCTGCTGGCGCTCGAAGCGGGTGCAGGCGGCGTCGTAGGGCAGGCCGAGGAAGTCGAGCGCGCGCCGCAGCGTCGCATCGAAGTCGTCCACCCACTGAGCGTGGTCGATCTCCAGCATCGGCAGTCCCGGCAGCGTGCGCCAGTGCTCCAGCAGGCGCTGGTGCTGCGCCAGCGTCCAGCCCAGGTCGGCGAGATCGTGCGCATACGGATGGTAGCCGAAGAACCCCTGCTGGAAGATCGAGGCGCCGACGTCGCGCAGGTCGCGTGTGCAGCAGAGGATGCGCGCGCCCGGCAGCAATGTCGCGATGAAGCCGAGATGGAAGAAGTTGTCGGGCATCTTGTCGAGGATCCGCGCCGCTCCCGGCGCCAGCGCGTGCAGCGCCGACAGGTAGCCGGATGCGGCCACGCCGAGGGTCGCGCGGTCCAGCCCGGCCACGCGCCGCACGGCCTGCGCCGCATCCGCCGTGCCGGCCAGGTGACGCAGGGTCTCGCGCACCGCGAGGCGCTCGCCGGCACCGTGCACAGCCGGATGCGCCGACAGGATCTGCTCGGTCAGGGTCGTGCCGGTGCGCGGCAGCCCGACGATGAACACCGGTGCCGGATCCGGCGCGTCGCAGTGCCGCCCGATCTGCAGGCGGTCCCGGTCGAAGGCGCGGATGATCGCATCCACCATGGCCTGATGCGAGGCGCGTGAGAACGGTTGCGCGGCGCGCAGCAGCGCGTGCCCGTGCTGCCAGTGCGCGAAGGCGGCTGCGCGCTCGCCGCGGGCATGTCGCCAGTCCGCCACAGAGAAATGCGCGTGTATGCGCGGCTCCAGCTCGGCCGCGCGATCGCCGGCGCGGCGGCCCAGCTGCTCGGCGAGCGCCGCGGCCGCGGCATGGTGACCCTGTTGCTGCGCCAGCCGGAAGCGCTGCCCGCACAGCAGGATCTCCGCGTCGCCGGACGGTGCGTGCAGCCGCGCCAGCTCCGCCTGCGCTTCCGGCTGGCGCAGCAACAGGGTCACCATGCCGCGGGCGCGGCGCGCGCCGCGCCCCGGGGCCCCCGCCCCCGCGCTCGCGCCGGCGCGCGGGGGCCGCG
>CAXTNV010000193.1:0-4686 GCA_964245755.1 uncultured Acetobacteraceae bacterium | reverse complement strand
TCGACGATCCGACCTGAACAAGGCAATGCTGCCGATGCGATGAATCGACGTTATCTATTGCCCGCAGCGTGCTTGCTCATGACCTGTTGCGGTGCGGCACTGTTTCCGGTGCCGGCCGGCAGGACCGCTTCGTCATCGACCCCTTCCGTCAAGGAAGAGGTCATCGATATCGACGCGCCGGACCGTCGTATCCAACGGATGCTCTACCTTTCACCGAACCGTGCACGGGCGACCCTGGTCATGCTGCCCGGCGGCTCAGGCAACGTCGGTATCGCCGGGAACGGCTCTGTTGCGCACGACGAAAACTTTGTCATTCGCACTCGCATGCTCTGGGCGGCCAGGGGATACGCTGTCCTGATCCCCGACGCCGTCGCTGGGGTCAACCTTCGCGGAGCGCGATCGTCGCAAGCGTATGGAACCCTGGTCGCGCGAATGGTGGGGACCGCTCACCGGTTGGCGCGCCTACCTGTCGTGCTTCTTGGCACGAGCCAGGGCACCATCGCCGCAACAAACGGCGCAGCGATTGCTTCGCACGACCCCCAGCTGAAGTCCCTCGTCGCGCTGGTGCTGACCGAGACGGTCTCGAAGGCGGGCTTCCTAAGCGACGAAACCGTCTTCGACGCGCATCCCGCGGCAGTTCACCTGCCAACCCTGATCGTCGCCAACGAAGACGATCGCTGCGAGGTCGCCCCACCGGATGCAGCAGGACAAGTCGCGGCTGCGTTTCTGGCGGCGCCACAGATCAAGGTGGTGAGGATCCACAGCGGGCTTGGGCGAGACGAAAGGTCCTGCGGGTCGCGATCTCCCCATGGCTATTACGGGATCGATGGCCAAGTTGTCGATCTCGTTGACAAGTGGATCGAGACGCTTCCGCCACAGCACGATGCGCGATGAACGTCACGTCTTCACGCCGCCGTGGAACGGTATCGGAGGCCGGCCGGATCGTGACCCGGATGCGTGTCTTCCGGATGCGGTGACGGGCGGACCT
Source organism: uncultured Acetobacteraceae bacterium (assembly GCA_964245755.1). Taxonomy (GTDB): domain Bacteria; phylum Pseudomonadota; class Alphaproteobacteria; order Acetobacterales; family Acetobacteraceae; genus Lichenicoccus. Next base: position 3,698 of record CAXTNV010000193.1, on the reverse strand, counting down.
GCTCCGTGCAGCAACCTCGCCCGGATCCTGAGGTAGAGCTTCAGCCGATATCACCAGCGAGAGCCACCGGCGACCGCGGGCACCAGTTCCAATTGTGAGGACAAGGCCGCGCATCATGCAGTAAAAACTGCACTAGATATCCGAAGAAGGGCTCGTTTGGGCTGGAAACAAGACAAGTCTTTTAATGTGGAGGCGGTTTTTTTGGTGAAGCTTGCGGTGAACTAGGCTTACGATCGTGCCGGGTTGTTGTTCGAGAGCGGGCGGCATGACTGTATACAGATCGAGTGTTGTCGCCGCCTGCGTGCTGACCGGGATGAGCCTCGGTGCAACCTCCGCAGCGGCTCAGACCGCCGGGCCGACGATCAGCGTGGATATCTCGGCCAACCGCCATGCGATCAGCCCCTACATCTACGGCATGGCGGAATATGGCGTCACCGCCGCCTATCAGGCCGCCGCCAAATTGTCGGTGTTGCGCTGGGGCGGCGATGCCACCACCCGCTACAATTGGCAGGTGGACAGCAGCAATGCCGGCTTCGACTGGTTCTTCATGGGTGGAGACGGCCAGTCCAACTCGGTGCCGAGCGGTGGCCCGGATGCCCTCGTCGCCGCCGACAACGCTGCGAAAAGCCAGACCCTGCTGACGATCCCGATGATCCCCTACATCAACAGCAGCAGCTTGTGGTCCTGCAGCTTTCCCGTCTCCGTCTACGGCACGCAGCAGGCGACGAACCCCTACGTGTTCCCGAACGGCCAGAGCTGTGGCAACAGTATCGCCAGCAACGGCACGCAGCTGCTCGACAAGAACATCCTTGCCAATCATGTGGCGAACACCCCGGCCTTCCAGGCAGGGTGGGTGCAGCATCTGGTGCAGAAGTTCGGCACCGCGAGCACTGGCGGCGTCCGCTTCTACCAGATGGACAACGAGCCGTTCGGGTGGGCCAACACCCATCGCGACGTGCAGCCAGCGCAGCCGACATACGACCTGATTGAGGCGTTGACCGAGCAATACGCGTCCGCGGTGAAGCACATCGACTCCGGCGCGAAGATACTCGGTCCGTCAGACTTCGGATGGGCGGCCTACGTCGGCAACGCGTCGGAAGTCGCTGAACATGGCGGGCTATGGAACGCGCCCTGGTACCTGCAGAAGATCGCCGCCTACAAGACCGCGCATCACGTGCAGCTGATCGACTATTTCGACGAGCACTACTATCCCACCGGTCCTGGCGACGACGCTTGGCTGCTTCGATCCACTCGCGCACTTTGGGATCCGGCCTATGTCGACGAGAGCTGGATCGGCCAGTACTATGGCGCCGTGCAGCTGATCCCGCGGATGAAGGGATGGATAGCGCAATATGATCCGGGCCTGAAGGTCGCGATCAGTGAATATAGCTGGGGTGCCACCGACCGGCTGGTCGGAGCACTCGCCGAAGCCGACGTGCTCGGTATCTTCGGCTGGCAGGGTCTTGACCTTGCGACGATGTGGAACGTCCCGACCCCTACACAGCCGGTTGCGTTCAGCTTTCTGCTCTACCGCAACTATGACGGCGCGGGCCACGGCTTCGGCACAGTGTCAGTGCAGGCGACCAGCGCAGATCAGGCGTCCGTCTCCGCCTACGCTGCGCAGAGCGGCGGCAGCACGCTGACCCTCGTGCTGATCAACAAGACGTCCAGCGCGCTCCTCACCCCGGTCGCCCTGGCCAAGCCGGCTCCGACCGCGGTTGCGCAGATGTTCAGCTACAGCGGCGCAGATCTGGGCGCGATCCACAAGCTGCCCTCCATCCTGTTCTCGTCGGGGGAAGCCGAGGTCACGGTGCCGGCGATGTCGATGAACATCCTGGTGGTGCCCCTGGGCTTGTAGGGCGGCTCCCCGGGATCCGCGCGATCCGCCGTCACACGTGCAGCCCACCGAGAGCATCGTCGACTTGCCGCAGGCCTGAGCATGGCTCTACCTGCGCAAGTTGCTCAAGCCTGCCGTCGCAAGTGCCTGCAGCCGATGGCCGATCGGCTTCTCCGCTGACGATCGCGGATGGTCCCACCCAGGAGATCGCCCCTTCCGCATCGTGCCAGCCGATCGCAAGTGGCATGCGGCTCGGCACCGTAATCTCCGCCGCTCGCCACAGCGTGAGTGCCGAGTTCCACCGCAAGGTCGACGCGCGAGGGCCGATGCGGGTGTCGAGCATCCCTCACAACCTGCCTGACCATCAATGGTCGCGACGGTGAGCAGTCCGCGTACCGGCGAGCTCACGCAAGAGGCTTATCAGACTCCGCGCCACGAATGACGTTCGCTGAACCTTTGAGGCACTCGAACCCGGCAAACCTAGTCGCCACTGCCTTCTTTGCCGTTGCTCGGACCCGCCGGCTGCGCATCCGACGCGCCTTTCCGCCCGTAACCGGTCGTAGGTGGAAAAGAGCTCGAGAATGCGTCATGGGAAAACCGCCCTCCGCACCCTGTTTGTTGCCGTGGCTTTGGCACTGCCGATCCAAGCCGATGCGCATGTCAAGTGGTTCTGCTCGATCGCGGATGTTAAGGCCAGTCCGCTCCCGATCGCGGCAGTGCTGTCCTCGACCTTCTTGCTCGTGGCCGGTCTGTTCCTGTTTATCTCTGGCGTAGGGTATGCAGCCGACCATTGGGGACGCGCCCTCTGGCCGGTGCCAGATCATCCCTCGATCCGGCGACGTCGCCTTGAGGACGCCATCGTGCGCGCCACGGTCGGTCTATTCTTCTTCTTTCTGTGGCGCGGCCACGTCGTCGTCGTGTGGGAAAACGGCGGGACGATCCTGACACCCGAACTCGCGCTTTCATCCGAGCTTGTCACTGTGCTGCAACTGATCGTCGCCATCTCGATGCTGTGGAGGCGCGTGCTGTTCCTCGGCGCCACCGCCATCGTGCTGCTCTACGGATGTGGCGTCTGGAACTACGGCATCTTTCACATGACCGACTATCTGTTCTTCCCGGGCCTTGCCATCTTCTTCGCCCGCGACCCGCGAGAACCGCTCGGCACCGCGCCTTGGCGAACGACATTCCTGACCAGCAGCCTCGGCTTGAGCCTCATGTGGACCGCGATCGAGAAGTTTCTCTATCCCGCCTGGACCGCCGAAGTTGTGGCGCTGCATCCCTCGACCAGCTTCGGCTTCGGTATTCCCTTCGTCATCGTCGTCGCCGGCTTCATCGAGTTCAGCCTCGCCTTCCACATCCTGATCGGCACCGGACTTGCGCGGCTGGGAAGCGCTCTCTTCGCGCTGATCTTCGTCAGTGCGATCCCGGACTTCGGCCATCTCGATGCTGTCGGTCATCTCATGATCCTAGGTATCCTTGCAGCCGGCATGATCCGCGGTGTCTCCGCACTCGGACCCCTCGTCCGACCGCTGAGTTCGACGACAGCACGCGACACCGCAACCTGTCTGGCTCTCTACGTTGGCTCCTTTATCCTCATGACCGGTGCATACTATGGCCTGCATTGGGTCGAATACGGTTGAAGGAAGGCCGGAACTTGACATCGGGCAAGCCGACTAACCGCCGCTAGCTCTGCATCGGGCGATCGACCGCGGCGGCAACCCGATCGACGTCATGCTGAATGAGCGGCGGCTCATCGAACAACCGGCTCGAGCAGGGCCCTCGCGGCATCAAGGGCCGGATCTGATGGGTTCTGTCAGGGCTCGCGCCAGACAACCAAACGCTCCTCCCAAGAGCTTGCTAG
>CAXTNV010000192.1:1015-4711 GCA_964245755.1 uncultured Acetobacteraceae bacterium | reverse complement strand
ACCATCGAGGTCGCCGACGCGGCCGCGGATGCGCGCACCGCCTCGCTGCACCGGCTGCTGATGCGACCGTTCGGCAGCCATGCGCTGTCGATGATGCCGGTGCAGGATGCGGCGGGTGTCTCGGGCGTGGTGCTGCTCGAGGACGCGGCGGAGTCGAGGCGGGCGCGCAACTTCTCCCAGGCGGTGTCGAGCATCGTGGCGCTGCGCATCGGCAGCCGCGAGCAGGCAGAGGAGGTTGCCGGGAAACAGGGCGCCGAGGCGGACCCGCGATCCGGCGACCCGCCATTCCCGACGGCGTCCCGGCTGCCGGCCGCCGAAGGCGAACAGGCGTTCAGCTCGCTGCTGACGCCGGGTCAGCCCGGGCCGGACGGCGGCGATCCTGCCGGGCTCGCCGCCAGCTGGTTTCCCGCCGTCGCGGCGATGATCATCCGCTTCGACGACGCGATAACCCTGGCGCGTCCCCTGGCGCGTCCCCTGGCGCGTCTCTCGAGCCCCCCCGACCAGTCCGGCGTGACCGCGATCGCCAACGAGATCGCGACCGCGATGCAGGGGATCGCGAACCGCTACGAGCTGCCCTACATGAAGCTGACCGGCCACCACCTGGTCGCGGCGGCTGGCTGCATCCCGGATCCCGATCCCGGAGCGGCGGTGCGTCTCGCCGATGCGGCGCTGGCGGCACGCGAGGCGTGCCTGTCGCTGCTGAGCCGGTCCGGCTTCGATCCCGTGTTCCATATCGGCATCGACGTCGGCACGGCCATCGGCTGCGTCCTGGGCGAGGCGCCGCGCCTGTTCAACCTGTGGGGCGACGTCATACGCAACGCCGAGATGATGGCGCACAGCGCCGGCGGCGGCGGCGCGATCCAGGTCAGCGAGAGCGCCTACGCGCGGCTGCGCCAGGACTTCCTGTTCCGCAACCGCGGCACGTTCTACCTGCCGCGGATCGGGCCGGCGCGCACCTTCATCCTGGCCGGTCGCCGGTGACGCCGGTACCATTGATGCTGGGCACGATCGGCCGCGGCGTGCGCGTCCGCGGCGGCTTCGCCCTGATGCTCGCCGCGGGCGCCTGGGGCGTGCTTCAGGTGGCGGTGCGTCCGCTGTCGTGGCGCCGCACGGTGCGCCACGAGTTCACCCTGACCCTGCGCCAAGCCATCGGTGGCGGCCTGGCCACCATCCTGGTGACCGCCTCGCTCACCGGCTTCGGCGTCGTCTACGAGGCGCTCTACTGGCTCGGCGTCGCCGGCGAAGGACAGCTCACCGGCGGCGTCCTGGTCAGCGTCCTGATACGCGAGCTGACGCCGCTGCTGGTCAGCCTGATCCTGCTCGGCCGCAGCGGCATGCTGTCCGTCACCGAGCTCGGCATGCTGCAGACCGGCGGCCAGGTCCGCGCCATGCTGGCCAGCGGGATCGACCCGTTCCTGCTGCTGGTGCTGCCGCGCACCCTCGCCTTCGCGCTCAGCGGCTTCACGCTGGGCATCCTGTTCGCCGCCGCCAGCCTTGTGGTCGGCTTCGTCGTCAGCAACGCGATCGGCGAGGTGCAGGACAGCCTGTGGACCTTCCTCGACCAGGTGGTATCGGCGATCACCGTGCGCGACTACATGCTGATCCCTGCCAAGCTCGCCGTGATCGGCTTCCTGGTCGGATTGAGCTGCTGCCTGACCGGGCTCACCGCGGACGCCGAGGACGATCTCGCCAGCCTGATGCCGCGCGGCTTCGTGCACGGCATCCTGGTGATCATGATCACCGACGTCCTCCTCACCCTCATCGTGTAGCCGATGCCGACGCCATCCGCCGCGGCATCGGACCGCGATCAGCCGGTGCTGGAGCTGCTGTCGGCGCTGCCCGCGTTCGAGGAGAGCGCACTGCCGAACGTGCCGCTCGAGCTGCGGCTGGGACGGGGCGACTGCGCCCTGATCGAGACCTACGATCCGGAACGCGCGACGGCCTTCGCCGATCTGTGCAGCGGCATGATCGCGCTGCGCGACGGCGCGGTGCGCTGCATGGGCTTCGACTGGAGCGAGCTCAACTGGGACCGTGCCTGCGCGCTGCGCGGCCGGATCGGCCGCATCCACGGCAAGGGTGCCTGGACGGGCATGCTGCGCACCCACATCGACATCATGCTGCCGCAGCTGCATCACACCCGCGAACCCGAGTTCACGATCGTGCAGTCCGCCAACGCGTTGGCGAGCCGGCTCGGGCTGCCGGGGCTGCCGCTGGTGCGGCCGGACCGGCTGTCGGAGGGGGACCTGATCCGCGCCGCCTGCGTGCGCGCATTCCTCGGCGAGCCGCGGCTGCTGCTGCTGGAGAACCCGGTCAACGCCGAGCACCCGGAGATGATCGACCCGCTGCTCGACCTGCTGTCGCAGGCGCTGCAGCGGGGTGCGGCGGCGATCTGCCTGCCACGCGACGTGCCGCTCTGGCAGGCGCAGAACTTCCCCACCACCCACCGCCTGCATCTGCTGGAAGACGGGCTCAGCTCGAGGCCAGGCCGATGATGCCAGCTACCCGGAGCGGTTGAGTGCTACAGAAGCGGCGTCCCGAGCCAGCGCGGCGGCTGCTGCGGCTGCGCCACACCGACGAGTGGGTGGGGCTGCTGGTGGTGCTGGCGGGCGTGCTGTTCTTCGGCGCGATCTTCGAGGCCGGCGTGCTGCGTCGCTGGCTGCATCCGGACTCGCAGCTTCATCTGGTGTTGCCGCAGAGCGGCTTCGGCGGCCTGACCCCGGGGGCCGACATCGACGTGCTGGGAACCCACGCCGGCCGTATCGACCGCATCGTGCTCAACCCCGACGGCGAGATGTATGCGCTCGCCACCATCCAGCGTCAGGCCGATCCCTACGTGCGGCGCGATAGCCATGCCACCATCCGCCGCCGCTACGGGGTCGCCGGCGCCGCCTACGTCGACGTCACGCGCGGCTCGGGCAGGATGCTCGACTGGGACTTCGCGGTGCTGACCGCCACCGTAGAGCCGAACCCCGCCGACACCATCGCGACGACGCTGAACCAGGTGAAGGCGGAGCTGCTGCCGACGCTGGCGCATGCCCAGCACGCCATGACCACGCTGGATACGATCATCACCGACATCAAGGCGGGACAGGGCTCTGCGGGAAGACTGCTCAGCGACGACACGCTGATCCGCCGAACCGAGGACGTGGTGGCGACGCTCAAGGCGGACGTCGCCCAGCTCGCCCCGATCCTGGCCCGGGTGCCGCCGCTGCTGAACCAGTCCCACGCGGTGCTGGCGAACGCGCAGTCGATCTCGGCGGACGCGGCGCGGGCGACGCCGCAGCTGCCGGCGATCGCGCGCAACGTCGCCGACACCACCCAGAACCTGCCGGCGCTGCTGACCCAGACGCAGGCGACGGAAGTACAGCTGGAGCAGCTGCTGGCGCAGCTGCGGGGCTCCTGGCTGCTCGGCGGCGGCGGTGCCGCGAAGCCCGATCCGCTTCGGCTGTCGCCGCAGCAGGTGCGTCCGTGAGGCGCTGCGGCGGCAAGGCCGCGGCGAGCACGGTCCACTTTGTTACTGATTTCATCGGGTTCCTCTCGGATGGTGCTGACGTGAGCTGGCGTGATAGCTGGAAAGCGGGTCACAGAATCGTCGGAAACGGAAACGGGAATGGTCAGGGCACGCCGACGCCGCGTCGAGGCGGCGCACCCGGTCAAGCTCGATCGCGGGATTTACGTTTGAGCTGATCGATGTAG
>CAXTNV010000192.1:0-1005 GCA_964245755.1 uncultured Acetobacteraceae bacterium | reverse complement strand
GCCTGGCGTGGACCGTGCTCGCCGCGGGCCTGCTGACGTCGGGGTGCGCCGGGCATCGGTCGCCGGCGCCGCCGCAGGATGACGCGCTGGAGCAGGCGGCCCGCTCCGGACGCCAGTCGCTGTCGTCCGGCCACGCTGCCCAGGCGGTGGCGCAATACCAGCGCGCCTTCACGCTCGCCCTGAGCCGCGACGATGCGCCGGCGATCGGCGATATCGGCTACGACCTCGCTGTGGCCCAGCTCGCCGGCGACGATGCCGGCGGCCACGGCGCGGCTGCGGCGCTGCGCACGATCCTGCGCACCCGCGACGCCCTCGATGCCCGCGCGGCGCCCGGCTTCGCGGAGCTCGACCTGGCGCAGGCGGCGGCGCTGCACCGGCTCGGCCGCGATCCGGAGGCGGACCCGCTGGCCGCGCGGGCGCAGGCCACCGCGTCGGATCCGGCGACCGTGGTGCGGGCGAGCTACGTGCGCGGCCTGATCGCCGATGCGCGCGGCGACGCGATGGGAATCCTGGCCGCACTCGACCGGTTCGGGCAGCCCAGGCGGCCCTCGGTGGACTGGCAGGCGGCGCGTGACGAGCTCGCCGCGCGCCTCGACCGGAGGCGCGGACACTACCTCGATGCCGCCGCGGTGGCGCAGCGGGCGGCCGATCTGCACCGCTCGCAGCTGGAATACCGCGACATGGCGGCCATGCTGGCGTTCGCCGCCGACGCGCGAGGACGCGGGGGCGCGCCTGCCGAGGCCGCCCGGCTGTACCTGCAGGCTGGCGAGAGCGCGGCCGCACGCGGCGACGACGCCTCTGCCACGCCCTGGCTCAGACAGGTGCTGCTGATCCCGCAGGCCGATCCGGTGGTGCGGCAGGCAGCCCAGCAGCGGCTCGCGGTGCTGCTTCGACCGTCGCGCGCCGCGCGCTGATCGACGCATCGCGCCTGGGTCACCGGATCGCGGAGCCGTCATGAGCAGGCGAGGCCGCAGCGGCGTGCTCAGGCGGCGTGCTCAGGCGGCG
>CAXTNV010000191.1:0-4760 GCA_964245755.1 uncultured Acetobacteraceae bacterium | reverse complement strand
ACGACTGGCAGGCGGTGCACGACGCCTACGTCCGGCTGCTGCCGCGCCTGGGCTCGCAGGACGACTTCCGCTACCTGCTCGGACAGCTGCAGGGCGAGCTCGCGAGCTCGCACAGCTTCATCGGCGGCCCTGCCTCCGACGGCGGCGCGCCCACTCCGACCGGCCGGCTCGGCGTCGACTACGCGCTCGACTCGCTCTCCGGGCGCTATCGCCTGGCGCACATCCTGGCCGGCGACAACACGCGCGACGAGTTCCGCAGCCCGCTGACCGCGCCGGGCCTCGAGCTCCGCGACGGCGACTTCCTGCTCGCCCTGAACGGCCGCGAGCTGAAGGCGCCGCAGGTGCCGGATGAGCTGCTGGCCGGGCTGACGCACGAGGCCAGCATCACGGTGGCCGCGTCTCCCGACGGTCCGAGACGGGTGCTGCGTGTCGAGCCGCTCGCCGACGAGACAACGCTGCGGCATTTCGACTGGGTCGAACGCAACCGCGCGCGCGTCGACCGGCTCTCGCACGGCCGCATCGGCTACGTGGCGCTGAGCGACTTCTTCATGGAGGGCTGGGGGGAGTTCGTCCGGCAGTTCTACCCGCAGCTGGACAAGCAGGGGCTGGTGATCGACGTGCGCTGGAACCGCGGCGGCTTCACCAGCCAGGCGGTGCTCGACGTGCTGCGCCGCCCGCTGGCCGGCATGTTCGTGAACCGTGAAGGCGCGGTGTCGTCGCTTCCGGTCGCGGTCGCACCGCGCGCGATCGCGACGCTGCTCAACTGGGGCTCGGGCTCCGACGGCGACCAGTTCCCGTACTACTTCCGCGCCTATGGCCTGGGTCCGCTGGTGGGCACGCGGAGCTGGGGCGGTGTGCAGGGGATCAACGGACCATGGCGGCTGATGGACGGCACCTTCATCACCATCCCCAAGGACTCGCTCGCCGATCCCGCCGGCCACTGGATCATCGAGAACACCGGGGTGGCGCCGGATATCGAGGTTGACGATGCGCCCGACGAGGCGATCACCGGACGCGATGTGCAGCTCGAGACGGCGGTGCGGGCGACGCTCGACCGGATCGATCGGGCACCCGCCGCCGCGCTCGTCGCGCCGCCGGCGCTGCCCGCCTACCCGAAGGCAGGAGAGGTCCCGCCGGCCTCGTTCGCATCCGCGCCGACGCGGTAGCTGCACCGGCGGACCGGGCGCATGAGCGCGGTGGCGGCGGGTTCCCCGACCGGCTGGAGGCCGGGCCGTCTATGAGCGCATCCCGGCCTGTTCCTGGTGCGCTCCGAGGTTCGTACCGGCCTCCTCGGCCGCCGCAGGTGCAGGAGGCCTGGTGGCGGCCTGATCGACCTCAGGCTCCCGCGTGTGCGTCGTGCCGCCGGGCTGCTCGCCGGAGGTCTTCGTCTCGTCGCTCATCGTGCTGGCCCTTTCTCAAAGCGCATGCCTGGCGTCAACGCCGACGACAGCGAGCAGATTGCAAGCGAATGCGGCGCATTGGTCCTCCCCCGTCCCTGAGCCGGCGGAGCTCGCTGGAGATCCGGCTGCACGCGCCCGTTCCCGATCGCTCGCCGCGCCGGCGGACCATGGAGGACGACCCGTTCGGTCGTCTGCGCATCGTGCGCGGCGGCTGGAGCAGTGTGAAATCCATCGGCTCCAGCAACCGCAGGGCTGCGCGGTCCGGCGTTTTCACGTCGGCGCGGAAGTCGCTCGATACCACCGAACATCACCCGGAAGCCCGCTTCCGGATCGGGCGTGGCCACGGCGAGCAGCCGAACCTGCAGCCCGAGCGGCTCGTGACCCGGCACCCGTCTAGGTGCCGACCGGGGTGCAGAGCTCGACGAGGACGCCGTTGAGGTCGCGCACGTAGCCGACGGTTTGACCCCAGGGCCGGGTCGCGGGCTCGACCGCCGGTGCGGCACCGGCCTCGACGGCACGGCGGAAGGCAAGCGGCACGTCGTCGGTCAGAAGGGCGATCTCGGCGCCGAACGGCAGCACATCCACGCCTGCCGGACGGTGCGGCAAGCCGTTCGCCTCGACGAGGGCATCGGACGCGAAGGCGAGCGCCGTCACCCCGGTCTCCAGCTCAGCGTATTGGCCACTCTCGTGAACCAGGCGCCGGCCAAGCCCGAACGCTTTCTCGTAGAACGCGACCGCTTCGGCCACGTCCGGAACATGCAAGATGACGTAGCCAAGCTGCATCTCGGCGAACTCCCTTTCGCTTCCGGATGTAGAACCCGATGGCGCTTGCGCAGCTGCGCCCTTGCGACCCATCAGCGGTGGGTCCGACTCTGATCGAGCGCTGATGTTTTGCCTTGGTCAAGCGACCTGGATACGCAGCTTCGCGCGCATGCTTGCGCCGCACGTTGATGTCGTCGTTCGGCCAGACGCCGGTTTCAGCTACGCTTGTGCGAGTGCGCGGGAAGCGGAAGCGAGCGGCGGCTCCACAACGCGGCATCCTGTGGATGTGTAGCTGTCGCGCCGGCGAGGACTGCCCTTCCCCCACACGAATGATCCGATCGGGCCGTTCTCGATGTCTTGGGCGAGGCCTTCGTCCGCCACGCGCTACTCGCTTCAATGTGCTGGCACTGCGACATGCGGATCTTGTCGCGGTCCTGATGCGGCGGCATGAGGACGCATGATGATCGGCGAGCCCGCCGCACGTGCAAGGGTGCCATGGTCCGAGGCTTCGCCAGCTATATACAGATGTGCACCCTCGCCATGCTGGTGGTCGCCTGCACGCCGGCTGCGCCACGAGCATCGATGCTCGACCCGGCCAAGGTCGGCCGGGTCGTGATCGGCCGCTCCTCCCGCACGGAGGTGTTCGCCGCGCTTGGCCAGCCGGGTCACACCGAGCAGAGCCGGCAGGGCGAGACCTGGGTATACGAGACGCAGAGCGGGGGCTCGGGCACTCAGCCACTGTCCGATGGAGCCGGTGCGGCGGCCGGGGTGGTCGGTGCCTTCGTGCCCTATGTCGGTCTGGTTGGCTCCGGCCTCGGCCTAGCCAACGCCGCAATGGGCTCGCAGCACGCACCACGGAGCTCGTCCAGCCTGAGAGTCATCTTCAGCGCGAACGGCGTGGTGAGCGACTGCCTCTACACCAGCACGGACGTGCCGGCCGGCCTGCCCGGCGCGACGGCTTCTGGCACCGGCTGCAAGCAGCCCCTACCCTGAGCAGGAGCGCGATCTCCTGGCCGTCGCACTTGGCTCGTTCCAGGATTCTCGGCTGGGGGAAGCTCCCGGCCATAGCTCCGTCATCGAACGCCGTCGATGTTTGCTGCGACCAGCTCGCGCCGATCCCTCGCTGAGGGGACGCAGGCGGAGACGCTTGCCGCGTTGCGGAGGAGGCGGTTCGGAGGGCGCACCGGCCGCGACGAGCCGACCGCGGCAGCGGCGCAGCGTAGCGCCGCGATGTGGCCATAGCCGACCCTGCTTCCCGCGGCCGTCTCCTGTGCAGCGGAGGATCCGCTTCCGGTCATGGCGGGCACATGCGATGGTCCGTCACCATTGGCGGTGGTGCGGAGCCGGGCCACGGCTCTGGATTTCCCGGACGGGTTGCTGGCGGTGATTGCGCTCCTCAACGGTGCGTCTCATGGTCCGCGTTCCGTTCGATCAGCCTGCCGATGACCGACTGGCCATGCTGGTCGGGAGAACCGCCACGGAGCGCGCATGCGAGCCATCATCATCGGCGGCGGCGCCATCGGAGCCTTAGTCGCCTATCACCTCGCCCGACGCGGCGCAGACGTCGTCGTCGTCGAGCGCAGCGCGGTGGCCTGTGCCGCTTCGGGTAAGTCCGGTGGGTTCCTGGCCCTCGACTGGTGCGACGGCACGCCGGTCGAAGCCCTCGCTCACCGGAGCTTCGCGTTGCACGCCGAGCTCGCGGAAGAGCTGGAAGGCGACTGGGGCTACCGCCGGATGACCACCTATGCCGGCACGGTCAGCGGGTTTGCAGCTCGGACGTCTCGCGCCGCGGGCCCCGGATGGGTTTCGCCGGAGGTGGCCATCCACAGCCGGCTCGGTTCGACCGGCACCACGGCCCAGGTGAATCCGGCGGCCTTCACATCGGCGATGATGCGTGCTGCCGAGGAGCGAGGCGCCGAGCTGCTGCTGAGCCAGGCTACCGGGGTGCTGCATCGCAGCGGCCGGGTGAGCGGCGTGCGCCTCGCGGGTGGCGAGACGCTGGAAGGCGATGCCGTCGTGATCGCGATGGGGCCGTGGTCTGCGCTGGCAGCAGGATGGCTGCCACTTCCACCGGTCTATGGCCTGAAAGGGCACAGCCTGGTGTTCGAGACGGGAGCATCGCTGCCGCCGGAAGCCCTGTTCCTCGAATACGCTGAGCAGGCCGGGTCGATGCTCACACCCGAGATCTTCCCGCGTGCCGACGGCACGACCTACGTGTGCGGGATCTCCAGCGAGTCTCCTGTCCAGATCGATCCCGATCAGGTCGCGCCCGATGACGGCGCCATCGATCGGCTGCAGGCGCTGTGCTCCCGCCTGTCACCGGTCCTGGCGCGGTCGCAGGTTCTCGCACGCCAGGCCTGCTATCGTCCCATTACCGGCGACGGGCTGCCTTTAATCGGCGCGATAGAGGGTGCGCGGGGCGCCTACGTCGCCACGGGTCACAGCGTCTGGGGCATCCTCAATGCGCCGGCTACCGGCGAGGCGATGACAGAGCTGATCGTGGACGGGGCCGCACGAACCGTCGACCTTTCGCCGTTCGATCCCGCCCGCCTCGCGACCCTCGATCCTGCACGTGTCGCCATGATGCGCAGGCTCGGC
>CAXTNV010000190.1:0-4764 GCA_964245755.1 uncultured Acetobacteraceae bacterium | reverse complement strand
ATCCTGGCGACTCCAAGCTGGCGCGCACGCCGGACACGCAGTACTGCCCCCCGCCTGCTCCGCCACGTCCGCCCCGGCAGCGCCCGGTGGTGATCGGCGCCGGGCCGTGCGGGCTGCTGGCCGCACTGGTGCTGGCGCAGATGGGACTGCGGCCGATCATCCTGGAGCGCGGCCGGATCGTGCGCGCCCGCACCGTCGACACCTTCGCCTTCTGGCGCCGGGCCCAGCTGACGCCGCAGAGCAACGTGCAGTTCGGCGAGGGGGGTGCCGGCACCTTCTCCGACGGCAAGCTCTACAGCCAGATCAGCGATCCGCAGCATTACGGCCGCAAGGTGCTCGAGGAGTTCGTCCGCGCCGGCGCGCCGGAGGAGATCCTGTTCGTCGCCAAGCCGCATATCGGCACCTTCCGGCTGGTCAGCATGGTCGAGAGCATGCGCCGGACTATCGAGCAGCTGGGCGGCAGCTACCGCTTCGAGAGCGAGGTGCGCACGTTCCACATCGCCGGCGAGGGCGGCGGGCGGCGTCGCATCGCGGCACTCGGCCTGGACGACGGCAGCGTCATCGAGACCGGGCACGTGGTGCTGGCGATCGGCCACAGCGCGCGCGACAGCTTCGAGGCGGTGCACGCCGCCGGCATCGCGATGCAGGCCAAGCCGCTCTCGATCGGCGTGCGCATCGAGCATCCGCAGTCGCTGATCGACGCCGCCCGCTTCGGCGGCCAGGCGCGGCATCCGCTGCTCGGCGCGGCCGACTACAAGCTGGTGCACCATGCCGGCAACGGCCGCGGCGTCTACAGCTTCTGCATGTGTCCCGGCGGTACCGTCGTCGCGGCCAGCTCGGAGCCGGGCGGGGTGGTGACCAACGGCATGAGCCAATACTCGCGCGCCGAGCGCAACGCCAACGCCGGCATCGTGGTCGGGCTGACGCCGCAGGATTTCCGGCCCTATGCGTCACCGTTCGACCCGGACGGACCGCTCGCGGGGATCGGCTTCCAGCGGCACTGGGAGCGACGCGCCTTCGAGGTCGGCGGCAGCGGCTACCATGCGCCGGCGCAGCGGGTCGGAGACTTCCTGGCCGGGCGCGCCTCGACCGCCCTGGGCGCGGTGATCCCGTCGTACAAACCCGGCGTCACCCCCGCCGACCTCGCCGACTGCCTGCCCGACTACGCGGTGCAGGCGATACGCGAGGCGCTGCCGCAGTTCGACCGGCGCATCCCCGGCTTCGCGCTCGAGGACGCGGTGATGACGGGGGTGGAGACGCGCACCTCCTCGCCGCTGCGCATCCCGCGCGGCGGGGACGGTCAGAGCCTGAACACGGCGGGCCTGTTCCCTGCAGGCGAAGGAGCTGGCTATGCCGGCGGCATCCTCTCGGCCGGGGTCGACGGCATCCGCGCCGCCGAGGCGGTCGCACGCGCCATCGCCGAGGAGGCGACGCCGGAAGCCGCCGCGGCCGCGCCGCCGGCGTGGAGTCAACAAGCAATGAAGTGATGGCCGAGCGGGCGAAAAAGCCGCTTGCGATCCGCGAGCCGCACCACATGGTTGCAGAGCCATAGACGGGAAGCCTGCATGCCTAAGCTGGGATCATGTGCATCGCTGGCGGCGGCCGGCATCATCGCGGCACTTTCGCAGGCGCACGCGGCGGGGCTGCAGCCCGGCGGTGCGGTCGATCCGGGCCAGTCGGTCGGCTTCGACGTCATGCTGCCGTTGCGTGACCATGCCGGACTGCAGGCGCTGCTCAGGGCGCAGCACGATCCATCGTCGCCATCGTTCCATCGCTGGATCAGCCCGGCCGAGTTCACGCAGCGCTTCGGCCCCGGTGCGGCGACCCTGGACCGCGTGGCTGCCGCCTTCTCGGCCCAAGGCCTCGTTGTGCAGCGGCACTCGCGCAGCCTGCACGTGACCGGAGACGCCGCCCTGGTCGGCCGCGCGCTGCGCACCGGCCTAGCGGTGGGCTCGCTGCCGGGTCCGCGGGCGGATGCGGGCAGGCGCATCGTCGCGATGCGCGCCCCGGTCCTGCCCGACGCGGCCCGCGCCGCCGGCGCCGTGGTGCTCGATTTCGGCCGCAAGGCGATCACCGTGCACACCCATTCGCGGCGCGTGCCCGGCGTCGCGGTGCCGTTCGATGCGGCGGACAACCGCAGCTCCACCACCGGCGGCTACTGGTTCACCGACCTCAAGCAGGCGTACCAGTATCCATCCTACCAGACCAGGATCACGGTCGCCGGGGCCCCCCGTCGCCTTGACGGCAGCGGCGTCACCATCGGCATCCTGATGTCGAGCGACGTCTACGACAGCGACGTGCAGGCGGTGTTCGACCACGAGAAGTTCAGCCAGAACGCCGGATTGGCCGATCCGACGTTGTTCAAGCGCGTCTACGTCAACGGTGGCGCGACGACCAGCAGCGATGCGCTCGACGAGGCGTCGCTGGACGTGCAGCAGTCGCTGACCGGGGCTCCCGGATCGCACGTCGTGCTGTACGACATCCCCGACCTCTCGGACCAGAACATCATCGCCGGCTACGTCGCCATCGACGACGCCAACGAGGCGGACCTGGTCAGCTCCTCGTTCGGCGGCTGCGAGCTGGGCTACACTGCGGCGTACAACGCGGGCGTCGACTACACCTACCTGCTCAACATCGAGCACGAGCTGTACGAGCAGGGCAACGCGCAGGGCATCAGCTTCCTGGCCAGCTCCGGCGACGAGGCCGGGCTGGAATGCCCGACCGCCAACTATGCCGTGTCGGGAACTGCCGGCAGCTTCATCCCCAGCGTCTCGACGCCGGCCGCCGACACCAGCGTGACCGCGGTCGGCGGCACCAACCTGGTGACCACGCACAGCGGCACCAGCCTGATTTCGAGCTACGTCGACGAGAACGCCTGGTCGGATCCGGAAGTGCCGTATGACATCTACGGGCTCGGCGCCAACGTTGCCGGCGGATCGTGGGGTGCCGGGGGCGGCCTCAGCACGCTGTTCGCGCAGCCCGGCTACCAGAGCCTGAGCACCACCGGCTCGACGACGCAGCGCGCGCTGCCCGACATCGGCATGCAGGTCGGCGGCTGTCCGGGCGGCATCGCGGTGCTGCCCTGCAATGGCGGCGACAATCCGCTCAACGGCAGCGGCAACACTGACCGCTCCTACGTCGTGGTCGCCATCGCCGGCAAGTTCTACGGCCTGATCGGCACCAGCGTCGCGTCGCCGGAACTCGCCGGCGCTACGGCGCTGCTGGTCGAGCAGTACGGGCGCATGGGCAACCTGAACAACTACATCTACGCGGCGTCGGAGGTTCAGGCGCTGTTCGGCGAGAGCGCCAACCCGCCGACCACGCTGTTCCACCGCCCCATCCCCGGCTTCAACGGCGTGCTCCCCAACGACGCTTTCGGTCCGGATTTCAACTACACCACCGGCGTCGGCACCCCGATCGTCTACCGCTATGTCGGCCAGCCGAACGTGCAGCCGGCGGGACGGCCGCAGACGCCGAGCAACCCGTAAGCGTGCGCGATCGGCGGGTCGACGCCCAGCACGGACGCTGGCCTCTGCCGGTCGGGCTCAGCCGGAACCGGCCGCGTCGTCGGCGGTGATCAGCGCGCCGTGCCGTCGCTCCCGGTCCAGGCAGACCGCCACCACGGCGTCCGCGACCTGCTCCGGGCCGGGCAGCCGGCTCGCATCCTCGCCCGGCATCGCCTGCGCCCGCATCCTGGTGGCGACGGTGCCGGGATCGAACAGGTTGACGCGCAGGCGGTCCTGCCCGGACACCTCGTCGGCCCAGCTCAGCACCAGGTTCTGCATCGCGGCCTTGCCGGCGCCGAGCATGCCCCAGTAGGCGAGCGGGCGGCCGGCGTGCGCGTCGGTCAGGAACACCGCCCGCCCGGCAGGTGCGCGCAGCAGCAGCGGGGCCGCGGTGCGGATCAGCCGCCAGCTCGCGGTGACGTTGACCGACAGGGTGCGCTCCCAGTCGCGCTCGTCGATGTGCGGCACCGGCGTCAGGGCGCCGAGGGCGGCGGCCGCGTGCACCAGGATGTCGAGCCGGCCGAAGCGGTTTGCCAGGGTCGGGCCGATGCGGTCTATCGCAGCCCCGTCCAGCAGGTCGAGCGGCAGCAGGGTGGCGGGATCCACGCCCTCGCGCTCGGCGCGGATCAGGTCGTCTGTCTCCTCGAGACCACCCGGGCTGCGCGCGGTCAGCACGCAGTGCGCTCCCTGCCGCGCCAGCGAGCGTGCGACCGCGCGGCCGATGCCGCGGCTGGCCCCGGTCACCAGGGCGATGCGGCCACGCAGCTGCATCGACGCTGGCGCTACGGCGCCGGCCTGGCGCGGCTGTCCTCGTCGAGGTCGGCGAGGTCGATCGGATACTTGCCGGTGAAGCAGGCATCGCAGAAATGCGGCTGCTTCGGATCACGCGCGGTCTGGCCGAGCGCCCGGTAGAGCCCGTCGATCGAGATGAAGGCGAGGCTGTCGGCGCCGATCAGCTCGGCCATCTCCGCCACGTCGTGCTGTGCCGCCAGCAGCTTGCCGCGCTCCGGTGTGTCGATGCCGTAGAAGCAGGAATGCGTCGTCGGCGGCGAGGAGATGCGCATATGCACCTCGGTGGCGCCGGCGGCGCGCACCATCTCGACGATCTTGCGGCTGGTGGTGCCGCGCACGATCGAGTCGTCGACCAGGATCACCCGGCGGCCGTTGATCGCCGGGCGGTTGGCGGAGTGCTTGAGCTTGACGCCGAGGTTGCGGATCTGGTCGGTCGGCTCGATGAAGGTGCGGCCGACATAGTGGT
>CAXTNV010000189.1:0-4795 GCA_964245755.1 uncultured Acetobacteraceae bacterium | reverse complement strand
TGAACAGCAGCATCAGCACGTGGAAATGCGCGTGCACCTCCTCGAAGAAGCCCCACGCGAACAGCAGGGTCGCGGCGAACAGCAGGCCGATGAAGGCCGCGAGCGTCGCCCCGACCGTCTCGACCACGAAGCCGATGCCGATGGCCTGGCCGTCGCGCGGCACCCAGCCACCGAACCAGTACACCATCGGCCCGAAGGCACGTGCCGGCGAGACATGGATCGCCATCGCGAGGCAGACAGCCGCCGCGGCCAGCGCGGTCAGGATCGCGACCACGTCCGGGACGCGCCGCGGCAGCGCCTTGCCGACCGCCAGCAGCAGTCCGGCCACGGCCAGCGGTCCGACCACCGGCAGCGGCGGCAGTGCCGTGATCGCCAAGGTCATCGGCGCATCGGGCGCAGCCGTTCCGGATCCAGCGTGCCGCGTCGCTTGTGCAGCTGCAGCGCCAGCGCCAGCAGCAGCGCGGTCACGGTGGCGCCGATGACGATGTCGGTCAGCACCAGCGCCTGCAGCACCGGATCGACCGCCGGCGTGCCGGGCGGATGGGTATAGAAGATCGGCGCCAGGCCGCCGCGACGATAGCCGGCCGCCAGCAGCAGCACGTAGGTGGAGGACTGCACTACCGACAGGCAGCCGATCAGGTGCACGAAGTTGCGGCTGCCGACGATCGCGTACAGCCCGACGCCGAGCAGCCAGGCGGCGACCAGCCACGGCAGCAGGCCGGCGAGGCCGCTCATGCCCCGTCACCGGCGCCGTCCGCGTCGGGCACCACCCGCGTCTCCTCCAGGAACTCGATGAACAGCACGGTGAAGCCGCCGAACACCGCGAGCGTCACGCCGGCGTTCTCGATCAGCATCAGCCCGCCGGAAAACAGGTCGCCCGCACTGCCGAACGGCAGCATGTTCTGCAGGAACGGCAGGCCGAGGGCGATCGAGGCGAGGCCGCACAGCGCGTAGAGTGCCGCACCCAGCCCCTCGCAGGCATCCATCGCCTCCGAGCGTATCAGCCGGCGCCAGCCGCGATAGCCCTCGCCGAGGAAGAACAGCAGCGTGCCGGAGGCCATGATCGCGCCGCCCTGGAAGCCGCCCCCGGGCGTCGTCATCGCGTGCAGGGCGACGTAGACGCCGAACAGCAGCACGCTCGGCGCCGCCACCCGGGTGATCAGCAGCACCGCCTCGCTGCGCGGCGGGATCGACCGTCCCGGCGCCACGCCGGGCCTGGCGCTGCGTTGCTCGCCGCGGCTGCCGCGCAGCAGCACGGTGACGCCAGTGACGGCGCAGAGCAGCATGAATTCCTCGCCCAGCGTGTCGAAGCCGCGATAGTCGAAGTTCACCGCGCTGACCATGTTGGTGACGTGGCGCTCCCGCACTCCGGCGGCGTTGATGGCGTCGCCGTAGGGCAGCGGATGCGCGCCGAACGTCGGCATGTGCGCGGCCACGTGCAGCAGCGCCGGCAGCACGCACAGGCAGGCGAGGCCGAACAGCGCCAGCCGGATCCGCGTGCCGGCGGCGATGGCCCGGTCCGCCTCGAGGCGGTTCATTCGCCCTCCGGCCCGCGCGCGCTGCGGTCCATCTTCACCGAGGCCAGCACCGCGAGGAACAGCAGCGGCACCGCCGCGGTGCCGACCGCCAGCTCCGCGAACGCCACGTCCGGCGCCTGCAACGCCATGAACAGCAGCGACAGCACCAGCCCATTCACCGCCATCGCCATCACCTGCCGCCGCGGCGTGCGCGACAGCGCCACACCGGTCCCGGAGGCGGCGGCCAGCAGCAGCAAGGCCGCGATCAGCAGGCTCATCGGCCCGGCTCCGCCTCGGGTTCGGCGCCGCCCTTGGCACCCGCACGCAGCCACAGCGCCCGGCCGCTCGCGTGCGAGAGTGCGGCGCCGTAGCACAGCGAGACGAGGACGATCAGCAGGATCTTCCATGCCCGGGTCGACGGGCCGTCGGCGAGGAAGGCGGCGACGCACAACGCGGTCCCGGCGGCGGCGTTGACGAAGGCCACGCAGTGCAGCCGGTCGAGCGGCGTGCGCAGCCGCGTGAAACCCAGGCAGCCCAGCCAGGTGGCGCCGACCACCACCGCCAGCAATGCGGCGATGACCGCGGTCACAGCCAGCGCTCCAGGAACAGCGCCATCAGCAGCGTGCCGGGCAAGCCCAGCAGGGCCAGGCAGAGGGCGAGGTCGATGAACGAGCTCTGGTCGAAGGCGAACGTCATCAGCGCCAGCACCATCGTGACCACCGAGGTGGTCAGCTGAAGTGCCACCAGACGGGTGGCGGTGCCGCCGCGTCCCGCGATCAGCACCGGCAGCGCCAGCGGCGGCAGCAGGCCGAGCACCGCCAGCAGCCAGATGCTCATACCGGCCAACGTGTGTCGCGGCTCGGCGCGGCCTGGGCCAGCCGGTGCAGGCGCAGCGCCTGCCCGTCCCGCGGCAATCCCACCACGAAGCCGTTCGGCGCCAGCGAGCTGCCGAGGATCACCAGCGCGCGACGGGCCGCGTCCTCGGGATGGTCGCCGCCCGGCTGGAACGGCTGCGCCGCGACCGTGGTGAGCTGGTCGTCCGGACGGCGCCGCAGGGCGCGCAGCAGCACCAGCCCGACCCGCGTGGTGTCGAGCGGCACCGCGCAGGCCAGCAGCCAAAGCGCCCGTGCGGGCGGCAGCGACAGGCGCAGCCGACGTTCCTGGCGCAGGTGCAGCACGGTAGCGAGCCCGGCGAAGCCGATCGCGACGACCGCACAGGTGATCAGCTCGGTGCGGCTGAGCGAGCCGGCGAGCAGCAGGTAGAAGCCGGTGAAGCCGCACAGCGCCATCAGGCAGAACGGGAGCGGCGGCATCGTCGGCGGCCGCCTCAGCCGCTGCGGCTGAAGGGCGGATGCCAGGGATGCGCACGAGCCGCCATCGTCAGTCCCGGTCACGGCGCGCGAACATCGCCGAGGCCGGCGGTGATCGCGCTGGCCAGCACCGGATGCGCGCCGGCCCTGGTATAGACGCTGCGTCGGACCCGGTGCGGCGAGTCCCCGCCCACCGCGCCGTCCTCGCCCGCCGCGTGCAGCGCGCCCTCCGGATCTCGGCCGGCCGGCTGGTCCGCGACCGACTGGCGCGACAGAACGTGCGCGCCCATCCAGTCGATCGCGGCTGGCACGTACTGGCTGAGCGCGCTGATCAGCTTGGCGCCGCCGCCGATGTAGATGTCGCGGCCGCCATGCACCGCGGCGCGCAGGATCGCGTCGGCGACGTCCTCGGCGGCATAGACCGGCGGCGGCAGCACCGGCTTGCCGGCGGTGAAGTTCCCGGCGTGGAACGGAAACGGCGTGTCGATGGCGGCGGGCTTGATCAGCGTCACCGAGATCGGCACGCCCTCCTGCTCCATCTCGGTGCGGAAGGCGTCGGTGAAGCCCCTGATCGCGTGCTTCGAGGCGCTGTACATGCCCTGCACCGGAAAGCCGACGTCGGAGGCGACGCTGCCGAGATTGATGATGGCGCCCCCCTTGGCCTTCAGGTGCGAGGCCGCGGTCAGGGTGCCGTAGACCACGCCCCAGAAATTCACCTCGAACATGCGCCGGTGCTCGGCGTCGGGGATCTCCTCGAGACGGCCGAAGATGCCGAGCCCGGCATCGTTCACCCAGGTGTCGAAGCCGCCGAACGCCCGAATTGCTTCCGCGGCCAGCCGTTCCAGCTGCTCGCGCCTGGAGACTTCGGCGACCAGATGCGTCGCCCTGCCGCCCCTCTCGCGGATCTCGCGCACGATGCGCTCCAGGGTCTCGCCGTTGCGCGACGACAGCACCACGCGGGCACCCTGTTCGGCGGCGGCGTAGGCGGTGGCGAGCCCGATGCCGCTGGATGCACCGGTGATGACGATGACCTGCTCGGCCAGGGGTTTCAGCGTCACCGCCATGCGAGGCTCCCGTCCGGATCAGGCGATAACCGCCGCGAGGCGCGCGGGTTCAGGACCGCCTGTCCTGGTGCACCAGGTCGAGGTCGGCGAAACGGGTGAACTCGCCCTCGAAGAACAGGTCGATCTTGCCGGTCGGCCCATGCCGCTGCTTCTCCAGCAGCAGCTCGGCCTTGTTGTGCACCTGCTCCATGTCGCGCTGCCACTTGTCCAGCGCAGTCTGGAACTTGTCCTCGCTGTCGTAGGCCATCTGCTTGGGGGCGCGCTGCTGCAGGTAGTACTCGTCGCGGTAGACGAACATCACCGCGTCGGCGTCCTGCTCGATCGAGCCGGACTCGCGCAGGTCCGAGAGCTGCGGCCGCTTGTCCTCGCGGCTCTCCACCGAGCGCGAGAGCTGGCTCAGCGCCAGCACCGGCACCTCCAGCTCCTTGGCGATCGCCTTCAGCCCCTGGGTGATCTGGCTGACCTCCTGCACCCGGTTCTCCGGCCGCGTGCCGACGCTCGGGCGCATCAGCTGCAGGTAGTCGACCACCACCAGGCTCAGCCCCTTGGTGCGGGCCAGCCTGCGGCAGCGGGTGCGCAGCGCCGACAGCGTGATCGCCGGGGTGTCGTCGATATGCAGCGGCAGGGTCGCCAGCTCGCGCGACACCTGGATGAAGCGGTCGAACTCCTTCTGCCCGATCTCGCCGCGCCGTATGCGCTCTCCGGAAACGCGCGCCTCCTCCGAGAGCAGGCGGGTGGCCAGCTGCTCGGCGCTCATCTCCAGCGAGAAGATCGCGACCGATCCCTTCGGCTGCACCTCCGCCCCGTTTCCATCGCGCGCACGCGCCTCCTGCATCAGCGCGCGCGCGGCGCCGAAGGCGATCTTGGTGGCGAGCGCGGTCTTGCCCATGCCGGGGCGGCCGGC
>CAXTNV010000188.1:0-4847 GCA_964245755.1 uncultured Acetobacteraceae bacterium | reverse complement strand
GTACGGCCCGATGGTGAACACCGCATCCTCGCTGTTCTCGAAGATGCGCATCTGCGCCCGCAGCCGGGCAAGCAGTTCGGCGATGCGAAACGGCTTGGCGACATAGTCGTTGGCGCCGGCGTCGAGCCCGCGGACCACGTCGGCCTCGTCGTCCGAACCGGTGAGCATGATGATGGGCATCCGCCTGCCCTGGCGGCGCAGGTCGGCGCAGAGATCCCGCCCGTCGCCGTCCGGCAGCGTGACGTCGAGGATGAGGGCGTCGTAGCGGGCGCCGTTGCTGCTGATCTTCTGGTCCGCCTCGAGCACCGAGGCGGCCTGTTCGACGGAGAATTCCGCTTCGAGCTGCAGTTGCTCGACCAGCGTCGTACGCAGCGTGTCGTCGTCGTCGACGATCAGAATGGGGCGTTCACCCGCCATCTAAACCTCTTCCACAGAGCGGCCTCGCCGCACTCGTTGACTTCGCGCTCGCGCGGGCCCGCGCGCGGGCGGTCGGCCGCACCGAGGCTGGGATCGCCGCAAAGCTCATCCTCACAACGCGGTGACTACGATTCACGCCTCCAGCCGGTCCGCGCGCTTCGCACACATTGTCGTGAATGGAGTCGCGGTTGCAAGCGCGGCGATGATACCGCGATGCGCGGGCGGGGGTATCCTGATGAGGCAGCAGCGGTGACGACATGAGCCGGGCGACGCTCCAGCCGACCTCGCGCAGCGGCGGCCTGCTCCGCATCGACGGCCGCAACCTGCGCTGCGTCTTCGGTGAAGCCGGGATCGTCTTGCACAAGCAGGAGGGCGACGGTGCCACGCCGTGCGGGCTGCTGCCGCTGCGCCGCGTACTCTACCGGGCCGATCGCCTGCCCGGCCCGGAGACCGTGCTGCCGCGCGAGCCGATCGCACCGGACGACGGTTGGTGCGACGATATCGGCCACCCGGACTACAACCGGGCAGTGCAGCTGCCGCACGACGCGCGCCACGAGAGGTTGTGGCGCGAGGACCGGCTCTACGACCTGATGGCGGTGCTGGGCCACAACGACGATCCGGTACGACGCGGTCGCGGCTCGGCGATCTTCCTGCACCTCATGGGCGCGGACGAGCGTCCGACGAAAGGCTGCTTGGCGCTGTATCACGACGAGCTGCGCTGGGCGCTGGCTTCCGGCCTGACGGAGCTGGAGGTCCCCTCCCCCTGACGGTGCAGGCGCCGGCCGCGGTCCCGGGGCCTGTGCCGGGTGGCTGAGTGCCGGGTGGCCTAGTGCCTGGTGGCGCTGCCCGCCGCGATCGGCCCGTAGCCGGTGCCCACGAAGTCCGCGGCGGCCTCGAAGGCCTCTGTGATCGCGCGGTGCAGCGCGCCGGGGCGAGAGGCATCCACCACTGCATCGAGCACCGCGCCGAGGTAGAGACTCGGCTCCGCCGAGGATTGCGGCGGCAGGATGCCGATGAAGACGACGCCGGCGCTGGCGGCCGCGCGCAGCCGTCCGATCAGCGAGAGCACGGACAGCAGCGGACCGTCGAGGTCCAGGAGCACGATGTCGACCGCATCCCGCGCGAGCTGGCTGGCGGCCTGCTCATCGAGGTCGTGGTCGCAGTGCCCCGGCAGCACGCGGTGCTCCCGCAGCGCCGAGGCGGTCCTGAGCAGTCCCTCCAGGAGCGTGCGCCGGCCGCATTCCGGAGCGGAGAACGCTCCGGCCAACAGGGTTCGGAAGGCGTGCACACCACGAGGCGGCCAGTGCGTCTCGCCTTCGCGGACGAGGTCCAAGGCCAGGTCCGACATAGGCGAGCCCCTATCCACGCAGCGACGGCCGACCAGTCGGACCGGCCCTCGAACAAGCGCATGATACCGCTGCGCGTGAACAGGTTGAGCACCGATTACCGCTGATGCTGTAACAAGTTCGTGTTCGTTATGAACTCTCGCCGTTTCGGGCGGCAAGGATCGCGGCGAAGAAGCCGTCGGTCCCATGCGAGGCCGGGGTCAGGCTGAGGAACGGCGCCCCCTGTGCGACCGGTATCATCTCGAAGCCCGGTTGCTCGTGCAGGAAGCGCTCGACCTGCAGCTGGTTCTCTTCGGCAAGCACCGAGCAGGTCGCGTAGACCAGCCGACCGCCGGGGCGCAGCAGCTTGGCCGCATCCCTCAGGATCCCGGCCTGCTTGAGGGTCAGCTCCTCGAGATCCTGCTCGCGCAGGCGGCTGCGCGCGTCCGGGTTGCGTCGCCAGGTGCCGGTGCCGGTGCAGGGCGCGTCCACCAGAACCCGATCGAAGCTGGCGGCCCGTCGCTTGGCCCACTTGTCGCCGGGCACGATGACGTGGCGCTCGACGTTGTGCACCCCGGCGCGGCGCAACCTGCGCACCGCCTGTTCCAGCCTTGCCGCGGAGACGTCGCAGGCGACGATGTGGCCGCGGTTGCGCATCGTCATCGCCAAGCCCAGGGTCTTGCCGCCGGCACCGGCGCAGTAGTCCAGCACCCGCATCTCCGGCTGTGCGCCGACCAGGGCGGTGACGAGCTGGCTGCCCTCGTCCTGGATCTCCACCAGACCCTGCCTGAAGGCGGCGGTCGCCGTGACGTTCTGCCTGCCACGGGCGCGCAGTCCCCACGACGAGAGCGGCGTCGGCTCGGCGACGATGTCGTCCTGCGCCAGGCTCGCGAGCGCCTGCTCGCGGGTGCCGCGCAGCGTGTTCACCCGCATGTCGAGCGATGCGGCGCTGGTCAGGGCGGCCATCTCGCGTGCCAGCTCCGCGCCGAAGCGCGCCGCCAGCCGCGGCAGCAGCCAGTCCGGCACCTCCAGGCGCACCGCGTCGGGCATCTCCGGATGCTCCAGCGTGTGGCCGTCGAGGGCTCGCAGCACGCGTGCCTCGTCGGGCTCCAGCGTATCCGGCGCGTAGCGGCCACCGGAGAAGCCGCGCTGCAGGCTCTCCAGCGGCCGGCCTTCAAGCACGGAGGCGGCCGCCAGCAGCAGACGCGGCGTCGGCTGGCCCTCGCCGCGCTGCAGCCACCAGTGCAGCCGCCGCAGGTGTCGCAGCACGAACCAGACCTGATCGGACACCGCGCGACGGTCGCCGCCGCCGATATAGCGGCGCTCGCGGAAGAAGCCGTTGGCCACCGCGTCCGCAGGCTTGCGCGGTGCCGCCTCGATCGCCGTCAGCAGCTCGATGCCGGCGGCCAGCCGCGCGGAGGGTGTCATCTGGGCTCGATCAGTCCTGGCGGTAGTTCGGCGCTTCCCGGGTGATCGCAACGTCGTGCACGTGGCTCTCGCGCAGGCCCGCACCGGTGACCCGGCGGAACCGCGCACCGGTCTGCAGCGCGGCGATGTCGGCACTTCCGGTATAGCCCATTCCGGCGCGCAGGCCGCCGACGAGCTGGTGCACCACGGTGCCCATGCCGCCCTTGAAGGCGACCCGCCCCTCGATCCCCTCGGGCACCATCTTCAGCGTGTCCTTGATCTCCTGCTGGAAGTAGCGGTCCGCCGAACCCCGTGCCATCGCGCCGAGGCTGCCCATGCCGCGGTAGGATTTATAGGAGCGGCCCTGGTAGAGGAACACCTCGCCCGGCGCCTCCTCGGTACCGGCCAGCAGGCTGCCGACCATCACCACGTCGGCTCCAGCGCCGATCGCCTTGACCAGGTCGCCCGAGGTGCGGACGCCCCCATCGGCGATCGCCGGCACGTCCCGCTCGCGACACGCGGCCGCGGTCTCCAGCACCGCGCTGAACTGCGGCACGCCGACACCGGCCACCACCCGCGTGGTGCAGATCGAGCCCGGTCCGATGCCGATCTTGACGCTGTCGGCGCCGGCGTCGATCAGCGCCCGAGCACCCTCCGGCGTCGCCACGTTGCCGGCCACCAGCTGCACCGCGTTGGACATCGCCTTGATCCGCTCGACCGCCGCCAGCACCCCGCTGGAATGGCCGTGCGCGGTGTCGACCACCAGCACGTCCACCCCGGCCTCGATCAGCGCCCTGGCGCGCCGGAAGCCGTCCTCGCCGACCCCGGTCGCGGCGGCGCAACGCAACCGGCCCAGTTCGTCCTTGTTGGCCAGCGGGTAAGCCACCGCCTTGTCCATGTCCTTGGCGGTGATGATGCCGGTGCAGCGCCCCTGCCGGTCGACCACCAGCAGCTTCTCGATGCGATGCTTGTGCAGCAGCTGCCGCGCCTCCTCGGGGTCCGCTCCGTCATTGACGGTGACCAGGTGGTCGCGCGTCATCAGCTCGTAGACCCGGCGGTCGGGATCGGTCTCGAAACGCATGTCTCGGTTGGTCAGGATGCCGACCAGCTTCTGGTCGGCGCGCTCGATCACCGGCAAGCCGCTGATCCGGTGCCGGCGCATGATCTCGTGCACCTCGGCCAGCGTCTGATCCGGATGCACCGTGACCGGGTTGACCACCATCCCGGACTCGTAGCGCTTGACCCGGCGTACCTGCTCGGCCTGCTCGGTGATGTCGAGGTTCTTGTGCAGCACGCCGATCCCGCCCTGCTGCGCCATCGCGATCGCCATGGCGTCCTCGGTCACGGTGTCCATCGCCGCCGAGATCAACGGGATGTTCAGCTCGATGCGCCGCGTCAGCCGGGTGCGCGTGTCGGTGGCGGATGGCAGGACCTCGGAATGCCCCGGCACCAGGAGCACGTCGTCGAAGGCCAGCGCCTCGCGGATGCGCTCGTGTGCGGGTGCGACGGCTCGCGGTTCGCCGGACATGT
Source organism: uncultured Acetobacteraceae bacterium (assembly GCA_964245755.1). Taxonomy (GTDB): domain Bacteria; phylum Pseudomonadota; class Alphaproteobacteria; order Acetobacterales; family Acetobacteraceae; genus Lichenicoccus. The sequence continues at coordinate 168 of CAXTNV010000188.1, read as the reverse complement.
GGGGAGCTCTCCTGGAATAGGGGCTCCCGGCCTGCTCGCGGAAGGCCGCGGGTGTCCCACCGTTGGCGCCCTCCCATACTGTCCCGCGCTGCAGCATGCAAGCGATCCCGCTCGTGCAGTCCGGGCGCACATCGCGAAGCCGACTTGGCCCCGCGCCCGTGCTCCACC
>CAXTNV010000187.1:0-4865 GCA_964245755.1 uncultured Acetobacteraceae bacterium | reverse complement strand
GCAATCGAACATCGTCGTCTTGCCGGCGCCGTTCGGCCCGATCAGGCCGACCCGCTCGCCTGGCTGTACGACGAAGCCGAGGCCGTCGACGGCGGGGCTGGCGCCGCCCCGCGTGTCGCGCCCCACCACCCCCCCGCGGGCGGCGGCCCACCCCCCGCGCCGAGGCGCCGCAGCGGCCGACACCCAGGCGGCGAGGCAGCCGAGCCAGAGCAGCCACCCGGCGGCGCGTGGCACCGCCTGGCGGCACAGTTTGTGCGCCAGCACCCCGAGCAGCCAGAGCGGCAGCATGCACAGGATCTTCGGTCCCGCAAGCAGGCAGGCCAGCCCGGCCCACAGCACGCGGGCGCGGGCGAACACGAACAGGCCGAAGATGACGTAGTACCAGACCTCGAAGCCGAGCGACCAGTAGGGCAGGTCCGAGCCGGGCGCGACGTCGAGGAACCAGATCTGGTTGACGAAGCACAGGTTGGCCAGCAACTGCAGCATCCGGCCGTCCGCCCGATACCCCCAGGCCGCGCTGTACAGCTCCGGCCGCAGGCTCCTGCCCAGGCTGTCGAGCACGAAGGTCAGCATCAGCGCCGGAACCGCAACCGAGAGGATGCGTGACATCCGGCTCAGCGCGAAGGCGGACGCCGTCCGGTCGCGATGCTGCGTCGCGTGCGAGATCACGAAGCCGGACAGCACGAAGAACACCACCACGGCCTCGCCCATGAACCGCGAGGCCTGCCACATCAGGCCCTCGGTGAAGCGTGCTCCGGACAGGTGCCCGACCAGCACCACGGTTGCCGCCGCGAAGCGCACGAGATCCAGGTAGACGGAGGTGGCCTTGTTCAGGGCAGGATCCAGTCGGGCCGACGGCGGGACCCCGGGATGTCGCGGCAGCAGCACCGGCGCAGCGTTCATTACGAAGTCGTTCTAGTAGCGAGAACCGCGGCGTCCTGGCAACCGCTCGCGCATGGGATGCGGCGCCGGGAGTATCGTATAGCGGTGGGATGAAGGCGAAGAGCAGCGACATGCAGGACGGCGACCTGTTCGGATCCGCGCCCGCTCCGGGCGGCCGCGCCTCGCCCGGCGACGACGCGGGGCCGGGCGAGGGGCCGGCTCGTCCGCTCGCCGACCGGCTGCGTCCGTCGCGGCTCGACGCCGTCGTCGGGCAGCCGCACCTGCTCGGGCCGGACGGCGCGCTGTCGCGCATGCTCGAGCGCGGGGCGCTGGCGAGCCTGATCCTCTGGGGCGGTCCGGGCGTGGGCAAGACCACGATCGCGCGGCTGCTGGCGCAGGCCGGCGGGTTGCACTTCAGCCAGCTCTCGGCGGTGTTCTCCGGCGTCGCCGACCTCAAGCGCGCCTTCGAGGCGGCAGCGCGCCGTCGCGAGGCCGGCCGTGCCGGGACGCTGCTGTTCGTAGACGAGATCCACCGCTTCAACCGCGCGCAGCAGGACGGCTTCCTGCCGGTGGTGGAGAACGGCACGGTGGTGCTGGTGGGCGCCACCACCGAGAACCCGTCCTTCGCGCTGAACGGCGCGCTGCTGTCGCGCTGCCAGGTGCTGGTGCTGCGCCGCCTGGACGACGAGGCGCTCGAGGCGCTGCTGGCGCGGGCGGAGCACGACGCCGGCGGCCCGCTGAGGCTGACGCCGCAGGGGCGCGAGGCGCTGCGCGCGATGGCGGATGGCGACGGGCGCTACCTGCTCAACATGGTGGAGCAGATCCTCAGCCTGCCGGACGGCCCCGCACTGGACGCGGCGGCCCTGGCGGGGCTGCTCGCCCGACGCGCCGCGCTGTACGACAAGGACCGCGAGGAGCACTACAACCTGATCTCCGCGCTGCACAAGTCGCTGCGCGGCTCGGATCCGGACGCCGCGCTGTACTGGCTCGCGCGCATGCTGACCGGCGGCGAGGACCCGCGCTACATCGCACGCCGGCTGACCCGCTTCGCCGTCGAGGATGTCGGCACGGCAGACCCGCAGGCGTTGCCGCAGGCGATCGCCGCCTGGGAGACCTACGAGCGGCTCGGCAGCCCGGAGGGCGAGCTGGCCCTGGCGCAGCTGGTGATCTATCTGGCCACGGCGATGAAGTCGAACGCCGTCTACCGCGCCTATGGGGCGGCGATGCGGGCCGCGCGCGAGACCGGCAGCCTGGCGCCGCCGGCGCACATCCTGAATGCCCCGACCAAGCTGATGAAGCAGCTCGGCTACGGACGCGGTTACGAATACGACCACGATACCGAGCAGGCCTTCTCGGGGCAGAACTACTTCCCCGACGCGATGCAGCCGGCCCGCTTCTACGCACCGTCCGACCGTGGCGGAGAGCGCGAGATACGGCGCAGGCTGGACATCTGGGCCCGCCTGCGCGACAGCCACCCGCCCAACACGAAGAGTGACACGTGACCGTCTCGATCCAGACCGTCAGCGAGGACGAGGCGGAGATCCGGCTCGATCGCTGGTTCCGCAGGCACTACCCGTTCGTCACCCAGGGCACGCTGCAGAAGCTGTGCCGCACCGGCCAGATCCGCGTCGACTCCCTGCGCGCGGAGCCGGCGACGCGCCTGAACGCCGGGCAGTCGGTGCGGGTGCCGCCGCTGCCCAACGTCGCACGACCGGCGCCGCAGCCTCCGGCGCTGGACGAGCACGACCGGCGCGAGATGGAGCGCATGGTGCTGTACCGCGACGAGCAGGTGATCGTGCTCGACAAGCCGGCCGGCCTGCCGGTGCAGGGTGGTCCGGGCATCGTGCGGCACATCGACGGGATGCTCGACGCGCTGCGCTTCGGAGCCGAGCATCGGCCGCGGCTGGTGCACCGGATCGACCGCGATACCTCCGGCCTGCTGCTGCTCGCCCGCACGCCGGGCATCGCCGGAAAGCTCGCCGCCTCGTTCAGGGGACGCGACGTGCGCAAGACCTACTGGGCGGTGGTGGTGGGACGCCCGCACCCGTTGCAGGGCGTGATCGACCTGCCGCTGGCGCGGCTCGGTGCGGGCCCGGGCGCCTTGACCATCGCCGCCGACCGCGACGAGGAGGATGCGGTGCACGCGCTCACCGAGTACGTCGTGCGCGATTCCGCCGGCAGGAAGCTGTCTTGGCTCGAAATGTCGCCGCTGACCGGTCGCACCCATCAGCTGCGCGTGCATTGCGAGGCGCTGGGCACGCCGGTACTGGGCGATCCCAAATACGGCGCGCAGGCCGCGCATCTGGATGGCTTCGCCGACCGGCTGCACCTGCACGCGCGCAGCCTCGAGCTGCCGCATCCGGCAGGCGGCAGGTTGAGCCTGAGCGCTGATTTGCCCGCGCACATGCGCGAGACGTTCAAGACGCTCGGCTTCGAGGCGGGCGCGCTGCCCGCGTCGGGACGGAGCTGAGCCGGTGCGCCGCGCGGGACCGTTGCTGCTCGGCGTCCTCGTGCTGCTGCTCGCCGGATCAGGTGCGGGGCTGGTGCTGGCACAGCGGCGGCTCGACCCCGAGACCTTGCGACGCGCGGTGATCGCCTCGCTGCAGCGGCAGAGCGGGCGCGCGGTGAGCCTCGGCCACATCGAGCTGCGGCTGCTGCCGGCACCGCACGTGTGGGCGCGAGACTTCGCCATCGCCGGCCGCCCCGATGCCGGCGACGCCGCCACGGCAGATCCCGAGCTGCTGCGCGTCGGCCGCCTCAGCGCCGGGATCGCGATCTGGCCGCTGCTGCGCCACGTGGTGCGGCTCGACGGGCTGCGCCTCGACGACGTCGTGCTGCACGCGGCGCGGCAGCCAGACGGCCACGGCAACTGGGAGATGACGCCGGAACCCTCCGCCGGCCGCGGCTCCGGCAGCGGCGGCGGGGGCACCCGTTGGGGTGTCGCCTTCGATGCGGTGCGGGTCGGCGCCGCACGCCTGTCCTGGCACGACCGGCCGCGGCATCAGGGTGCCGAGCTGCGGCTGGCCTCGCTGGACGGCACGGATCTGCAGGGAGAGCGGCCGCATCTCGCCCTGTCAGGCCAGGGTGCCGGTGCCGCCTACACGCTGCAGGGCGAGGTCGGACCGATCGGGCGCCTGTTCGCCACCGCCGACCGCCGCACCCCCTGGCCGATCTCGCTGCGCGGCGCCGAGTTGATCGACGGTGCGGTCGTGGGCCGAATGACCGCGCAGGGCACGATCGCCGATCCGCTGCGCGGGCGCGGCTACGATCTCGTGGTCGCGGCGTCGGTCGCGCGCCTGTCGGCGTTGAACCAGCTGTTTCCGCATGCCGGGCTGCCGGAGATCGACGGGCTGCAGGGCTCGGCGCACCTGCTGGACCAGGGACGGCTGGCGGTGGCGGCGCTGCAGGTGCAGGCCGGCGAGACGCCGCTGCCGACGCGTGGCCTGACGTTGCAGGGGTGGAGCATGGCCGCCGCCACTCCGGCCGCGCCGCTTCGGGTGGCAGGCTCCGGCACCTGGCGCGGCCAGGCACTGGTGTTGAAGGGCACGGCCGCTTCCCTGGCGAGCCTGGAGGCAATGCTGCCGGGTCGTGCGCCGCTGCGGCCGGTTGTGGCCCCGGTCAGCCTCGATCTCGGGGTCGGCCGCAGTGCCTGGCACGTCGAGGGCATCACCGGTCCCGGCCTCAGCGACCTGAGGCTGCGTGGCATGGTGCCCGACCCGCGCGACTTCGCCGCCGCCGCCCCGGACATCGGGCCGCTGATGCTCGGCGCACGGCTGCAGGCGGACCGCGCGGCCTCGTTCCGGCTCTCGGAGCTGCAGCTCGCGAGCGCTGCGGGCGATCTGGCCGGCTCCCTCTCGCTCTCCCTGCCATCCTCGCCGGGCGTCCGGCGGAGCCTTTCCGGCACCCTGCGCAGCTCGCACCTCGACCTCGACCGGCTGACGCGCCCCGGCGGCCTGCACGGCCCGGCGCCCCCGCTCCCGGCG
>CAXTNV010000186.1:0-4872 GCA_964245755.1 uncultured Acetobacteraceae bacterium | reverse complement strand
TTGCAGCGGAACAGCGGCTCCAGCATCAGCACCAGCGGATAGCGCTTGCGCCCGCGAATGTGCTGCTTGACGACGTAGGCGCCGACCCTCACTGCCTGCATCAACGGTACGGCCATGGATTTCAGCTCCTGTACCGGCCAAGAGCGGCCGGCTTTGTGGATGTCAGGGCCGCGCCCGCGATCCGCACGCGTCGCACGGCACATGGCGGATCTGCGCCGGTCGGATCGTGACGGCGCGGGACCTGGTGATCGGTTTGCCCAAGCTAGGCTCGGTATAAGCTAGGGCGCGGTTTCACCGCAAACACCGCGCCGCCTCGACCATCTTCATCTCCGGCGACGCTGTGGCGCGCTTGCAACATTAAGTCTCCCGTGTCTGGCAAAACAGACGGATTTAGCGTTATGAAGCGCCGATCGGGTCACACCTGCCCGAACTCAGGGGCCGGCGTCGCAGCAGCAGCTGACGGCAACGAGAGGGATTGACAGTATGGACCAGCCGAGCACCGCTCCCGATCCGGGCGCCGCCAGGGCCGCCGCCGACAAGGGCGTGCGCGAGGCCAGGCTGCGCCCGGTCGAGGGCGGAGCTGCCAAGCCGAGCCTGGGCCACAACTCGGCGGGCCTGCTGCGCACGCCGATGCTGGATCGCATCGAGAGCCCGCGCGACCTGCGCACCCTTACCGCCGAGCAGCTGACCCAGGTCGCCAACGAGCTGCGTGCCGAGACGCTGGACACCGTGTCCACCACCGGCGGCCACCTGGGCGCCTCGCTCGGCGTGGTCGAGCTCACGGTGGCGCTGCACGCGGTGTTCGACACCCCGAGCGATCGCCTGATCTGGGACGTCGGCCACCAGACCTATCCGCACAAGATCCTGACCGAGCGCCGCGACCGCATACGCACGCTGCGCCAGCCGGGCGGCCTGTCCGGCTTCACCCGGCGCTCGGAGAGCGTCTACGACCCGTTCGGCGCGGCGCACTCCTCGACCTCGATCTCCGCCGGCCTCGGCATGGCCACGGCGCACGACCTGCTGTCGGCCGACGACCCCTCGTACAAGGACCGGCACGTCATCGCGGTGATCGGCGACGGCGCGATCTCGGCCGGCATGGCCTACGAGGCGATGAACAACGCCGGGTCGTCCCGCGCCCGGCTGGTGGTGGTGCTGAACGACAACGAGATGTCGATCGCGCCCCCGGTCGGCGCGATGAGCGCCTACCTGTCGCGGCTGATGTCGTCGCGCTCGTTCCTCAACCTGCGCGAGCTCGCGGGGCGGATGGCGCGGCGGCTGCCGCAGCCGATCGAGCGCACCGCGAAGCGGGCCGAGGAGTACGCGCGCGGCATCCTGACCGGCGGCACGCTGTTCGAGGAGCTTGGGTTCTACTACATCGGCCCGATCGACGGCCACAACATGGACCACCTGTTGCCGATCCTGCGCAACGTCCGCGAAGCGGATGAGCGCGGCCCGGTGCTGCTGCACGTGATCACCCAGAAGGGCCGCGGCTACGCACCAGCGGAGGCCTCGGGCGACAAGTATCACGCCGTCAGCAAGTTCAACGTCTTCACCGGCGAGCAGGCGATCACCCCGCCCGGACCACCCACCTACACCTCGGTGTTCAGCCAGGGCCTGCTGGCGGCGGCGGAGAGCGATCCGCGCCTGGTCGCGATCACCGCGGCGATGCCGTCGGGCACCGGGCTGGAGAAGTTCGCCCGCCGCTTTCCCGACCGCTTCTTCGACGTCGGCATCGCCGAGCAGCATGCGGTGACGTTCGCCGCCGGCCTCGCGACCGAGGGGCTGCGGCCGTTCTGTGCGATCTATTCCACATTCCTGCAGCGCGCCTACGACCAGGTGGTGCACGACGTGGTGCTGCAGAATCTGCCGGTGCGTTTCGCCATCGACCGCGCCGGCCTGGTGGGCGCGGACGGCGCCACCCATGCCGGCTCCTTCGACCTGAACTATCTCGGCTGCCTGCCCAACATGACCATCATGGCACCGTCGGACGAGCTCGAGCTGCTGCACATGACCGCGACCGCGGCGGCCTTCGACGACGGCCCGATCGCCTTCCGCTACCCGCGCGGCAACGGGCTCGGCCTGACGCTGCCGGCACAGGGCGAGATTCTCCCGATCGGGCGCGCCCGGGTGCTTCGCGAGGCCGGGCGGCAGAGCGGACGGCAGAAGGGCGGCATCGCGCTGCTCTCGCTCGGCACCCGTCTCGGCGAGGTGCTGCGCGCCGCCGACGCGCTTGCCGCCCGCGGCCTGCCGCCGACCGTGGTCGATGCCCGCTTCGCCAAGCCGCTGGACACGGCGCTGATCGAGCGGCTGGCCCGCAACCATGCGGTGCTGATCACGATCGAGGAAGGTGCCGCCGGCGGCTTCGGCAGCGCGGTGATGCATCACCTGGCGCATGCCGGGCTGCTCGACCACGTGCGGATCCGACCGATGACGCTGCCGGATACCCTGATCGACCACAACACGCCCGCGGCGCAGATCGCCGAGGCGGGGCTGTCGAGCCGGCACGTGGTCGCCGCGGCACTCGCAGCGCTCGGGGTGCCGCTCGGCGCGGCCGACGAGCTGGAGGGCTTGTCGGTCGGACGCTCCGGCCCGACATCATGAGGCCAATGAAATCGATCCTGATCCTCGGCGCCCTGCTGCTCGGCGCGCCGTCCCTGCTCGTGCCCGCCGTGACGGGTCCCGCCGCGGCGCAGGCCGCAGGCCCCGCGGTGGCGCCCGTCTCCGCCCTGTATGCGGCCTTGACCTCGATCCAGAAGGGCGGCGGTGCGCCGTTCCAGCAGCGCGCGCAGCGCCTGGCGCCGGCGGTGGACGCCGCCTTCAACCTGTCGACGGTTCTGCAGACCTCGATCGGGCTGCGCTACCGCACGCTGCCGGACACGCAGAAGCAGCAGCTCGGGCAGGTGTTCCGGCAGTTCACCATCGCCCGCTACGTCTCGAACTTCGGCAACAGCAGCGACACGCTCAGGGTGCTGCCCGACTCGCGCCCCTCGCCGTACGGCAGCGACCAGATCGTGCAGACCCAGATCGTCTCCGCGTCCGGCGGCATCACCAAGGTCGACTACGTCATGCGCCAGTTCCCGCAGGGCTGGCGGGCGATCGACGTGCTGCTCGACGGTCACATCAGCCAGGTCGCGGTGCAGCGATCCGATTTCGACTCGACACTCTCGAGCGGTGATGCCACCCCGCTGATCGAGAGCCTCAGGAAGAAGATACAGAGCTTCTCCGAGACCTGACCGTTGTCCCGCACTCAACCGCCAGCCGCAGGGTCCGAACGCGCCGGATGAGCCTCCCATGACCGCCCTGTCGCTCTCGCCGGCCGTGCTGGCCGTCGCCCTGGAGGGCATCGCCGTCCTGGGCTGCCTGCAGGTGCTGGCCGGCGTGATCGCGGTCGAACGCTTCCGCCGGCAGGTCGGGGTGCAGCAGGCTGCCGCCGGCATGGAACCGGAGCTGCCGCCGATCACGGTGCTCAAGCCGTTGCACGGCGACGAGCCGATGCTCGAGACGGCGCTGGAAGGCATCATCACCCAGGGCTACCCGCGGTTCCAGGTCGTGTTCGGCGTGCAGAGTGCGGCCGATCCGGCCATCGCCGTCGTGCAGCGGCTGCGCCGCCGCTTTCCCGACCGCGACCTGTGCCTGGTGATCGATCCCACCGAGCACGGCCAGAACCGCAAGATCGGCAACCTGATCAACATGCTGCCGCACGCGTCGCACGACCTGCTGGTGATCTCGGACTCCGACATCCACGTCAGGCCGGACTACCTGCTGCAGGTGGCGCGCAGCTTCTCCGACCACGCGGTCGGGCTGGTGACGACGCTGTATCACGGCATCCCGGCCTCCCCCACCCTGTCGCGCCGCTTCGGCGCCGGGCAGATCAACCACAACTTCCTGCCCGGCGTGCTGCTGTCGCGGCTGCTCGGGCGCCAGGACTGCCTGGGCTCCACCATGGCGTTGCATCGCGACACGCTGGAGGCGGTAGGGGGACTGGCGATGCTGTCGGCCCACGTCGCCGACGACTCCGTGCTGGGCAAGCTGGTGCGCGGGCACGGCCGCAGCATCGCGATCGCGCCGAGCCTGACCGCCACCACCATCGCCGAGACCGGAGCCGGCGACCTGTTCGCCCACGAACTGCGCTGGGGCCGCACGGTGCGGGCGGTCGAGCCGCTCGGCTACGCGCTGTCGGCGGTGCAGTTCCCGCTGTTCTGGTCCAGCCTCGCCGCGTTCGCCGCGCCGCAGGCGGCCTGGGCCTGGATCCTGTTCGCGGTGATGTGGGCGCTGCGCGGCGCGGTCGCGACGCGCCGCGCCCCGCGGCTCGCGCCCAAGGGCGCCGTCTTCGGAACGCCGGCGTACATGAGTCCCGAGCAGGTCAAGGGGCAGGGCTCCGTCGACCATCGCGCCGACCTCTGGGCGCTCGGCTGCATGACCTACGAATGTCTGATTGGCCGGCCGGTGTGGAACACCGATCAGGGCGTCGCCATGACGTTCGCCGCCATCGCCACCGGCGTCATGCCCATCCCCAGCCAGATGCGCCCGGGGCTGCCGCCGACCTTCGACGAGTGGTTCAAGAAGGCGCTCGACCGCGATCCCGACCGCCGCTTCCAGACCGCCAAGGAGCTGCCCGACGCGCTCATCCGCGCCTTCAGCCAGCAGCCCATCACCTCGACGAGCGACAGCGAGATGCGGGCGATCGCCCAGCTCGCCGAGCTGGTGCCCGACGAGAGCGTGCGGATGGACACCAACCCGCTGCTCCTGCAGGACGCGCCGCCCTCGCAGCGGCCGATGCGGAGGCGTGGCAGGGGATTGAGACGAAAGTTCTCTGGGCGGCGATGTGCGCGATGGTGATGGACGTTCACGCTCCCCAAGACGAGTTGTCGG
>CAXTNV010000185.1:0-4911 GCA_964245755.1 uncultured Acetobacteraceae bacterium | reverse complement strand
GCCGCGGGTCGGTGTCGCGCAGCGGCGCCGCGAGGGTCAGCTCGTCGCGCACGTTGTCGAAGATCGCGAACAGCGAGGGGCGCAGCAGCACCGCCTCGGGCAGTCCCAGGTCGTCGGCCGGCGGATGCGGCAGCCGCTCCATCTGCCGCACCATGTCGTAGCCGAGATAGCCGAACAGGCCCCCGAGCATCGGCGGCAGCCCGGGAGGCAGCTCGAGCCGGCCCTCGCGGATCAGCGCGCGCAGGCTGTCGAGCGGCGCTCCCGCGTCGGCGACGAAGCCGCCGCCGCCGCGCGAGACGCCGACTGCGCCGTGCTCGCAGCGCCAGATCACGTCCGGCAGCAGCCCGATCACCGAGTAGCGGCCGCGCGCGGTGCCGCCCTCTATGCTTTCCAGCAGGAAGGCGTTGCGCGCCGCACCCGGCAACGCCCCGGTCAGCTTGAGGAACGCCGCGACCGGGGTCAGCAGGTCGGCGGCCTCGACGCTGTGCAGGATGCGCGGCATTGCCTGATCTTACGCGCGAATCACGCCGGTCCTACTGCCCGATGACGCTGCGGATCGCCTGCGCGTTCAGCACCGGCCTGGTCTTGCCGCGCAGCGCCATCGCGTAGCTCGCCTCGATGTCGTCGCCGATGGCGCCGTCGAGCGTCCCCTGCAGCCTGTCGTAGGCGAGACGGTTGGCAGACGGCTCGGGGTGCTGGATGCCGGTCACGGTGACGACGACGAAGCCGTCGGCGGTCTGCAGCATCGGCGAGGGGGGGGGGGTGTGGTGCATGGGGGGGTGGGTCCGCGGGGCCGGACCCGCGGGGGGGGGCGCGCCGCGGCCGAGGGGGGCGACATGCACGACGTCGGGGCGGCCCGACGCGGTCAGCCCGCCACGCACGCGCACCTGGGCGTAGAGGCTCGCCGCCTGCTGCTCGGCCTCGTGCCGCCGCGCGTCGCGCCGCATCGCCGCCTCCACCTGGGGGCGCACCGCGTCGAACGGCTGCGAGCGCGCCGGCGTCGCGGACTCGACGGCCAGAGCGTACTCGGACTCGTCCGGCCCCTGCCTGAGCACCGGCGGATCGCCCGGCTTCTGCGCGAAGGCCTGATCGAGAATCGCGCGACGCAGCGCGCCCTCGGCCGGCAGCGGCGCCGGCTCGCCGCTCGCGGTGCGGCCCTGGGCGTCCAGCGTGCCTTCCGCCGCCGCGGCGCCCAGCTGCGCCGGGATCGCGTCCAGGCCGCCGCCGGCGATCGCGTCCTGCAGCTTCTGCACGCGGTCGGCGATGCCCTCGCGGGCACGCGACAGCGCGATCTCGTCACGCAGCGCCGGGCGCAGCGCCTCGAAGCTGCGCGTCGCCGGCGCCACCACCCGGGTCACGCGGAGCAGCACCCAGCCGGAGGGCAGGTGCACCGGGCCGCTGATCTGGCCAGGACCCGCGGCGAAGGCGAGCCGGCCGAGCTGCGGGTCGGGGAAGGTCGCCTGCGTCGCGTCGTCCAGCGCCACCGGCACGCTGTCGGCGGCGGCCGCCTGCATCTGCGGCCAACCCGCACCTCCGTTCCACAGCAGGGCGAGCGCCCGCGCCCGCGCCTCGCTCGGCGCCGTGATCACTTCGACCGAGCGCTTCTCCGGCACGATGCCGGCACCCCTGCCCGAGCCGTAGCGCGCGGCGAACAGTGCCCGCTCGTCCGCTTCGGGCACCTCGAGGGCGCGCGCCGTCGTCGCCGGCGACAGCAGCACCAGCTTGATGCGCCGGGTGGCGGGCGCCTGGAACTGCTCCGCATGGTTGTCGTAGTAACGACGCAGCCCCGCCTCGTCGGGCGCAGGCGGCGGCGGCATCGCCTCGGAGACGAAGCGCACCATATCGAGGCTGCGGGTCTGCGCGCCGTAGTCGTACACCCGGCGCACCAGGGTCGCCGGCGCCTTGGCACCTACCCGGAGCGGCGCGATCAGCGCCCCGGTGGCGAGATCCTCGCGGAACAGCGACAGCAGCTTCTGCTGGCTGAGGTTGTGCGAGGCGAGCCACTGGTCGAACCGGGGACGGTCGAACTGCCCGTTCTCGCCCTTGAACAGCGGCAGGTCGAACACCGCCTGGCGCAGCACGTCGTCCGGCACCACCACGCCGAGCCGGTCGGCCTCGCGCAGCGCCTCGGCGCGGCTGACCAGCCCCTGCAGCACCTGCATGGCGACCTGGCCGCGCTCGGCGGGCGGGATCTGCGAGGGGTCACCGCCGGTCTGCTGCGCGACCTGCTGCAGCTGCTGGCGCAACGCGGTGTCGAACTCCTGGACACCGACGCGCCGCGCGCCCACGGAGGCGACGATGCCCGGATCGCGGCCCATGCTGGTGAAGAAGTCGCCGACGCCCCACACCACGAAGGCGGCGAAGATCAGCACGGCGAAGACCCGGCCCAGCCAGGAGTCGACGAACAGGCGTCGGAAGAAGGAGATCATGCGGCGTCCATGCGAGCGCTTGCGGCGGCGTCCGGCCGCGCGGCGGCGCAACATAGGCAGCCAGCGACGAAATGGCCATCGATGGCATCGACCACCGGCGCCGCCGCCCCACCCTTGTCACCGGCGGGCCGCGCATGGTCTATGCGCCCACGAACGATGTCCGCTGCGAAAGAGCCGCACGATGCGTCAGATGATCGTCGGGAACTGGAAGATGAACGGCCTCACCGCCGAGAGCGAGGCGCTGGCGCTGTCCATACGCGACGCGCTGCCGGGCGCGCTCGACGTCGACGTGCTGGTCTGCCCGCCCTTCACCCAGCTCGCCTCGGTCGGCCGCATCCTCGACGGCAGCGCGGTCGCCCTGGGCGCACAGGACTGCACCATGCACGAGCGCGGCGCGCATACCGGGGACGTCGCCCCGCCGATGCTGCGCGACCTCGGCGCCAGCCACGTGATCCTGGGGCACTCCGAACGCCGTCGCGACCATTCCGAGATCGACGAGACGGTGCGCGAGAAGGCCGTGACCGCCGCGCGCGCCGGGCTGATCCCGATCATCTGCGTCGGCGAGAGCGAGGAGCAGCGCGCGAGCGGGCGGCAGGAGGACGTGGTCGGCTGGCAGATCAAGGGCAGCGTGCCGGAAGCCTTCGACGGCGTCATCGCCTACGAGCCGGTCTGGGCGATCGGCACCGGCCGCTCCGCCACCGAGGCCGACATCGCGGCGATGCACGGCTTCTTGCGCGTTGAGCTGGTGCGCCAGTTCGGCGAGGAACGCGGCGCGGGGTTCCGCATCCTGTACGGCGGGTCGGTCAGCGCCGCCAACGCCGCCGCCCTGCTCGCGGTGCCCGAGGTCGGCGGCGCCCTGGTCGGCGGCGCCAGCCTGAAGGCCGCGGACTTCCTGTCGATCGTGCGCAGCGCGTCGACGGCTCCTCAGCGGAGCGCGTCGATGAACACCGTGCAGGGCGAGGGTCAGTGACCGACATGCGCAGCGCGCGCCGATGATCACCTTCCTGCTGATCCTGCACCTGCTGGTCACCCTGACCCTGATCGGCACCGTGCTGATCCAGCGCAGCGAGGGCGGCGGCCTCGGCATCGGCACCACCCAGGGCATGGGCTCGTTCATGTCCGGGCGCGGCACCGCCAACCTGCTCACCCGGCTGACCGCGATCCTGGCCGCGATCTTCATGCTGCTGTCGCTGACGCTCGCGGTGATGAACCGCGGCACCGCGGGAGTCGGCCGGGACATCCTGGCACAGCCGCCGGGGGCGGCGACCCGTCCCGTGCGTCCGCCGCCACCGCCTTTGCCTGCCAAGCCGACCGAGCCGAGCGTGCCGACGCAGTGAGCCCGCCGCCCGGCCGGGTGGACGTCGCGATCGTCGGCGCCGGCGCTGCGGGGCTCGCGGCGGCCGCCGTGCTGCGCAGCGCCGGCCGCCGCTGCATGCTGCTCGAGGCGGGCGACCGGATCGGCGGCCGCGCCCACACGGTGCATCCGCGATGCCTGGGCGGTGCGCGCTTCGATTGCGGCGCGACCTGGCTGCACCAGACCGACCGCAATCCGCTGGTGCGCCTCGCGCGAGCTCGCGGCATCCGCCTCGCGCCCGCGCATCAGGGGCCGCAGCGGCTGTTCGTCGACGACCGCCCGGCCCGGCCTGACGAGGTGTGCGCCTACGAGGCGGCCGGCGAGGATTGGCAGCGCCGGGTGCGGCGCCATGGCGGCGACGCCGACATCACGCTCGCGCAGGCCGCGGGGCCGCCCGGGCCGTGGACCGCCAACATCGAGAACTGGGAGGGCGCCATCATCGCCGCCGCCGACGCGGACACGCTCGGCCTGCGCGACTGGCGCCGCAACCAGCTCGACGAGAACGACCTCAGCCCGCCGGGCGGGGTAGGCGCGCTGCTCGCCGGGCTGCTCGGCCCGATGGCGGGACCGGTGCAGTTCGCGACCCCGATCGAGGCGATCGAGTGGGGCGGCAGCGAGGGCTGCCGGCTGCACGGGCCGCGCGGCAGCGTGAGCGCCGGCTCGGTGATCGTAACCGTGTCCACCGGCGTGCTGCGGGAGGGGCGGATCGCCTTCGCGCCGGCGCTGCCGCCGGCGACGCTGGCCGCGATCGACGGTCTGCCGATGGGGCTGCTCAGCAAGCTCGCACTGCCCGCCGCCGGCGAGGACCGGCTCGGCCTGGAAGACGGGACGCTGCTCGAGCACAGGCTGGCGTCGCGCGGCGCCCCCGGCATGCTGCTCTCCGCCTGGCCGGCCGGCCTGCCCTACGTCGCCGGCTTCTATGGCGGCCGCTTCGCGCGCGATCTCGAGGGCCGACCGCAGGAGGCGCTCGCGCAGGCGCAGCAGCTGCTGCGCCGGCTGCTCGGCGAGCCCGCCGCGGGCGCCGTCGAGCCGCATCGCGGCTTCGCCACCGCCTGGGCGGACGACCCGCTGTTCGCGGGCGCCTACGCGTTCTGCCCGCCAGGCCGGGACGGGCAGGCGGACCCGCGC
>CAXTNV010000184.1:0-4915 GCA_964245755.1 uncultured Acetobacteraceae bacterium | reverse complement strand
ACGAACACGTCGGGCAGGAAGTGCATCTCGATCTTCAGCACGCCGTCGCCCTGGCAGGCCTCGCAGCGCCCGCCCTTGACGTTGAAGCTGAACCGCCCAGGCTTGTAGCCGCGCGCCCGGCTCTCCGGCAGCTCGGCGAACCAGTCTCGTATCGGCGCGAACAGGTCGGTGTAGGTGGCCGGGTTGGAGCGCGGGGTGCGGCCGATCGGCGACTGGTCGATGTCGATGATCTTGTCGAGCAGCTCCAGCCCCTCGATGCGCTCGTGCGGCGCCGGCACCTCGCCCGATCCCATCAGCCGCCGCGACAGCGCCTTGTACAGCGTGTCCACCACCAGCGTGGACTTGCCGCCGCCGGAGACGCCGGTGACGCAGGTGAAGGTGCCCAGCGGGAACTGCGCGGTCACGTGCTTGAGGTTGTTGCCCGAGGCGCCGACCACGCGTATCAGCCGCTGCGCGTCGAACTCGCGCCGCTGCTTCGGCACCTCGATGCGCATGCGGCCGGAGAGGTAGGCGCCGGTCAGGCTGTCCGGATGCCGCTCCACCTGGTCCGGGGTGCCCTCGGCGATGACGTGGCCGCCGTGCATGCCCGCCGCCGGTCCCATGTCGATCAGGTGGTCGGCGGCGCGTATCGCCTCCTCGTCGTGCTCCACCACCAGCAGGGTGTTGCCGAGCCGCTTGAGCCGCGCCAGCGTGCCGAGCAGCCGCTCGTTGTCGCGCTGGTGCAGGCCGATCGACGGCTCGTCGAGCACGTACAGCACCCCGGTCAGGCCGGAGCCGATCTGGCTGGCCAGCCGGATGCGCTGGCTCTCGCCCCCCGACAGCGTGGCCGAGCCGCGCGACAGGGTGAGGTAGTCGAGCCCGACATCGTCGAGGAAGCGCAGCCGCTCGCCGATCTCGCGCAGGATGCGCCGGGCGATCTCGGCGCGCTGCGGGCTCAGCGTCGCCTCCACCCCCTCGAACCACCGCAGCGCGCGGCGGATCGGCAGCTCCGAGGCCTGCGCGATGGTGCTGCCGTCGATCTTGACCGAGAGAGCCTCCGGGCGCAGCCGCGCGCCACCGCAGGCGGCGCAGGGCTTCTCGGCCTGGAAGCGCGACAGCTCCTCGCGCACCCAGGCGCTGTCGGTCTCGGCGAGGCGTCGGCGCAGGTTCTTCAGCACGCCCTCGAACGCCTTGCTGACCTTGTACGAGCGGCGCTCGTCCTTGTAGGTGAACTCGACCGACTGCTCGGTGCCGTTGAGGATGGCGTCGCGCACGTGCTCCGGCAGGTCGGCCCACGCGTGGGTGGTGCTGACCCGGAAGTGCCGCGCGAGGCTCTGCAGGGTCTGGTCGTAGTACGGGCTCTGGGCGCCGTTCCAGGGCGCGATGGCGCCGCGCGACAGGCTCAGGCTCTCGTCGGGGACCACCAGCAGCGGGTCGAAGAAGCTCTCATGGCCGATGCCGTCGCAGGCCGGGCAGGCGCCCTGCGGCGCGTTGAACGAGAACAGCCGCGGCTCGATCTCCTCGAGCGTGAAGCCGCTGACCGGGCAGGCGAACTTGGAGGAGAACACGGTGCGCGACGGCGCGACGTCGGCGGCCTGGCCGGAGGTGCCGCCGCCCGGCACCTCCTCCGCGTAGACGATGCCGTCCGACAGCGACAGCGCGGTTTCGAAGCTGTCGGCCAGCCGCGACTGGATGCCGTCCTTGACCACGACGCGGTCGACCACCGCCTCCAGCGTGTGCTTGAGCTTGCGGTTCAGCTTCGGCACCTCGCCGATCTCGTGCAGGGTGCCGTCGACCTTGACCCGGGTGAAGCCGCGGCGCTGCAGCTCGGCCAGCTCCTTGTGGTACTCGCCTTTGCGGTCGCGTATCACCGGCGCCAGCAGCAGCAGCCGGCTGCCCTCGGGCATCGCCATCACCCGGTCGACCATCTGGCTGACGGTCTGCGCCTCGATCGGCAGGCCGGTGGCTGGCGAATAGGGTATCCCGGCGCGCGCCCACAGCAGGCGCATGTAGTCGTGCACCTCCGTGATGGTGCCGACGGTGGAGCGCGGGTTGCGGCTGGTGGTCTTCTGCTCGATCGAGATCGCCGGCGACAGGCCCTCGATCGAGTCCACGTCCGGCTTGCCCATCAGCTCGAGGAACTGGCGCGCGTACGCCGACAGGCTCTCGACGTAGCGGCGCTGGCCCTCGGCATAGATGGTGTCGAAGGCCAGCGAGGACTTGCCCGAGCCGGACAGCCCGGTGACGACGGTGAGCGCGTCGCGCGGGATGTCGACGTCGATGTTCTTGAGGTTGTGCTCGCGCGCGCCGCGCACCCGGATCGCCGCCGCTGCCGCGTGCTTGCTCATCGCCCGTGCCTTCTCAATGCCCACGCCCTCTCATCGCCCGTGCCGTGTCATTGCGCGTGCCTATCCTGTGCCGGATTATTCGTTCATAGTCTGTTCTGGTTTGATCGCCTACCCCGCGCGGGCGTAGCGTCGCGGCAGCACAGAAGGCGGGAAGTGACGATGGCCGGTAGCGTCAACAAGGTAATCCTGATCGGCAACCTGGGTAAGGACCCGGAGGTCCGCAATGCGCAGAACGGATCGAAGATCGTGACCTTCACCCTGGCAACCAGCGAGAACTGGAACGACAAGGCGTCGGGCGAGCGCAAGGAGAAGACGGAGTGGCACCGGGTCGTGGTGTTCAACGACCGCATCGCCGACGTGGCCGAGCGCTTCCTGCGCAAGGGACGCAAGGTCTACGTCGAGGGCTCGCTGCAGACACGCAAATGGACCGACCAGTCCGGTGCCGAGAAATACACCACCGAGGTGGTGATCGACCGCTTCCGCGGCGAGCTGACGCTGATCGATTCCGGGCGCGGCGGCGATGAGGAGGGCGGCATGGCGGTCGAGCGGGCGCCGCCCAGGCAGAACGCAGCCCCGCGCGGCGGCGCGGCCGCGGGTGGCGGCGGAAACCGCGGCGGTGCTTCCGGCGGCTGGGACGCTCCGGGCGGCAGCGACCTCGACGACGAGATCCCGTTCTAGGACGCAGCGCCGGCTGCGTCGCCGAGGCGGGCGGTTCGTGCTATCAGCTGCCGTGGGTCGGCACGCAGCTGGCAGCCGACCTGACCTGCGCTTCATGAAACGGGATCCCCTTGAGCGACATACCCGATCCTCCGGCGCCGCCGGTGCCGCCCGACGCACCGTCCGACATGACCCCGGTGACGATCGAGGAGGAGATGCAGACCTCCTACCTCGCCTACGCGATGTCGGTGATCGTCAGCCGGGCGCTGCCGGACGTGCGCGACGGGCTGAAGCCGGTGCACCGGCGCATCCTTTACTCGATGCGCGAGAGCGGCTTCACCCCGGACAAGCCGTACCGCAAGTCCGCCCGCGCCACCGGCGACGTGATGGGCAAGTACCATCCGCACGGCGACGCCTCGATCTACGACGCCATGGTGCGCATGGCGCAGTCCTGGTCGATGCGTGTGAAGCTGATCGACGGCCAGGGCAATTTCGGCTCGGTCGACGGCGATAGCCCGGCGGCGATGCGCTACACCGAGGCCAGGCTGGCGCGGGCGGCGATGTTCCTGCTCGACGACATCGATCGCGACACGGTGGACTTCCAGCCGAACTACGACGAGAGCGAGGTCGAGCCCAAGGTCCTGCCGGCCGCCTACCCGAACCTGCTGATCAACGGTGCGGCCGGCATCGCCGTCGGCATGGCGACCAACATCCCGCCGCACAACCCGGGCGAGATCATCGATGCGACGCTGGCGATGATCGCCGAGCCCGACATCGGCATCGACGCGCTGATGGCGATCGTGCCGGGGCCGGACTTCCCGACCGGCGGCATCATCCTCGGCCGCTCCGGCATACGCTCGGCGTTCGAGACCGGGCGCGGCTCGGTGCTGATACGCGCGCGCGCCGGGGTCGAGGACATACGGCGCGACCGCCGCGCGATCGTCGTCACCGAGATCCCGTTCCAGGTCAACAAGTCGACGCTGATGGAGCGCATCGCCGAACTGGTGCGTGCCAAGCAGGTGGAGGGCATCTCCGACCTGCGCGACGAGAGCGACCGTTCCGGCATGCGCATCGTCATCGAGATCAAGCGCGACGCGACGCCCGAGGTGGTGCTCAACCAGCTGTACCGCTTCACCCAGCTGCAGACCAGCTTCGGCGTCAACATGGTCGCCCTCGACGGCGGCCGGCCGAAGCTGATGGGCCTGCGCGACGCCCTGGTCGCCTTCATCGCCTTCCGCGAGGAGGTGATCCTGCGCCGTGCCCGGTTCGACCTGGCCCGTGCGCGCGAGCGCGGCCACCTGCTGGTCGGGCTGGTGATCGCCGTCGCCAACATCGACGCGGTGATCGGCCTGATCCGGGGTGCCCCGGACGCGGCGGCGGCGCGCGCCGAGCTGATGCGACGCGACTGGGATGCGGCCGATGTGTCGCCGCTGCTGGCGCTGATCCACGACGAGGGCAACCTGGTGGTGGACGGTCGCGTGCGGCTCACCGAGGCGCAGGCGCGCGGCATCCTGGAGCTGCGGCTGGCACGCCTGACCGGGCTCGAGCGCGAGAAGATCCAGGGCGAGCTCGACGACGTGGCGGCACGCATCAACGACCTGCTGGACATCATCGGCAGCCGGGTGCGGCGGCTCGAGGTGATGCGCGACGAGCTGATGCTGGTGCGCGCCGAGATCGCGGTGCCGCGGGCCACCGAGATCTCCGACATCGCCGGCGACCAGACCGACGAAAGCCTGGTGGAACCGGGGCAGATGGTGGTCACCATCACCCGCGACGGCTTCATCAAGCGCACGCCGCTGGAAACCTTCCGCCAGCAGAACCGCGGCGGCCGCGGCCGGGCGGCGGCCAGCACCCGTGGCGACGACATCGTCACCCGCAGCTTCAATGCCCATACCCATCAGTGGGTGCTGTTCTTCACCTCAGGCGGCAAG
>CAXTNV010000183.1:0-4978 GCA_964245755.1 uncultured Acetobacteraceae bacterium | reverse complement strand
CCCTTGTTCTTGAACGCGGTGCCGCACAGCACCGGCCGGAACTCGCCGGAGATCGTGCCCTTCTTGATGGCGCGCTTCAGGGTGGCGACCTCGACGTCGCCCTTCTCGAAATATTCCTCCATCGCCTCGTTGTCGGCGGCGAGTGCGGTGTCGAGCAGCAGCTGACGCGCCTCAGCGGCGCGCTCGGCGAGATCGGCCGGAATCGCCTCGTCGTGGAAGCGGGCGCCCAATTCGCCGCCTTCCCAGACGATCGCCTTCATCTCGACCAGGTCGACCACGCCGATGAAGGTCTCCTCGATGCCGATCGGCAGCTGCAGCGGCAGCGCCACGATGTCGAGCTTCTCCTTGAGCGTGTCGAAGGCGCGAAAGAAGTCTGCACCGGTTCGGTCGAGCTTGTTGATGAAGATGATGCGCGGCACCCGGTAGCGGTCGGCAAGGCGCCAGTTGGTCTCGGACTGCGGCTGCACCCCGGCGACGCCCTCGATGATGAACACAGCGCCGTCGAGCACGCGCAGCGAGCGGTTCACCTCGATGTTGAAGTCGATGTGGCCGGGCGTGTCGATGATGTTGATGCGGTGGTCCTTCCACTCGCAGGTGACCGCGGCCGAGGTGATGGTGATGCCCCGCTCACGCTCCTGGTCCATGTAATCGGTGGTCGTGTTGCCCTCGTGGACCTCGCCGATCTTATGCGACACGCCGGTGTAGTAGAGGATGCGCTCCGTCGTGGTGGTCTTGCCGGCGTCGATGTGCGCCGTGATTCCGATGTTGCGGATCTTCGATAGCTCGGAATGTGCGGACACGCGGGCCTCCCGGAGGAACTTGCTGGATATCGACGATGTGCGGGGGTCAGCGGATCCAGCGGATCCGTCGGCCTGCCCGCCACTGGCTCACCAAGTCCGGCCCGGTCAGGATCGTGCTGCCGGAGGCGGCAGCGCAGCACATGGCGGAGAACGACCGGCGGAACAGGCGCCTGACATGCGTCAGGTGCGGCAGTTTTGCAAGCCCGACGGCCGGCTTAGCCCGGCTGGGCGGCAGCCTTCTTGCCCTGCGCGCGCAGGATGCGCCGCTTCAGCGCCTGAGCCTCAAGCGGCAGGCGCCGGTTCGGCGTGCCGAGCAGGAACGAGTCCAGCCCGCCATTGTGCTCGATGGTGCGGATGCCGTTGGTGGTCAGGCGCATGCGGACCGAGCCGCCGAGCACGTCGGAAAGCAGCGAGGTCTCCTGCAGGTTCGGCAAGTAGCGGCGGCGGCTCTTGTTGTTGGCATGGCTGACGTTGTTTCCCGTCAGCACGCCCTTGCCGGTTATCTGGCAGCGGCGAGACATCTCGATCATCCTCGGTACGGCAAAAGCCCGGCAGACGCGCCGGCGTCGCTTCGATGCAGGCGCGGCTTATGGCGGCCTGGGGCCGCTCCGTCAAGGCTGCGGTCCGAGGCGGATCGCTCTCCCGGATCAACTCGGATGCAGCTCACCCGCACGCACGCTGTCGGCGGCGTTGGCGAGCATTCGCAGCATCGCCGCCTGATCCATCGTGCGGGCCAGCACGCCGAGCGAGCCGCCGAGCAGGGCGGACGCGATCGCCAGGGGCGGCAGGTCCTTGCTCATCATGTACTCGATGGCCTTGTCGACGACGGCGCCGGCGTGGCTGAGTTCCGCGGGGACGGAGCCGTCCTGGCCCAGGGTGGCATCAGGTGTCGGATGCGGAATGGCGCCCGGCGGGGTGGCGCGGCTGGTCTCTGAGCTCATGCTCTGGTCCTTTCTCGATGTCGCGGGCGGCGGGTCACGCCAGCACCGCGTCGACATGCTCTTCCTCGGCCTGCGCCGCCCACATCCGGGCATACAGGCCGCCGGTCGCCAGCAGGCTGCGGTGGGTGCCGCGCTCGGCGATGCGCCCGTCCTCGAGCACCAGGATCTCGTCGGCGTCGATGACCGTCGACAGGCGGTGCGCGATCACCAGGGTAGTGCGATCGGTCGCCACCGTGCGCAGGGCAGCCTGGATCTCCTGCTCGGTGTGGGTGTCGAGCGCGCTGGTCGCCTCGTCCAGAATCAGGATGCGCGGGTTCTTCAGGATGGTCCTGGCGATGGCGACGCGCTGCTTCTCCCCACCGGACAGCTTGAGGCCGCGCTCTCCGACCCGGGTGTCGTAGCCGTCGGGCAGGCGCTGCACGAAGTCGTGCACCTGCGCCAGGCGGGCGGCGTGCTCGATCTCACTCTGGCTGGCGCCGATCCGTCCGTAGGCGATGTTGTAGCGGATGGTGTCGTTGAACAGCACGGTATCCTGCGGCACCACGCCGATCGCGGCGCGCAGGCTGGCCTGGGCGTAATCGCGCACGTCACGCCCGTCCACGGTCACCCGGCCGTCCCAGACGTCGTAGAAGCGGAACAGCAGCCGGCTGATGGTGGACTTGCCGGCGCCGGTCGGGCCGACGATGGCGACGCGTCCGCCGGCGGGAACCGAGAAGCTGATGCCGCGCAGGATCTCGCGGTCGTCGCGGTAGCCGAAATGCACCGCCTCGAAGCGCAGCGTCGCCGCCGGCGCGTCGTCCAGCCGCGGCGGCAGCGGGGCGGCGTCGGCGCGGTCGCAGACGTCCTGCGAGCGGCCGAGCAGGCGGAACATCTGCTCCAGGTCGACGACGCCCTGGCGTAGAGAGGCATAGACGAAGCCCAGGAAGTTGAGCGGCACGTAGAGCTGCATCAGGTAGGTGTTGATCAGCACGAAGCGGCCCACCGTCATGTGCCCGGCCGCCACCTCGCGGGCCGCCATCAGCATGACCACGGCGAGCGCCACCGCGATGATGGTGGCCTGCCCCAGGTTGAGCATGTTGAGCGAGACCTGCGTGCGCACCGCGGCGCGCTCGTAGCGCGCCTGGGCCTCGTCGTAGCGACGCGCCTCGTGCCCCTCGTTGCCGAAGTACTTGACCGTCTCGTAGTTCAGCAGGCTGTCGAGCGCCTTGCCGCTGGCCTCGTTGTCGATGTCGTTCATGCGGCGGCGGATGCCGATGCGCCAGCCGGTGAAGCCGACGGTGAAGCCGACATAGACCACCACGGTCACCAGGGTGGCGAGCGCGAAACGCCAGTCGAACAGGTGCCAGATCACCACCGTGACCATCAGCGTCTCGATCAGGGTGGGAACGATGTTGAAGATGCCCAGGCGCAGGATCAGCTCGATCGCCGCGGTGCCGCGCTCGATCGCCCGGGTGACGCCGCCGGTCTGGCGGTCGAGGTGGAAGCGCAGCGAGAGCGCGTGCAGATGCTGGAAGGTGCGCATCGCCACCACCCGGATCACCCGCTGCTTGACCGGCGCGAACACCGCGTCGCGCAGCTCGCCGAAACCGCCCGAGGCGATGCGCAGCAGGCCGTATCCGACGATCAGCGCCACCGGCACCACGACCACGTGCGACGCATCGTGCCGCGAAAGCACGTCCACGGCACGCGAATAGACGTAGGGCACGTAGACCGTGGCGGCCTTGGCTGCCAGAAGCAGCAGCACGGCGCTGACCACCAGCAGGCGGCCGCGCAGGTCGCCGCGCGGCCAGAGATAGGGCAGCAGGCCGCTGACCGTCTCCAGAGCCGTCTGTCGGGAGAGGGAGGACGGTGATGCAGAGGGCATACCTGCGGATGTGGCACGTGCCATCCGGATTGCAAATGTCTTGGCCCGGCCGGCCCCCGCAACCGGGACCCGGCGCGGCCGCATGAGCCAGGGCGGCGAGCAGGGTGGCCCCGCGGACCTTGAGGGCTACGCGGGCTTCGCCCGGCACATCGCGGCCTGCAACAACGCAACGCTGCCGGGCGGGCGGCATCCGCTACGGCTCGACGGTGCGTCGCTCGGCTGGATCGACCCGGCGCTGGCGCCGGCGCTGGCCGCGCATGGGCTCGCGCCGAGCGCCGATGGCGGCTTCGACATCGTCGACGCCGCGATGCTGGAGCCGCTCGCCTCTGCGCTGGCCGCGCGGGGGCATTTCCGCCATCGCGGCGAAGCCTTCGACATCCTGTCGGAGCGGCAGGGTCACAGCCTCGGCCGGATCGACCGTGGCGCGCTGCCCGGCTTCGGGCTGGTGGCGGCGGGCGTGCATCTGAACGGCCTGGTGCAGCACCCGGCAGGCGCCGATGGCGGGCCGCATTTGTGGGTGGGGCGCCGCGCGGACGACAAGCTGCTCGATCCGGGCAAGCTCGATCACCTGGTGGCCGGCGGCATTCCGGCCGGCTACGGCCCCAGGCAGACGCTGATCAAGGAGGGGGAGGAGGAGTGCAGCCTGCCGCGGGCCTGGGCGCTGCGCGCGGTGGAGGTGGGCGAGATCCGCTACGACATGCGGCGGCCGGAGGGACTGCGCCGCGACCTGCTGCACTGCTACGACCTGTGGCTGCCGCCCGACTGGGTGCCGGTGCCGAATGACGGCGAGGTGGCAGAGTTCCGGCTGCTGCCGCTCGAGGAGGTGTTCCGCGTCGTGCGCGACACCGACCGCTTCAAGTTCAACGTGAACCTGGTGCTGATCGACCTGTTCCTGCGGCTGGGGCTGCTTGACGAGACGAGCGAGGCCGGGCGCAGCCTGCGCGCCGGGTTGCGCGGAGCGTCCTGACGGCAGCGAGGATGGTGCATCATGAAGATCCCGCATGATCAGGATGCTGAAGCTCTTCTCTGACTGGTGAGAGCAACGGCAGGTGCATACGCAGCGTGCAGAGAGCGATCTCCTGGTGACGCCCGGCGTCCCGCCGCGCGCGCCACCGGTCGGGCGTGCCGGCGCAGGATGGCACACTGACTGGCCCAGTTGTTCAGACGCGTGCGCGAGCCGGTGCGGCTCGAGGCGCTCAGCAGCCTGTCGCATACCGGCCCAAGGCCTGGCCTAACCCCCTTCCCGGTCCGGCTGCCCGGGCCGCCGATGCCGATGCGCCCCTTGCCGACGCCGGCGGATCAGCCGCCCGGCGTCCTCGTCTGGCGCAACCAGCGCCGCCGGCCGCGCCCGCGGTCCGGACCGCCCCGCCCGC
>CAXTNV010000182.1:0-5039 GCA_964245755.1 uncultured Acetobacteraceae bacterium | reverse complement strand
CTGCGCTCGGGATCATGCAGAACGCGTGACCCAAGAAGCTCCTATGAGGAACGTTGGGCAGTCCGGCGCGAGCGCTGACAGAACCGCCTAAAGATCCCGGTCAGCGCTTTGTTCACGAACCGAGAATGCATTTCAATTTCCACACTTCCGGAATGTGACAACATCCCTCACCATGGGTGATCCAAGCAGTGTTCCATCGCCGCCATGCGCCCTTGTCCAGGCACGATATGACCGCTACATGTAACGCATGGCAGCAACCGGAACCGGAGCGCGGCGTGTGCAGCGCCGTCGCGACAAATTAAAGGCAGCAGGGCTACGGCCTGTGCAGATTTGGGTGCCTGACACGCGCGTGCCCGGCTTTGCTCAGGAGTGCTCCCGACAGTCAAGGGTAATTGAAGCTGCTGAGCGTCAAGGCGACGCTGATCACACTGCTTGGTCCGACGTGACCGATACCAGCGGCTGGACGGCATGAGACGTGGTGATCTGGTCACCGTGACCCTGCAGGGAGAGCAAGGGAAACCCCGACCAGCCCTCGTCGTGCAGGCCGACCACTTCGTGGGGCTGCCCGCCGTCACGGTGCTGCCGATCACCAGCACGCTGATCGATGCGCCACTGCTGCGGATTTCGATTGAGCCGAACGACCGCAACGGCTTGACCAAGTCTTCTCAGGTCATGGTCGACAAGCCGCAGACACCGCCTTGCGGCAAGTTGGGACCGGCCTTCGGACGCCTGGACGATCTGACTTTGGTGGCGGTCAACCGGGCCCTCGCGCTGTTCCTGGGTTTGGCGTGAGGGTCCTCCGATGCCGGCAATGCCTCCTGCTCGGGCCATAGCCGGTCAAGGACCGCCCACGGAGGCGCTGGCTGGACTGGTGGAGCGCGTGACGTTCCACAACGCCGACAGCGGCTTCTGCGTCCTGCGGGTCAAGGCGCGCGGGCAACGCGATCTGGTCACCGTGGTCGGACACGCTGCCACCATCGCCGCCGGCGAGTGGGTGCAGATGAGCGGCACCTGGATCACCGACCGCACCCACGGCCTGCAGTTCAAGGCCGCCTTCCTCAAGGCGAGCCCGCCGACCACTCTGGAGGGGATCGAGAAGTACCTCGGCTCCGGCATGATCCGCGGCATCGGTCTGATCTACGCGACCAAGCTGGTGCGGGCATTCGGGGCGGCCGTGTTCGAGCTGATCGAGCAGGAGCCGGGACGCCTGCGCGAGGTCACCGGCATCGGCCCCAAGCGGGCTGCGCGCATCGTCGCGGGGTGGGCCGACCAGAAGGTGATCCGCGAGATCATGCTGTTCCTGCACGCCAACGGCGTCGGCACCAGCCGGGCGGTGCGGATCTACAAGACCTATGGCACCGAGGCGGTGCAGCTGATCAGCGAGAACCCCTACCGGCTGGCGCGCGACATCCGCGGCATCGGCTTCCTGACGGCTGATCGGGTGGCAGAGAGGCTCGGCATCGAGAAGACGGCGACCATCCGGGTGCGCGCGGGGATCTCCTTTGCCCTGGCCGAGGCCATGGACGAGGGACACTGCGGCCTGCCGATCGACGAGCTGACGGTGCTGACGGAGAAGCTGATCGAGGTGTCCCCGCCGCTGATCGCGTCCGCGCTTGCGCTGGAGCTGGAAGCCGGCGAGGTGGTGGCCGACACGGTGATGGATCGGGACTGCCTGTTCCTGGCCGGCCTCTACCGGGCCGAGCAGGCGATCGCGGAGCGGCTGCGCGTCCTCGCCGGCGGCCGTCTGCCCTGGTCGGAGATCGACGCGGATAGGGCGATCCCCTGGGTGGAGGCCCGCACCGCCCTGATCCTCGCCGAGAGCCAGCGGACGGCGGTCCAGCTGGCGCTGCGCTCCAAGGTGCTGGTGATCACCGGTGGTCCCGGTGTCGGCAAGACCACCCTGGTGAACTCCATCCTCAAGATCATCCGCGCCAAGGGCGTCGAGGTGGCGCTGTGCGCGCCGACCGGGCGGGCAGCTAAGCGGCTGACCGAGAGCACCGGGCTCGAGGGCCGAACCATCCACCGGCTGCTGGAGAGCGACCCGAAGACCGGCGGCTTCAAGCGCAGCGAGGAGCATCCGCTCGACTGCGGCCTGCTGGTGGTGGACGAGGCCAGCATGGTCGACGTGCTGCTGATGCGGGCCCTGCTGAAGGCGCTGCCGGACCAGGCAGCCCTGCTTGTGGTGGGCGACGTCGACCAGCTGCCGAGCGTCGGTCCGGGTCAGGTGCTGGCCGACATCATCGGCTCGGACGCAGTGCCGGTGGTGCGGCTGACCGAGGTGTTCCGGCAGGCGGCGCAGAGCCGCATCATCGTCAACGCGCACCGGATCAACCTCGGGCAGATGCCGGAGTGGGAAGCGGTGGAGGGCTCGGACTTCTTCTTCGTCGATGCTCAGGAACCCGAGGAAGGCGTGCGCAAACTGCTGTCGGTGGTGCGCGACCGCATCCCGGCGCGGTTCGGGCTGGACCCGGTGCGCGACGTGCAGGTGCTATGCCCGATGAACCGGGGCGGCCTGGGCGCACGAGCGCTGAACGTGGAGCTGCAGCAGGCGCTGAACCCGCCGGGCGAGCGGCGGGTCGAGCGGTTCGGCTGGACCTTCTGCCAGGGCGACAAGGTGATGCAGGTAAGCAACGACTACGAGCGCGACGTGTTCAACGGCGACCTCGGCGTCATCGCCAGCCTCGACATGGAGGAGAGCGAGCTCGTCGTCTCCTTCGACGGCCGGGAGGTGGTCTACGGCTTCGGCGAGCTGGACGAGCTGGTGCTGGCCTACGCGACCACGATCCACAAGGCGCAAGGATCGGAATATCCGGCGGTGGTGATCCCGCTGACGACCCAGCACTACGCCATGCTGGCGCGCAACCTGCTCTACACCGGTGTCACACGCGGCAAGCGGCTGGTGGTGCTGGTCGGACAGCGACGGGCGCTCGCCATCGCGGTCAGAAGCGGCAACGGACGTCGGCGCTGGTCGAAGCTGCGGGAGTGGCTCGTTTCTGATCCCGCGCCATCTACCGTGGCCACGAGCTGAGCATACCGTCCCGCCGCCGCGTGTCTCGATCACGCCTCACACCAGCGGTCGTTGAGGAGCCGCCCGCTGCGCCCGAACGGGCTCCGGCCAGGAAGGCGACGCGCTCGCGGGCACTGAGCGTCGACACGCTGGGACAGCTGGGTGCCCGGCAACTGGCCGAGCTGCTGATGGCGCAGATGAAGGGTGATCCGGCGCTGGCAAGCTTGCTCCGTCTCGTCCTGGCCCGCACCGACGGCGGCAACCGGCTGGCGGCGGAGGTGGAAAAGCGGCTGCGCACCACCCCAGCGCTCGCGCGGATTCATCGAGTGGGACAAGGTGCGGCCGCCGATCTGCGAGCTTGAAGGGCTGCGCGAGACGATTGCCGGCCCACTTGCTGCGGCGGATCCGGGTGCCGCGGCGGCTCAGGTGCGTCTGTTCCTAGAGCTTGCCGAGAGCGTGTTCGAGTGCAGCGACGAGGCAGAGGCAGCCTGAGCAACGTGTTCCGCGAGGCTGGTGCCGATCTGGGTCAGCTCCTGACCCTGTCTCCCGGTCGGGATTCCGTCGGACTGGCGGCTGAGCTGCTAGCCTTGCTCGATGCCGACGGCTACGGCACCACCGACCGGCTCCTGGCCGCGTCAGGTCCGGCGTTGGGGCCCGGTGGGCGGGCAGAGCTGCGCCGTTTGCTGCAGGCCCGTCTAGCCAGCCTGCCGCGCGAGCGCGGAAGGGACGACTTCGAGCCGCGTAGCCGCTTCATGGTATCGCTGCGTCTGCGGAAGCTGTCCGATCTCAAGGGCGATGTCGAGGCGTACATCGCCGCCGTCGAGGCCGGCGGCCGCTCGGAGAACTTCGCGAGCGACGTCACCGAGCAGCAGATCGCCCACCATCGTCCAGCCGAAGCGCTGGGCTGGCCGGATCGTGCTGTTGTCCATCACGATGAAGGCCTGCAGATCGACCTGCGCATCGCAACGCTGGACGGCGTTCCAGCGCTTCCTCAGCGCCGAGCACCTGCGGGCCTACCTCCGTGGCCTGCCGGATTTCGACGACGTCGAGGCGGAGGAACGGGCGATCGCGCACGCACTCGCGCATCCTGACCGAGGCCTGGCACTCATGTTCCTGGTAACGTGGCCGAACCTCAAGGCGGCGAACCAGCTGGTGCGAGACCATCACGATGAGCTGGATGGAGGGCAGTAATTCTCGGCTTCGGCCGGCAGCCGAGGGATTGGCGGAAAAGCATCCCGCGGCGGCGACACTGCTGCATCGGGCATTGGTTGAGGACGTGCTGCGGCGGGCATCGTTGCGTCATTATCGGTATGCCGCACGCGATGTGCGCGCTTGAGCCGGCCTTGCAGCGTTGCTGGATGAAGAGGCGGCTCTGGAGCCTCATCACGCCTTCATGGCGTGGCTCCGGCGAGAGCACCCGCGCAAGACCGGCTCCTAGTCGCTGCTCGATCCGGACGCAAGATAAGCTTTCTCAGCAGCAACTTGCGGCGGCCATGGCGATATCGCCCGTCGCGCAGGTCGGAAACTCGCCGCAGTGCCTGACGCGGACAAATGTAGTCCAGTCGGTCACCGGAGGCTCTGCACCTTGATCTTAAACGTTGCGGCGGTTCGGGTCGCCTTCCAGAAGCGGAGACTGCCAACGTTTCGCTCGAAAGCAGCGGATGACGCTCAGCGACCTGCTGATCTTTGAATAGCAGCAAGGACAAGCCGCGGTAACAGCTTTGTGCCAGCCGCTATTTCAATGGTAGGAAAAGTTCCATGACCGGCTCACGCTCTGGCACTCCCGCAAAGACAGTTAGGCGCTGGCGGTAGAGCGGGAAGGCCCTCAATTCCTCACCGCTGGTCGGTCGCCAGACGCGATACAGGTAAAGCGCGGCAGGTTCGGTTCTGTCAGGTCTCGTGCCAGAGGCATCGCGCTGCCCGACAGGATCAAGATCGTTCAAGCCGATGTCGTGATGTTGAGTGCAAGTCGGGCGTCTCTGGCGAAGCGGACGCGGCGGGAGGAGGCGGAGACGATCTGGTTGTGACGGCG
>CAXTNV010000181.1:966-5126 GCA_964245755.1 uncultured Acetobacteraceae bacterium | reverse complement strand
GGACGCCTGCGGCTAGGCGTCCTGGTCGAGTTCGGGATAGTGGCGGAAGATGCCGGACTCGTTGAACGCGAGTCGGCGGTCGGAGGCGAGGTAGGCCGCGATGTTCGGACGCCCCCGCACCAGGTCGTGCAGACCGACCAGTGCCGGATAACGCTCGCCCAACTTCGCGGTGGCGCGCGGAAAGGCGTAGCGCAGGCCGGCGACCAGCTGGAACAGCGACAGGTCGACGTAGCTGAGCGCGTCGCCCACGATCTGCCCCGGACCGTGCGGGTTGCGTTTCAGCACGGTCTCGAAATAGCCGAGAAACCTGGGCATGCGCTGCTCGATGAAGTCTGCCGACCGCGTGCGCGCCGCATCCTTCTGGTCCTCGTAGTACCGGGTGGTCGCGAGCGGATGATGCGTGTCGTGCACCTCGGCGACGAGATCGCTGACGGTGAGCTGCAGGCCGTGGGCAGAGGCGCGCAGCGGCTCCGCCGCTGGTGCGAGCCCGAGCCTCGGTCCCAGGTAGAGCAGGATGTTGGCGACGTGCGAGACGATCAGCTCGCCGTCCTTGAGGAACGGCGGCGCGAACGGCAGCTGCGCCCCTTCGCCGTGCTTGAGCAGGTGGAGCATCGCCGCCGTGCCGCCGCCGCGGCGCTTCGGCTCGCGGACGACGTCGACATAGGGCGCCTCGGCCTCCTCCAGTGCCAGCCGGACGAACTCGCCGCGTCCCTGCAGGCCGTTCCAGTAATAGAGCTCGTACGGCATCGTCGTTCCCCTGCGTCCTGCCGGACCTTACGGACGGCAACGGCAATTCCGTCCGGGCGTGCAGCCACTCCGGTCCGCTCGCGTTAGCCCCGCATCATTGAGCAGGGTTCGACATGTCCAGCAGCACTCCCGAAACCGCCGGTCAAGCGACCGGACGCAAGTTGCAGGCGGCGGCAAGCCAGGTCGAGCCGGTGCGCTTCGAAATCCCTGGCGCCGAGGGCGAGTTCCGCATCCAGATCCTGAACCAGGACGCGTCGTGCGGCGTGGTCACCACCATCGTGCACATGCCGGCGGGCTCGCGCATCCCCGCGCACCTGCACCGCGCGGGTGCGGAGATGCACTACGTGCTCGAGGGCGACCTGGTCGAGAACGGCCAGCCGCTCGAGCCGGGCGGCTTTCTCAGCCACGCCGCCGGCCAGGTGCACGGGCCGCACGAGAGCCGGAATGGCGCTCGCGTGCTGACGGTGCAGCAGTGGCAGTCGCGCGACGGCAGCTTCGACTTCGAGCCGGCCGAGCCGGGCTGATCCCGGCGCCGCCGCCGCCGGGGCAGGGGCCGCGCTCAGTCCGCCTTGCGGTGGCCGCGCCCGTCCTGCTTCTGGGTCGCCGCCGCGTGCGCCGAGGCGGCCTGCTTCTCCGCCTTTCCGGCGGTGGCGCTGCTCGCACCTTCCTCGCCGGTGGTGCCGCCAGCGGTGGCGTTGGAGGCGGCGGGCATCGGCGCGCCCTTGTGCCGGATCGGCGCCGATGCCGGACCGCCTTCCGGCACGAACGCATCGCCGTGCAGGCCGCCCGCCTTGGCGGTGCCGGCCTGCTGCACCTCGTCGGCCTTCTGCGCCTTGGCGGAGCGGGCGGTGCTGGTATCGTTGTCGGACTTGGTCTTCTGGTGGCTCACGGCGCGCCTCTTCGGCAAGGTGAAGCGCCTTCAACCACGTGGGTCGGCGAGGGTTGCGGCGGCGCCGTCACGCCGCTCCGCTAGGAGGTGATCGTCTCGCTCGCCCCGACCGGGCGCGGCAGGCGCGGCACCGGTCGGCCGATCAGGTAGCCCTGGATCTCCTCGCAGCCATGCGCGTCCAGGAAGGCGAGCTGCTCCTCGGTCTCCACCCCCTCAGCGCAGCTGGTCATGCCGAGCGACTGCACCATCTGCAGCACCGAGCGGGTGATCGCCTCGGCGCGGCGGTCGCGGCCGAGCGCGCTGACGAACTGCCGGTCGAGCTTGACCTGGTCGAACGGGTAGGTGCCGAGCAGGCCGAGGCAGGAGAAGCCGTTGCCGAAATCGTCGAGCGCCAGCCGCACGCCCATCGCCCGCACCCGTGCGAGCTCTCGGCGCGCCATGCCGTCGGAGCCGAACGGCACCCGCTCCGACAGCTCGATCTGCAGCCGCGCCGGATCCAGCCCGGTCTCCTCCAGCACCCGGCCGACCAGCGCCGGCAGGCGGTTGTGCGAGATCCACACCGGCGAGATGTTCACCGAGACGCCGAGCGCACGCTCCCACGACTGCGCCTCGCGACAGGCCGCGGCCAGCACCCAGCTGTCGATCTGCTCGATCAGGCCGGTGGCCTCGGCGCAGGGGATGAACAGCTCCGGCGAGATGTCGCCGTGCTCCGGGCGGTTCCAGCGCACCAGCGCCTCGAAGCTGACCACCTGCTCGGTCGCGGTGTCGATCACCGGCAGCCAGTTCAGCGAGAAGGCGCCGGTCATGGTCGCGAGCTGCAGGTCCTGCTCCAGCCCAGCGGAAAGCTCGAAATGATGCAGCAGCGTCGGCGTCGAGTGCACGTGCCGCCCGTCGCCCTCGCGCTTGGCCTGGCTCAGCGCCGCCTCGGCGCAGCGCATCAGCCCGGCGGTGTCGGTGGCGTCGGAGGGAAATGCGGCGACCCCGGCGGATGGACGGAGCGGCAGGTCCAGACCGTCGATATGCGCCGGCTCGCGCAGGCGGTCCATCACCCGCAGCGCCACCGCCTCGATCTCGGCCGCCGACACCCGTCCGCCGACCACCAGCGCGAAGCCGCCGCCGCCGAGGCGGGCGAGGAAGCTGTGGCTCGGCATCACCGCGCGCAGCCGGCTCACCACCTGCTTGAGCGACTGGTCCACCGCGCCGCGGCCATGCATCTCGTTGAGCACGGTCAGGCGGCCGATATCGATGCGCAGCACCGCGAAGCCCGGCGGCAGCGCGTTCGGCCCGGCCTTCTCCGCGGCCAGGACCAGCTTGTCGAGATGCGCCTCCAGGGCTTCCCGTCCCGGCAGGCCAGTGACCCCGGCCGAGGCGCTGCTGTCGGTCGCGGCGACCGGCTCCAGGATCAGCATCGCGCTGGCGCAGCGCGCGAGGTCGGTCAGCGCCGCCAGCCCCTCGCGGCCGAAGCGCCGCGGCCGCTCGTCGAGCACGCACAGGATCCCCACCGAGGCGCCGGACTCGTCGCGCAGCGTGGCCCCGGCATAGGACTGGAAGCCCGCTTCACGCTCCGCCTCCGGCGCGGCGGCGAAGCCCGCGTCGCTCGACAGGTCGGCGATCTCCAGCGTCATGCGCCGCTGGCTGCCCATCTGCATGCGTATGACCGAGACCGGCAGGCTCTTGCCGCTGGAGCGGCCCCAGGCACCGCGTATCTGCAGGCGGCCGTTCTCCTCGACGATCACCAGTGCCAGCGGCGTCTCCAGATCGCGCGCGGCCAGCCGGGCGAAGGCGCCGAACACGGTGTCGTCGCCGTCGCCGAGCATCTGGCCGGCATGCGGCAGCATCAGCCGTTCGCCGCTGTGACGGGTCGCGATCGGCTTGGCCATGATCCCTGCCTCCTGCTCGTCATCCGCAAAGGGCGGAAGTGTAGAAGTCATAACCTTACGTTAGCAAGGCGTCACCGTGCCGGCGCGACGGCGCCCGCGTGCAGATGCAGCACCGGCTGCGCGGTGCGCTCGCAGATCAGGTCCGCGACCAGCGCGCGGTGGCAGCGCGCGGGCTCGCGCTCGAAGCAGAGCAGGCAGACGCGGTTGGCACGCGCCGCCTCGGCCGCTTCCGCCAGCGCGGCGACCGAGCGGTCGCCCTGCACGTGCGCCTGGAAGATGCGGCGCATGGTCTCGACGTCGCCGCGGCGCACCGCGTCGCGGCCCGGCTTCGGCGTCCCCAGCGGCTGCAGGTGCAGGTAGCCGATTCCTGCCTCGGCCAGGCCGCCGGCCAGCAGGCGCTTGGAGAAGCCGGGGCGGCGCGAGGCGGCGATCGCGCGCACGTCGATCAGCAGTTCGACGCCCGCCGCCTTCAGCCGCGCGATCACGTCGGCGAGCGTGGCGCGCTCGTAGCCGATGGTGGCGATCGGCGCTGCGTCGGCGCCGGTCACGCCGCCGTCATCTTCAGCGGCGTCGCGGGCAGCGTGCGGGCGGCCGCCGCGTCGAGCAGGTCGAGCAGGGCTTGCGCCTGTCTCGGATCGGCCCCG
>CAXTNV010000181.1:0-956 GCA_964245755.1 uncultured Acetobacteraceae bacterium | reverse complement strand
GGCGTCGAGCAGGGCGCCGCGCACCTGCGCGACGCTGCTGCCCTCGTAGCCGATCGTGCACAGCGGATCGAGCGTGGGCGAGGCGTCGACCGGGCTCACGGGTGCGGCTCCGGATCGCCGCACGGCGGTTCGGGCAGCGTCAGCCGATAGCCGATCGCGGGCTCGGTCGCGATCATCGCCGCCGCCTCCGCCCCCAGCTTCTGCCGCAGGTGGCCGATATAGACGCGCAAGTACTGCACGTCGTGGGCGTGCGCCGGCCCCCAAACCGAGACCAGCAGCTGACGGTGCGTCAGCACCCGTCCGGGGTTGCGCATCAGCGCGTCGAGCAGCGCGTACTCGCGCGGGCTGAGCTGCACCGGGGCACCCGCGACGCGCACCAGCCGCGCCTCGTCGTCGAGCGTCACCGGCCCTGCCCGCAGCGGCGTGCCCGGGGCGCCGCCAGGCTTCGGATCGGCCTGCCGCCGCAGCGCCGTGCGCAGCCGCGCCAGCAGCTCGCCCAGGCCGAACGGCTTCTCCACGTAGTCGTCGGCGCCCTCGTCGAGTGCCGCGATCTTCTCGGCCTCCCGGTTGCGCGCCGACAGCACGATCACCGGCACGCTGCTGAAGGCGCGCAGCCGAGCCAGCGCCTCGCGGCCATCCATGTCCGGCAGGCCGAGATCGAGCAGCACCGCATCCGGCGCGCCCGCCGCGGCCAGGCGCAGGAAGCTCTGCGCGTCGTGTGCCTGCGCGACCCGGTAGCCGGAGGCCTCCAGGGCGGGACGGAGGAAGCGGTGGATCTGCGGCTCGTCGTCGACGACCAGGATCAGCCGCGCCGTCAGAGCGGCTTCCCCCGGGCCGCCACCGGCAGGTCCAGCGTCACCACCGTTCCCGGGAGCTCGCCCGGCAGCCGGTCGTGGGGGGGGGGGGGGGGGGGGGGGGGGCCCCCCCCCCCCCCCCCCCCCCCCCCCCCCCCCCCC
>CAXTNV010000180.1:4204-5146 GCA_964245755.1 uncultured Acetobacteraceae bacterium | reverse complement strand
GCGTCTAGCCCGACCAGGCGACACTGGCCAATCGACCGACCTGTGCACCAACGCCGGGTCAGTTGGCAAGGGACCCGGCGGCGGCAGACAGTGTGTTCGGGGTCGATCGGTCAGGCATCCAGGAACGTCGTCGCGTTCGCCACGAATAGCTCCGGATACTGATAGATGGAGCCGTGGCTGGAGTCCGGATAGATGATCAGCTGCGCATTGGGCAGCTTCTGCTGAAGCGTGAAAGAGTGCGCCGTCGGGATGATGACGTCGTTGCTGCCCTGCACGACAAGCGTGGGCTGCTTGATCCTCTCGAGGTAGTCGAGAGCGCTGTCGTTTGGCGTGATCCACTTGCCGATCGCTTCGCCCTGCGCTGCTGCGGTCTGCTCGCTCACCTCCGGATCGCGATCCTGACGGCGCAGCTTACGTTCAAGGAAAGCGAGCCCGGCCCTCTGGCTGGTCTCGGACGGCGAGAAGTGCACGGAAAGCCAGAGATGCTCCGGCGGATCATAGGTGCCGGCGAAGATCTCAGCCGAGCGACTGGCAAGCATATCGTTACCACGGTGCCCCGTGCCGACGAGAATCACCTTGTGAACAAGGTCACCATCTTGGAGGGCGATCTCCTGGGCGATGAACCCGCCGATAGAGATGCCGAGAACATCGACCTGAGTGAGATCCAGCGCACGTATGAACGCGATCGCGCTGGCACCCATCTCCTGGAAGCTGGTCGGCGTTTCACCGGAAGAGCTCGAGACGCCAGCGTTGTTGAACAGGATGATCTCGCGGGTCTGGGCCAACCCGTCCGTCACCGCCGGATCCCAATAGTCCATGGTTCCGGCATAGTGCTGGTTGAAGACGACCGGCACGGCGCCTTGCTTGCCGAACCGGCGATAGGCGAAGCGAATGCCATTGGCTTCGACATGCTGAGTCGGGGCGGTGTCATGGATGTAAGAC
>CAXTNV010000180.1:0-4194 GCA_964245755.1 uncultured Acetobacteraceae bacterium | reverse complement strand
GAGCTCTTTGGTGACGTCGCGCGCGAGGCGGGGAGCCGCGCGCGGAGGCAGGCCACGGCGGCAGGGCCGCCGTTCGACGATGTAGGCGCGGCCTGTCGGTCGGGATCAGGCAGCAAAGCTGGGACGCGCAGCGACGCCGGCATACCAACGCTTTGTTGCTGCGTTGCTTTCAGGTATGGACAGGTCCAGCGCTTGCGCAGCAAAATCGATCGCGACGACCGCAGTGATATCGGCGGCGCTGAACCGCTCGCCGGCAACAAAGACAGCCTCATTCAGCCGCGCTTCCAAATCGGAGTAGAAGTGCGTGATCCGCGTCTGACCCCGCTCGACGAGCTGCGTGATCTGCTCATAATCGTGTGGCCCGGCGATGGCGCGGCCTTTCAAGCCGGGAACCTTGTTGCGAACGGTTTCCATGACGACGGCGAAGCCTTCCTGCTCCATCCGCCGCTCCCACATGGTCACCAGCGCCTTCTCCTTGGCCGAAGAGCCAAGCAGCGGCGAGCTGGAATGGGTTTCCTCCAGATAGCGCAGGATGGCGGGAACCTCGCCAATCGCGGTGCCGTCCTCAATGACGAGGGTCGGAACGACGCGCCGAGGGTTGATGCGCACGTAAGCGTCGGAAGACTGCTCCTTCGCGCCCAGATCGACGGGGATGCGCGAAACGCAGATGCCTTTCTCGGCAAGAAATATACGGACGCGCCGAGAGTTGGGCGAGCCACTCGCCTCATACAGCTTCAGCATATCGGATGACATGATGCGGTTCCTTTGGAGGACGGGCCGTGAACTCATCGGTGGAGAGGCCGGGTTTTGTCCGGCCTCTCCTGGGGGTCAGCCCGCCGACTTTCCGCCATCGACGGTCAGGATGTGGCCGGTGACGAAGCCTGCCTCCTCCGACGCGATAAAGGCGATCGCATGCGCGATCTCGTCGGGATGGCCGATACGCTTCTGCGCGTTGAGTGTGGCGAGATAAGACTTCACGTCCGCCTGGCCACCGGTGAAACGGTCAAGCATCCCGGTCTGGATCGGGCCCGGCGCGACGGCGTTGACGCGAACGCCTTGGGTGCCGACTTCGAGCGCGACCGACTTGGTGAAGCCCTCGACGGCGTGCTTGCTCGCCGAATAGATCGACGCGCCAGCACCACCCTCATGCCCGAAGGTGGAGGAGATGTTGACGATGCTGCCCTTGCCTCCGGGCAGCATGACCCGCAGCTCGTGCTTGACGCTCAGGATGGTGCCGAGAACGTTGGTATCGAAGGTGGCCGCATAGCTCTCGGGTGTCTGCTCGACCGCCGGACCGGGTTGCCCTTCGGTGCCTGCAGCGTTGACCGCGATGTCGAGGCGGCCGAAGCGCGCGACGGTCTTGTCAATCAGCGCGCGGACGTCATCCTCGTGGCGGATGTCGGCGCGGACGAACTCGGCTTCTGTGCCAATGGCGCGCAGTTCTGCGACGAGCGCGGCGCCGGCGTCTTCATGACGGCCGGAGACCACGAGTTTCGCCCCCTTCTTGGCGTAGAGGAACGCGGTTGCGCGGGCGATGCCTGTCAACGCGCCGGTGATCAGGACGACGGGAGTGGTCATTGTACTTCCCTCAACACGGCCGGGTTCGTCATACCTCTCCCGTTTGGATCCGGCGGCCTATGGAGCCGCGCGGTTTAGGAGGCTGGTTTGGACTTCATTGCCGTTGCTCGGGATCTAAGCTTGGCCCCGATTCTTGAAAAAGACTTTGTTGGTGTGGTCCCATGCCTCTAGGGTATGGCGATGGATCTTCGGCACCTCCGCTACTTCATTGCCGTTGCTGAGGAGGGCAGCCTCACAGTCGCCGCCGAGAAGCGGCTGCACACGGCGCAGCCCTCCCTGAGCCGCCAGATGCGTGATCTGGAGAATGATCTCGGCTGCGAGCTGATGACGCGCGGCACCAAGGGCATTGATCTGACCAAAGCGGGGCGGGTCTTCCTCGACCACGCGCGAAGCATTCTGGTTCAGGTGGAAGCGGCGAAGGAGGCTACCTGGCGTGCGGCGACTCCACCAAAGGCCAGCTTCGCGATCGGCTTCCTGACCGGCTACGAGATCGACTGGCTACCGGCGGTGATGCGCATCATGCGCAATGAACTGCCCAACACGGAGACGGTTATCCTGAGCCTGTCGTCGCTCGAACTCGCGGCTGGGCTCATGCGTGGCAAGATCGATCTGGCCTTCATGCGGAGGGAACAGGGCACATCGGGCGTCGTGTTCACCCGCCTGGCTGACGAGCCGCTGATCGCGCTGATGCCGGTGGGCCATCGGCTCGCAAAGCTGAAAGCGGTCGCGCCGCAGGACATTGTCGGCGAGCCGTTGGTCGGCGTTCCGCACGACAAGTCCCCGGCACTCCGGGCGGTCACTGACGGCTATGCTGCGCGAACCGGCGTGGATCTTACCCCGGAACATCTCGTGGATAACCTCTCGATGGCGATGTCTCTCGTCGTGTCGACAGGCGGTGTTGCCCTGATGCCGCTTTATGCTCAGAATCTCCTGCCTGCGACCGTCATCAGTAGGCCACTCGTTGGGGTGCCCCCGATGATCGATCTCTCGCTTGGCTACAGCGAAGCAAACACTTCACCGATCCTGAAGACCATCGTCTCGCGGATCGGCGACCTGAAGTTCCGAAGCAAGTGATCAGGCAGCAGATGCGTTGCTACAGGCAGTGCAATCCAGTCGGGTGCTTCCCCAACGAACCAAAGATCGCCGCCGGGATACTCACTTGGCAAATGCTCGTCCACATGCAGCCATCCGGGTTGGCGCCATGAGAGTGCGGTCTGTATCGAGAACCTTCCGTCAGGCCTTGCCATCATCTAACCTGTCAGGCTCACGGCTGCTTTCAAGCCGGGGAGCCCGCTGCCTTTTACACTCCATCAAACGGACAGATGGGGCCGTAACCACAGCAGCGGCATCATATGCCCAAGCGGCATTGTCACGTTGGAGCCGTCTGGCCGCAGGCGCGCGATCAGTGCAGGCTGTCGGCATGAGCCAGCGACTTGACGCTCCTCACGGCCACCGCTTCCCGACCGAGATCATCAGCCACGCGATCTGGCTCTACCACGTGTTCAGCCTGAGCCTGCGAAATGTTGAGCTGCTGCTGGCCGAGAGAGGGGTCGTCGTGTCCTACGAGAGCGTCCGGCGCTGGTGCCTCAAGTTCGGCCAGGGCCTCGCCTCCAGGCTGCGACGCCGGCGTCCCAGGCCGGGTGATACCTGGCATCTGGACGAGGTGTTCCTGCGGACCGATGGCGAGCAGCACTATCTCTGGCAAGCGGTTGACCAGAACGGCGTCGTGCTCGACATCCTGGTGCAGGCAGGACGGAACGCAACCGCCGCCGAACGCTTCTTCAAGCGCCTGCTCCGCAACCTCCAGTACAAGCCACGTCGCATCGTCACCGACGGCCTGCGCAGCGACGGCGTCGCGCACCGCGACATCCTCCCGGAGGTCAAGCACCGACAGAGCCGCTACCTCAACAACAGGGCCGAGAACTCGCACCGGCCCACGCTGCGACGCGAGGGGCAGATGCAGAGGTTCAAGTCGCCTGGCCAGGCGCAGCGCTTCCTCTGTGCCCAAGGTATTATCTACGGCCACTGCCGCCTGCGACGTAATCTAATGACGGCGCACGACTATCGGCACTCGTGTGACAAGGCGTTCCGGATCTGGCAGCAGGAGACGTGCGCTCATCTCGCGAAGTGAAGCCAAAGATCGGCCCTACGCGGGCATGATCACATCCAGCCTTGAACAACGTGCGGGGCCCGGGGCCGCCGGACCGGTCGCACGCCCGAGCCGCCGATCGACAGGAGGTAGTCATGCGCTCGTTCGAAATGCAAATCTATACGCTGTTGTCGGAGGCCGACCTCGCGCATGACGCTGGGACGGTTCATCCGCGCCATCTCCGTTCCGTGCTCTTGTTCGAGGTGAATCTCCACGGCTTCTGGACCAGGAGAAACGACGACAAACCGAAGCTCTTCGCGCTGGTGTCCCATGCCGAAGGAGATAATTCCGGCGAGGTCGACGACTGCTACATGAAGAGTGGCGCGCTCGCCAAGGATGTCCGGGCTTCGACACAAGCGCCGTCGTTGGCGTCGAAACTAAGAGCGCCTAACGAACCGGTTTCGGTGCGTTTTGGGAGGTATGGCCAGACCTCTTGTTCCCGACGAGTTGTGTGCGGCGATCGCGCC
>CAXTNV010000179.1:0-5251 GCA_964245755.1 uncultured Acetobacteraceae bacterium | reverse complement strand
GTCACGCCGCAGCGCCCGCCGCCGGATCGCGGGCCGGCGGCGCCAGCCGCGGCGTCGGCGCCCGGCGTGGCTTCTCGATCCGCAACCGGGCGGCGCCGGTGGGCCGCTGGGTGCTGCACGCGCCGCAGACGCTGCGCGCCCTGGTCCGCGCCGACGAGATCTGGCTGGTGCTGCTGGCTTCCTGCGTCGGGGTCGCCGCCGGTGCAATGGTGGTCGCCATGAACGACATCACGATGCTCGCGCACCGCATCCTGTTCGCGCTCAACAATGACGGCCGGCTGTCCGGCCTGGTCTCGATCGAGCCGACCCGGGTGGTGATGGTTCCGGCACTCGGCGGGCTGCTGCTCGGCCTGAGCGGGCTCGCCATCGCCCGGGTGCGGCCCACCAGGCCGGTCGATCCGATCGAGGCCAACGCGCTGCACGGCGGGCGGATGTCGCTCGGCGACAGCCTGATCGTGGTGCTGCAGACGCTGATCTCCAACGGCGCCGGCGCCTCCATCGGCCTCGAGGCCGGCTACACCCAGATCGGCTCCGCCTTCGCGTCCAGGCTGGGCCGTGCATTCCGGGTGCGTCGCGGCGACCTGCGCACGCTGGTCGGCTGCGGCGCCGCAGGCGCCATCGGGGCCGCCTTCGACGCGCCGCTGGCGGGCGCCTTCTACGCCTTCGAGCTGGTGATCGGCACCTACTCGCTGGCCAACCTGGCGCCGGTCACGCTGGCGGCGATCTGCGCGATCATCGTCACCCACGCGGTGGACGGCGCCGCTCCCTCGCTCAACCTGCCGATGCCCGGCAGCATCGACTGGCGCGACTACGCGGCGATCCTGCTGCTGGGCGTGATCAGCGCCCTGGTCGGCATCGCCATCATGCACATGGTCACCCTGACCGAGGCCGCGTTCCGCCGCTCGCGGGTGCCGGGCTGGTGCCGCCCTGCCATCGGCGGCCTGATCGTCGGCTGCCTCGCCCTGATCACGCCGGCGGTGATGTCGTCCGGGCACGCCGCACTCCGGCTCGGGTTGAACGGCGAGTACGGGCTGCGCCAGGCCGCCTTCCTGCTGCTGCTCAAGGCGCTCGCGTCGGCGATCTCGATCGGCTCGGGGTTCCGCGGCGGCCTGTTCTTCGCCTCGTTGTTCCTCGGCGTGCTGACCGGCACGCTGTGCGGCGACCTGCTCGGGCTGCTCACCACGCAATCGCTGCCGCCGGTGATCTGCGCGCTGATCTGCATGAGCGCGCTGGCGGTGGCGGTGGTCGGTGGCCCGCTGACCATGGTGTTCCTGTCGCTCGAATCCACCGGCAGCCTGCCGCTGACGGTGGCGGTGCTGGTCGCCTCGGTGGTCTCGGCACTGACCGTGCGCCGCACCTTCGGCTACTCCTTCGCCACCTGGCGCTTCCACCTGCGCGGCGAGGCCATCCGCAGCGCCCTCGACATCGGCTGGATACGCAACCTCACCGTCGGGCGCATGATGCGCCGCGAGCTGCGCACCCTGCGCGCCGACACCTCAGTCGCCTCGGTGCGGCGCGACTACCCGCTCGGCTCGACGCCGCGGATCGTGGTGGTGGACGAGACCGGACGCTACCTGGGCATCGTGCAGGTGCCGGACCTGCACGCGGCGGCCAGGGAGGTGACCCGGCTCGGCGAGCTGCTCGACGAGGAGGAGGCGGCGCTGCTGCCGCAGATGAACGTCAAGGAGGCGATCGCGCTGTTCGAGCAGGCGGAGAGCGATGCGCTGGTGGTGGTGGACGACCTGGAGCTGCGCCGGGTGATCGGGATCCTGACCGAGCAGCACGCGCTGCGCCGCTACAGCGAGGAGCTGGACCGAAGCCGGCGCGAGCTGTCGGGCGAATGAGGCTGCAGCGCCGGCGGCTGCTGCAGGCAGCCCCCATGCTGCTCGGTGCGGCACTCGCGGGCGCAGCCGGCCCGGCCGCCTCGCCGGAGACCGAGCCGCCCGACGGCCCCGATGCGGTGCTGCGCATCCGGGCCGGGCTGCTGCGCGGCCGCAGGTGCTGCGGCGTCCGTGCCTTTCTCGG
Organism: uncultured Acetobacteraceae bacterium; assembly: GCA_964245755.1. GTDB lineage: Bacteria > Pseudomonadota > Alphaproteobacteria > Acetobacterales > Acetobacteraceae > Lichenicoccus. Next base: position 3,226 of record CAXTNV010000179.1, on the reverse strand, counting down.
CATCCCGTACGGCCATGTCCCGGGGCGCTTCAGGACGGCGGCGGCGGCGGCGCCCTGGTCCGGGATGCGCGAGGCCGTGCGGTTCGGCCCGATCGCCGTGCAGCGCCTCGGCAGCGCCGCTTCCGACAGCAGCGAGCAGTGCCTGTCGATGAACGTCTGGGCGCCGGACGCGGCGCCGCGGAGCGCAGCGGGCGGGGCCTCCGCAGGACGGCCGGTGCTGGTATGGCTGCATGGCGGCTCCAACGTCAGCGGTGCCGCGAGCCAGCCGATCTTCGACGGCGCGCGCTTCGCCCGCTCCGGCGTGGTGTGCGTCACCCTGAACTACCGCCTCGGCGTGTTCGGCTTCCTTGAGCTCGGCGACGCGATCGGGGGCGCCTATCGCGGCAGCGGCAATAACGGCCTGCGCGACCAGCTGCTGGCGCTGCGCTGGGTGCGCGACAACATCGCGGCCTTCGGCGGCGATCCCTCCCGCGTCACCCTCGGCGGCGAGTCCGCGGGCGCCAAGGACGTCGCGGCCCTGCTGGCCTCGCCCGCGGCGCGCGGCCTGTTCGCGCGCGCGATCCTGGAGAGCGGCGGCGGACGCACCGTGCTGTCGCTGCAGCAGGCGGGCGAGGTCCGGCTGCGCTACCTGGCGCTGCTCGGCCTCCCCCCTGGGCGCGCCGACCGGCTGCTCGGTCTCGATACCGACCGGCTGATCGAGGCGCAGCACGCGCTGATGCTGGACATACCGTTCAGCTACCCGCTGCGGCCGCTGATCGACGGCACCCTGCTGCCGGCGATGCCGGAGACCGCGATCGCGCTCGGCAGTGCAGTGCACGTGGCGCTGCTGCTCGGCACCAACCGCGACGAGGCGAGGCTGTTCCTGCCGCCGGGTGCGGCGTCCCGGCCGCTGGACGGGCGCAGCCTGTCCAACATGGACGCTGGCCGGTTCGAGGCCATCCTGTCGCGCTACGACGCCTCGATGACGGCGCCGGATCCGGCGGAGATACGCTGGCGCGCGCTCACCGCGGAGGAGTACTGGATCCCGTCGGTGCGGCTCGCCGAGGCGCAGGAAGGCGCCGGCGGCACCGCCTGGATGTACCGCTTCGACAAGCGCGCGGAGTATGGTCCGTTCCGGGGGCGCGCCGCGCACGTCTCGGAGCTGCCCTACGTGTGGAACAACCCGGACGATCCGCAGCTGGCGCCCCTGATCGCGGGTTTCGATGCGGCGCTCGCCGAGCGCATCCATGCCGCCTGGGTCGCGTTCATCGCCGGCGGGCCGCCGGCGGCGGCAGGATTGCCGGACTGGCCGCCCTATGACGGGCGCACCCGCACGACGATGATCCTCGACCGCGTCAGCCGCCTGCAGGACGATCCCGAGCAGGCGGAGCGCAGGCTCTGGTCGCGCCTGTTCCTGGCCGACGCGACGCGCTGAGCCGCGGCGGCGCAGGCCAGCCCGGGGTCAGACCGAGTAGTACATCTCGAACTCGACCGGATGCGGCGTGTGCTCGAAGCGGTAGACCTCCTTCCACTTGATCTCGCAGTAGCTCTCGATCTGGTCTTCCGAGAACACGCCGCCCTCGAGCAGGAAGGCGTGGTCGGCGGCGAGCGCCACCAGCGCCTCGCGCAGCGAGCCGCACACGGTCGGGATGCTGTGCAGCTCCTCCGGCGGCAGGTCGTAGAGATCCTTGTCCATCGCCTCGCCGGGATGGATCTTGTTCCTGATGCCGTCCAGCCCGGCCATCAGCATCGCCGCGAACGCCAGGTAGGGGTTGGCCGTGGGATCGGGAAAGCGAACCTCGACGCGCTTGGCCTTGGGGCTTGTCGCGTACGGGATGCGACACGAGGCGGAGCGGTTGCGCGCGGAGTAGGCGAGCAGCACCGGCGCCTCGAAGCCCGGGATCAGCCGCTTGTACGAGTTGGTGGACGGGTTGGTGAAGGCGTTCAGCGCCTTGGCGTGCTTGATGATGCCGCCGATGTAGTACAGCGCGCTGTCCGACAGGTCGGCGTAGCCGTTGCCGCCGAACACCGGATTGCCGTCCTTCCAGATCGACTGGTGCACGTGCATGCCCGAGCCGTTGTCGCCGTAGATCGGCTTGGGCATGAAGGTCGCGGTCTTGCCGTAGGAATGCGCGACGTTGTGGATGCAGTACTTATAGATCTGCATCTGGTCGGCCATCTTGGTCATCGGGCCGAACTTGGTGCCGAGCTCGTGCTGGCTCTGCGCCACCTCGTGGTGGTGCTTCTCGATGATCAGCCCCATCTCGCCCATCGTGGAGAGCATCTCGGCGCGCAGGTCGTTCTCGCTGTCGACCGGGGGCACCGGGAAGTAGCCGCCCTTCACCGCCGGGCGGTGACCCATGTTGCCTTCCGGGTAGTCCTTCATCGAGGCGCCGGGACCCTCGATGCTCTCGGTCTGGTAGGTCGCATAGTTGGCGCCGGTGCCGAACTTCACGCTGTCGAAGATGAAGAACTCCGCCTCCGGGCCGAAGAAGGCGGTGTCGCCGATGCCGGTCGATTTCAGGTACTGCTCCGCAAGCTTGCTGGTGCCGCGCGGGTCACGGTTGTAGAGCTGCCCGGTCGAGGGCTCGACGATGTCGCAGAACAGGATCAGCTGCGGCTTCGCCGCGAACGGATCCATCACCGCGGTTTCCGCATCCGGCATCAGGATCATGTCGCTCTCGTTGATCGCCTTCCAGCCGGCGATCGACGAGCCGTCGAACATGATCCCGTCGCGGAACACGTCCTCGTCGATGGTCGAGACGTGCTGCGTGGTGTGCTGCCACTTGCCCCGCGGGTCGGTGAAGCGCAGGTCCACGTACTCGACCGAGTGTTCCTGCAGCTGCTCCATCACCTTCGCGACGTGGTCGGGCGCGGGCGCGGCCGGAGGCGGAACGGGAGCTGTCGCCGACGCTTTTTTCGCCATATGAAATACCTTGCTGCTTGCGGCCGCGGGGCGCGGCCGTCTGGGGAGTGCTGGGCGGGATCCCAGCACGAAGCCGAGCAATCAGCGTGCCACGTTGGCCCACGTGCGCAAGCCGCGCGGCCGCGCTGTCACGGCGAAATTGCGACCGCGGCGGCGGCCGTTCAGATCGCGTCCTCGTCGCGCTCCCCGGTGCGAATGCGCACCACCTCGTCGAGCGTGCTGACGAAGATCTTGCCGTCGCCGATGCGTCCGGTGCGGGCCGCCTCGGTGATCGCCTCGATCGCCCGCTCCGCGACCTGGTCCTCGCAGACCACCTCGATC
>CAXTNV010000178.1:0-5372 GCA_964245755.1 uncultured Acetobacteraceae bacterium | reverse complement strand
GGCGGCGTGCTTCGCCGCCTCGATCTGTCGCTGCCGCCGCTCGGCTTCCGCGTGCTGCTGCTGAGCCGCGGCGTGCGCCTGCTGGGCCGCGGCACGGCGGGCCTCCGCGGCTTCCAGCGCCTGCCGCGCGGCCTCAAGCGCGGTCTGGCACCGCGCCGTGCGGTCGCCCGCCTGTCTGCGCACCGCCTCGGCGATCAGGCGGCGTTCGGCTTGCAGCGCCTGCGCCTCGACGCTGCGGAACTCCTCGCCCAGCCGGTCGGCGCGCTGCGTCGTCTCAGCCGCCAGCCGGCTCGCGGCCTCGCGGACGCGGCTGGCCTCGAGTTCGGCGGCGTTCGCCGCATCCGCCTCGCGGGCGACCTCGATACGCGCCTCGGCGGCCTGTTCGGCAGACTGCCTGGCCGCATCGACGCGAAGCCCCGCTGCTTCCCCTGCCTGCTGCAGCCCGTCGACTGCATCCTGGTCGGGGAGCTCGCGCAGCACCGCCTGATGCTCCGCCCGCAGCGCTTCGAGCTGGCTATCGAGCCGTTCCAGCTGGCGCACCGCGATCTCGCGATCCCGCGCCTGTTGCGCCGCCCGGCTTCGCTCCGCCGCCTCCTGCGCGGTCGCCTGCGACAGCACGCGGGCGGCATCCGCGAGATCCGCCTCGGCCTGCCCCAGCGCCTCACCCGCCTGCTGCAGCAGCGACGGCATGGCGGCCCGACGCGACCGCATCGCGAGGTGATCCGCCTGCAGCCGCGCCAGTGTGGTTTCGGCGTCCGCCAGTCGGCCGGCCGCGGCTGTCGCGTCCTCCTCGCCCTGACGCGCACGCAGATCCGCCGCGGCCGCCTCGGCTTCGCAGCGGCCTTCCTCCTGGGCCAGCGTCTTGGTGGCGAGCTCCAGCCGGTCCAGGACACCGCGCGCGGCGGCCTCGGCATCGCGCGGCGCCGGCACCGAGGCTTGCGCCTGCTGCTCCGCGGCCTCGGCCGCCTCCGCCCGGGCTTCGGCGTCGTGCAGGCTGCTCGCGGCGGCGACGCCGGCGGCGTGCGCCTGGTCGACCGCACGCCGCGCGCGGCCGTGCAGCAGCGCCAGCAGGGCCGCCTCGGCGTCGCGCAGACCGGCCGCGACGGTGCGGTAGTGGTCGGCCTGACGCGACTGCGCGTCGAGGTCGCTCAGCCGCGCCTCGAGCTGCAGTCGCAGGTCCTCGGCGCGCGCGAGGTTGGCCTCGGCGGCGCGCAGCTTGAGTTCCGCCTCGTGCCGTCTCGCGTGCAGGCCGGTGATGCCGGCAGCCTCCTCCAGAATCGAGCGGCGCTCCTCCGGACGTGCGGCGACGATCGCGGCGACCCTGCCCTGGCTGACCAAGGCCGAGGAGCGGGCGCCGCTGGCGAGGTCGGCGAACAGGGTCTGCACGTCGCGGGCACGGGTGTCGCGGCCGTTGATCCGATACGAGCTGCCGACGCCGCGCTCGATCCGTCGCGTGATCTCCAGCTCAGATCGATCAGCTGGCGGCTGATCAGGGAGTGACGGTTCGGCCGGCGGGTGGTCATACGGGGCCGGCGCGAGCCCTGCGGCATCCTCCAGCGTCAGGGTGACCTCGGCGTAATGCCGCGCCGGACGGGCAGCGGTGCCGGCGAAGATCAGGTCGTCCATCTCGGCGCCGCGCAACGAGCGGGCCGAGCTCTCGCCCATCGTCCAGCGCAGCGCCTCGACCACGTTGGACTTGCCGCAGCCGTTGGGCCCGACGATGCCGGTCAGCCCGGGCAGGATTTCGACGCTGGCCGCCTCGGCGAAGCTCTTGAAGCCGGCGATGCGCAGCCGGACGAAACGGGCGCCTGCCGGCGGCAGGACCGGCGTCGGCTCAGGCTCCGGCCGCGGTGACCTGTTTGAGGAAGGCGGCATAGTCGATCTCGCCGGAATGGGTGGCGGTGCCGAACACGAAGGTCGGCGTGCTGTCGATCTTGAGCGTGCTCTGCGCCCGATCCTGCTCGGCCAGGATGGCGCGGCGCAGGCCGTCATCGTTGATCGCGGAGTCGAAGCTCGACTTCGACATGCCGGCGAGCGCCGCCATCTGCTGCAGCTGCGCCTGCGGATCGACGTCGCGCGCGAACGCCCAGCGGTCCTGGCTCGACAGCAGCGCCAGCACGAACGGCTCGTAGCGCTCGGCCGGCAGGCTGCGCGCCACCATCGCGGCGGCCAGCGCCAGCTGATCGAGCGGGAAATCCTTGAACAGGTAGCGGATACGACCGGCGTCGATGAGCTTCGCCTGCACCTCCGGAAACACCTCCTGGGCGAAGCGGGCGCAGTGGGTGCAGGTCAGCGAGAACCACTCCTGCACGACCAGCTTGGCCTCGGGATGGCCCAGGATGCGCTCGCCCATGCGCGGATCCGCCGGCCGGATCTGCGTCGGGGCCTGCGCCAGCGCCGGTGCGGCGCCGACCGCCATGATCGCACCGAGCAGGGAACGGCGGCGAAGGGTGGTCGGCATGCAGCGGGCTCCCGGTCGGCGCGGCATTTAGCCGTTCGCCTTGCCGCAAGGCAAGGGTGCGGCGCCGGACCCGCAGGGACCGTGCGGCGCGGACCCCTCCGGCTCCGCAACCGTCTGCAAAGGCACCGTTTTCCTCCTGAACGCGGGGCTCGGCGCAGCGTCCGGCGAGGTCGCCTGACGCCGCCGCGCGATCTGTCCGCCAAGCGCCGCCAGCGCGTCGCGCAGCGGACCCTCGGGCATGTCGGGGATCTCCACCGGAGGCAGCGGCGCCCGGGGCGCGGGCAGGGGCATCCGCACGGCGGCCATCTCCTCCTGCACGAAGCGCAGGCGATCGACCAGCAGGCGGCCGTAATGGCCATTGATGCGACCGATCAGCAGCTGCGACTGGTGCTGCAGCTCCAGCGCCGTCGGACCGGCGCAGGCCAGGGTCAGGGTGCCGGCAGAGAGTCGTCGCGGCAGGGTGACGCTGGCCAGCGCGGGCCCGACCACCGTCTCCCAGTCCGCGATCAGCTGCGCCGCGGCGGCGTTGCGGCTGCGCAAGGCAGGCCGGGTGATCGCCGGCAGCAGGCTCGACAGCGCGCGCGGGCCGTAGACGTGACGGTCCTCCTTGGTCATGGATGCCTCCCGTGGCTGCCCCGTCTCATCCTGCCGATCCTCCGCCCGCCGACGCCCTGCTCGGCTGGTACGACCGCCATCGCCGCGTGCTGCCATGGCGCGCCGGTCCGGGCGAGACCGCCGATCCGTATCACGTCTGGCTCAGCGAGATCATGCTGCAGCAGACCAGCGTGACCGCGGTGATGCCCTTCTACCGGCGTTTCCTCGAGGCGTTCCCCACCGTGCAGGATCTGGCCTCGACGCCGGAGGAGCAGGTGCTGCGCGCCTGGGCCGGGCTCGGCTACTACGCCCGGGCACGCAACCTGCACGCCTGCGCGAGCCAGGTGGCGGCGCGCGGCGGCTTTCCCGAGGACGTGGACGGGCTGCGCCGCCTGCGCGGCGGCGGCGCCGATACCGCCGCCGCCATCGCCGCCATCGCTTTCGGACGACCCGTGGTGCCGGTGGACGGCAACGTCGAGCGGGTCACCTCCCGCCTGTTCGCGATCACGGCACCGCTGCCGCGGGCGAGGCGGATGATCGCCGCCGCCGCGGCCGGGCTCAACCGCGAGCCGGCGGCACAGGCGCGGGCGTCCGACTTCGCGCAGGCGCTGTTTGATCTGGGTGCGACGATCTGCACGCGGCGCCCGGCGTGCGCGCTCTGCCCCTGGATGCGGCCCTGCGCCGCGCGCGCGCTGGGGTTGGCCGCGACGCTGCCCGCGCGTGACGCCAAGCCGGTGCGGCCTCGACGTTTCGGCGCAGTGTTCCTGCTCTCGGACCGTGACGGTCGCGTGCTGCTGCGACGCCGTCCTCCTTCGGGCCTGCTCGGCGGCATGACGGAGGCGCCAGGCACGCCGTGGCGCGAGCGGCCGTGGCCGGAGACGGAGGCGCTCGTCCAGGCTCCAGCCGACACGGCCTGGCGCCGGCTCGGCTCGGTGCCGCACCTATTCACCCACTTCGCCCTGACGCTCGACGTCTATGCCGCTTCGGTGGAGCGCGTGCCGGCGGCGCTGCTCGAGCACGGCTTCCTGCGCGCGCCCGGCTCGCTGGCGGGGGAGGCGCTGCCGTCGCTGATGCGCAAGTGCCTGGCGCTCGCCGCCGCGTGACGATCCTGCTTGCCAGCGGTTTGGGACAGCTATGCTGCGCCGGATGGTCCCCGCCCTGGAGATGCGCCCGTGAAGCGGCTCGCCCTGTCCCTCCTGCTGCTGCTCTCCGCCTGCGACTCCGACGTGCTGATGCGCGGCTACGTCGAGGTCGCCGAACCGGGCGGCGGGATGCAGAAGGTGCACATGGTCTGCCGGCGGATCTATGATCCGGATAGCCACACGCTGACCCTGACCGGGGTGACGCTGCCCATCGACTCCGTCATCAAGCCGCAGCTCGGCGGGCTTTCCATGGGGACCACGACCCAGGAGGTGACGGACCAGATCAGGGGCATCGACCTGCAGCAGATCGCGCTGTGCGAGTCCATCATCCTCGACCCGGCGCAGGCCGACATCCGGCAGGCGTTCAAGGACTATATCGGGGTCGACGGCTATCTCACCGAGCAGATCCGCACGCTGAACAGCTCGACGACGCCGGAACAGTATCAGGACGCGGCGGATGCGCTGATCCGCACCCCGGCAACGGTGGCACCATCCACTGCGGCGGCGATGCAGGACGCCGCCTCGAGCAGCGACACCGTCGCCCGTCTGCAGGCGCCACCGCTGCAGACCTTTCCGGTGCAGCCGACCCTGTCGACCACCACGAGCCTGCTGCTCGACGACCCGCGCACCTGACCCCTGCCGCCGCCGGCCTCAGGGCGCCCGCCCGATCGGCACGAGCACGGCGGTCATGCCCTAGCCGAACAGGCCGCCCCCGGTGGGATCGCTCACCCCGTTAAGGGTGATGGTCGCGCCGTCGCCGAAGCGGAGCACGGTGGCGCCGTCGGCGACGTCGATGGCGTTCGGGATGCCCCCCCCGATCCGGTCGATGCCCTCGCGGAAGCCGGTGATCGCCATGTTGCTGCCGGTCTGCTGGAGGTAGAGGTCGGCGCCGCCGCTGCCGCCGAACAGCGCGGAGCTGCCGCCGCCGCCGGCGATGGTGGCGGTGCCAAGGCCGGTGAGGAGCTGGCTCTGGCCGGTGCCCAGCGCCACCGCGTCCGAGCCGCTGCCCAGGAAGAACCGGTCGGTGCCGCCGCCGGCGCCGCGCAGCGTCTGGTTGCCGTCTCCCGCGACGAGGTAGTCGTAGCCGCTGCCGGCCGCCAGCAGCGTGTCATTGCCGCCGCCGCCGACCAGAACGCTGCCGATCCCGCCCGCGGTGAGGCTGTTGTCGCCGTCGC
>CAXTNV010000177.1:5199-5522 GCA_964245755.1 uncultured Acetobacteraceae bacterium | reverse complement strand
CATACGCTTTCCGCCCGTGCCGACCACAGGAACTGATCGATCACGCGGTAGCGCGCCAGCCGGTAGCCGGAAGCGGCCAGCAGCCTGCTGTCCTGCGCCAGTGCTGCGGGGTTGCAGCTGACGTAGACGATGCGTGGCACCGCCGAGGCGGCGATCTCGCGCATCTGGACGGCGGCGCCGGCATGGGGCGGGTCCAGCACGATGGCATTCGATCCCGTGAGTTCCCTCGCCGATAACGGCTGCCGGTTCAGGTCGCGCTGGTGCGCCTCGATACGCAGGCCGCTACCGGCGGAGCGGAGGGCCGCCACCGCGCCGACGTGACC
>CAXTNV010000177.1:0-5189 GCA_964245755.1 uncultured Acetobacteraceae bacterium | reverse complement strand
GCGGCACGCCGTGCAGGACGGCGAAGTCGGCCAGCAGGGCGCGGTCGCGTGGCACCAGGGCGGCGTCAGTGGCGAGCAGCAGGTCGGGCCCGCTGTCGAACAGGTTCACGAAAAGCGAGCCGGTCCGGCGCAGGCCCTGCAGGCTGACCAGCGTCGGCCGGATCGCATCGATCAACGCGAACAGGGTGGGATGGAGCACGTGGCAGGTATCCATCGCGATCACCGTTTCCGCGCCGCGCTCGTGCAGCCCGATCGTGACCCCGCTTGGGCCGCGGCGCAGCGCCAGGTCCATGCGTCGCCGGGTGCGAGGCGGGCTCTGCGATGCGGCGATGGGTATCCCGGCCTGGAACCCGGCATCGCGCAGGGCGGCCTGCACCAGCCCGGCCTTCCAGGCGAGACCGGCTTCGCGGTCGAGGTGCTGCAGCACGCATCCGCCGCAACGGCCGAATAGCGGGCAGGGCGGCGCCACGCGGTCCGGGCTTGCCGACAGGATCTCCTCGGCCGACGCGCGGTTGCGTCCGACCTCGCGCGCAAACACGGTTGCGCCGCCCAACGCGTAGCGGACGCGCAGTGGCGCGCGGTGCCGGCGCGCCACCCCGTCACCTTCCTGTCCCAGCGAGTCGATCGCAAGCTCAAGCCTGGCCGGACCGGCGGAAGCCGGCGCCGGATCAGTCCGCATCGAGCGCGATGTCGGAGTCGTCCTGCTCGGAATATGCCGGCTCGGGGCGTCGGGCACGGGTTGGCAGAAGCATGAAGGCTGGGATCTCGCCGCCAAACCCGGTCACCGCCGGCCCCAGATCGTCCGGACGATGGCGCTGCTCGCGACGCGGCTCGGCCATCCGCTCCGGCATGCGGTCCGCGGTCCTGTCTGGCGCACGCTCGGCTCCGCGCTCGGAAGCGCGATCCGGCCGCCGTTCGGCATGGGGACGGCGTTCGGTCCGTTCGGCACGTTGCGGTATCGCCGTCTCGGCGCGAGCCTCAGGCTGCCGGTCGCGCGACTTCTCCGGGCGGCGCGCGGTTTTCTCGTCGGTTCTCGCCGCTGGCCGCTCGGTCGCCCTGCCACGCCCGCGCCCGCGCCGACCGCCTTCGGACCAGGCGGCAGTGGCGATCCCCTCCACCCCGAGCAGCGGAACCGGGTGCCCGATCAGCTTCTCGATCGCGTCCACGAAGCCGCGATCGTCCGGCGAGGCGATGGTGTAGGCGTGGCCGCTGTTGCCGGCGCGTCCGGTGCGGCCGATGCGGTGCACGTAGTCCTCGGCGTGGATCGGCACGTCGAAGTTGAACACGTGGCTGAGGCCGCCGATGTCGATGCCGCGCGCAGCCACGTCGGAGCAGACCAGCAGCTGCAGCTCGCCCGCCTTGAACTTCTCCAGGGTGGCGAAGCGCACCGGCTGCGGCAGGTCGCCATGCAGCGCGCCCGCCGAGAAGCCATGCTTGCGCAGCGACTTGTGCAAGATGTCGACGTCGCGCTTGCGGTTGCAGAAGATCAGCGCGTTCTGCACGTCCTCGGCGCGCAGCAGGCGGCGCAGCGCGCGGCGCTTGTCGATCTCGGGCACTACGGCGAGGCCCTCCTCGATGGTGGGCGCCACCGACGCCGCCCGGGTGACGGTGATCTCCTTCGGGTTGCGCAGGAACATGTCGGAAAGCCGGCGTATCTCGGGCGCCATCGTCGCCGAGAAGAACAGCGTCTGCCGGGTGGGCGAGAGCAGCGAGACGATCCGCTCCACGTCGGGGATGAAGCCCATGTCGAGCATGCGGTCGGCTTCGTCGATGACCAGTATGCTGGTCTGGGTCAGCAGCAGGCCGCCGCGCTCGAACAGGTCGAGCAGGCGGCCCGGCGTCGCGATCAGCACGTCGACGCCGCGGTTCAGCGCCTCCTTCTGCTCGGACATGCTCTCGCCGCCGATCAGCAGCGCGTGGTTGAGCTTGAGGTACTTGCCGTAGAGCAGGAAGTTCTCTGCCACCTGCAGCGCCAGCTCGCGGGTCGGCTCCAGGATCAGCGAGCGCGGCATGCGCGCGCGCGCGCGGGATCCGGAGAGGATGTCGAGCAGCGGCAGGGTGAAGCCCGCGGTCTTGCCGGTGCCGGTCTGCGCCACGCCCATCACGTCGCGTCCGGCGAGCACCACCGGGATCGCCTGCGCCTGGATCGGCGTCGGGTGCAGGTAGCCCATGTCGGCGATGGCGCGCTGGATCGGCTCGGAGAGCCCGAGCTCGGAGAACAGCGGCAGCTCCGGCGCCGCCGCCGCCTCCCGCGCGCTCCCGGCGTCAGTCGAGACCAGGACGGGCAGCGCCGCGTCCGGCACCGCCGGGGCGGGCTTGTCGGTCAGGGCGGCCTGATGAAGCGTATCGGAACCCTGCGGGGGCATCCCGTCCGGCTCGGCGGTGTCGGTATCGTTCAAAATTATCTCTGGATGGTCAGGGTTGCGAGGCCGCAGCCTGTCGCCGGACGGCGGCGTCAGGGCCATGCTTCGCGACCGGCGCGCGGAATGCCGCTGGTGCGGCGTCCGGCTGCGTAGCCGTATCCTCATAATGCCGCTTGAAGTCAAGAGAATGCCGCAGCCCGGCATCGTCTGGCCGGTCGCCGCAACCAAGCCACGGGGGAACCCGTTGCTGCTGCGGCGGCGGTGATCGGGCGGCTGGTCTGCCCGCGGGCGCTCGACCTCCGACAGCAGAGCCAGAAGTCGGAGGATGCCGCGTGGTCTATACCCCCTTGGCGATTGAGGAGTACGGCCTGATCGGCGACTGCAGCAGCTGCGCCCTGGTCGGGCGCAACGGCTCCATCGACTGGTTGTGCTGGCCCCGCTTCGACAGTGCCGCCTGCCTCGCGGCACTGGTCGGCACCGAGGAGAACGGGCGCTGGCTGATCGCGCCGGCCGAGGCGGCGCAGGCCACACGCGCCTATCGCGACGCCGGGATGGTGCTGCAGACCCTGTTCACGACGCAGGCCGGCAGCGTCGCCGTCACCGACTTCATGCCGATCAACAGCCCGGTGCCGAGCATCGTGCGGATCGTCGAGGGGCGGGGCGGCCAGGTCGAGATGACCAGCACGCTGCTGCTGCGCTTCGACTACGGCAACTCGATCCCCTGGGTGACGCGTCTGCCGGACCGGGGGAGCCCGGGAGAGGCCGGCATCGTCGCCGTCGCCGGGCCGCACCTGGTCTGCCTGCGCACCGACGTGCCGCTCGCCGGAGAGGAGATGGCGACCGTCGGCCGCTTCACCGTCTCCGAAGGCGAGCGGATCGCCTTCGTGCTCAGCTACGGCCCGTCGCACCTGGCACCGCCGCCGCTGATAGACGTGGACGCGGCGCTGACGCGCACTCAGGCGTTCTGGTCCGAGTGGTCGGGCCGCTGCGCCTATCAGGGCCCGCACCGGGACGTCGTGCTGCGCTCGATGGTGACGCTCAAGGGGCTGACCTTCGCCGAGACCGGGGGCATCGTCGCCGCCGCGACCACCTCGCTGCCAGAGCAGCTCGGCGGCCCGCGCAACTGGGACTACCGGTTCTGCTGGCTGCGCGACGCCGGCCTGACGCTGATCGCGATGATGTCGTGCGGCTACTTCGACGAGGCGAGGCTGTGGCGCGACTGGCTGCACCGCTCCATCGCCGGCAGCCCCGACCAGCTGCAGATCATGTACGGCATCGCCGGCGAGCGCAGCCTGCAGGAGTGGGAGGTGCCGTGGCTGGCCGGCTATCAGGGTGCGGCCCCGGTGCGCATCGGCAACGCGGCCGCCGGTCAGCTGCAGCTCGACGTCTACGGCGAGGTGATCGCGGCACTGCATCTGGCGAGGCAGGAGAACCTGCGCGAGCCGGGCTATGGCTGGTCGCTGCAGGTGGCGCTGGTCGAGCATCTGGAGACGATCTGGGAGCAGCCGGACGAAGGCATGTGGGAGGTCCGCGGCGGCCGCCGGCAGTTCACCGTCTCCAAGGTGTTCGCCTGGATGGCGTTCGACCGCACCATACGCGACTGCGAGCAGTTCGGCCTGGAAGGGCCGGTGCAGCGCTGGCAGCAGGTGCGCGACCGCATCCACGCGGTGGTCTGCGCGGAAGGGTTCAGCCAGGCCAAGGGCTGCTTCACCCAGTCCTTCGGGGCTGAGGCGCTCGATGCCGGCTTGCTGCTGATCCCGGTCACCGGGTTCCTGCCCGCCGACGATCCGCGGATCGTCGCCACCGTTGCGGCGGTCGAGCGCGAGCTGATGGAGGATGGCTTCGTGCTGCGCTACCGCACCGAGAGCAGCGTCGACGGCATGCCCGGCCGCGAGGGCGCCTTCCTCGCCTGCACCTTCTGGCTGGTCGACGCCTACGTGTTGCAGGGACGGCACCGCGAGGCGGAGGCGCTGTTCATGCGCCTGGTCTCGCTCAGCAACGATCTGGGGCTGCTGTCCGAGGAGTACGATCCGCGCGCCAAGCGCCTGGTCGGCAACTTCCCGCAGGCCTTTTCGCATGTCGGCCTGATCAATTCGGCGGTGAACCTGCGCAACCGCGCCGTGCCGCTGCGCGGCGACACCCAGGCGGCCGCGGAGTAGCGCCGACCTCTCGATCGAGGACCGCGACCTGCCCTAGAAGCTGTGGCCCAGGGAAGCCACCACCACGATCGAGGCGCCGATCACGAGGTTCATCCCGAGCAGCGAGCGGATGCTCTCGAACAGCGCCGGCTGCGGCCGTATCGCCCGACGCGCCCTGCGGAACGGCCCGAAGAAGGCCCACAGGAACACCGCCGTCATCACCAGCGCCAGGCCCTGCATCGCGTTGATGTGCCAGTTCGCGTTGGCGAAGCCGCCCTCGCGGAAGATCTCCATCGACCAGCCGGTCAGCAGCACGATCGGCATCACGTGCCATACCAGCCGGAAGAAGCGGCTCAGGGTCTGCAGGTTGACCGACACGCGCTGGGTCTGGTCGAGCAGGTTGAGGCTGGGGCGCAGCACCAGCAGCGCGTAGGCGGCACCGCCTACCCAGAGCGCCATGCCGAGCAGGTGCGTTGCGAGCACGAGGCCCCAGAGGACCGTGGCGGGTTCGGACTGCATCGTGTGCTCCAGCGCGGCGTTGTCTTGCGGACGGGGGTCTCAATACGGCCTAGACCGGCGAAAGCAACAGCGCTCGGTGCGCGAAGGACATCCTGGTCATGGCGGATCACGCCCTGGTGCTGCTGACCCCGGACGAGATGGGCGAGGCGGATCGTCTGGCCGGGCTCTC
>CAXTNV010000176.1:0-5532 GCA_964245755.1 uncultured Acetobacteraceae bacterium | reverse complement strand
AAGAAGTAGGCCCGGAATAGCGCTGGAGATCGAACGGGGCCACAGGCCGGAAAATTGCGTGAGCCTTCGGTCGAACACCATGGAGAAGCCGTGCGGATTGAACAGGTTATGCACCGTCAATGGCGGATTGCGTGGAGCCATCTGATAAATGTCGAGTGCGTTCAGACGGTTGTTCTCGCTGCAAGCCAGCCAAGCGCTACGAAAGAATAGCAGGGCATCGGGGTGATCCTCGAACTCCTTCTGAGCGACGAGAAGCTTGCTTGGGTCCCAGAGGTCGTCCTGATCACAGAGAGCTATCAGGTCGGACCGACAGAAGGTCAGCCCGTGCATGAAGTTGAAGCGATAGCCCTGGGAAGTGGTGTTGTGGTGGATGTGCACCGGGAAGGGCGCCGAACTTGCGAAGTCCTCCAGGATCCCGATGGTCCCGTCTGTCGAGCCGTCGTCACTCGCTACCAGCTCGGCCGGCAGGTAGGTCTGCCGAGCTATGCCGTCCAGCTGCTGCTGCAGAAACGTCTCGCCGTTGTAGGTCGCGAGCCACACCGAGATGGACTTCATCTCCGACCCCGGTTCGGTGATGGGTGAACCTGCTACCAGATGCCGGAAATGTTTTGCAGTCAGGCAAAATGCTGAACAAATCAATGGTCGTGTTTCGCACGGATTAGATCCTTATCTCGTTGATGTATATTGGTTCTAGGACGATCATGATCCCTTGGTCGGCGGTTCAAGTCCGTCCGCCTCTATCGTTGCTCCGAGATCGGCGGCTGACCCTGCAGCGCGAACCGTCCCGCCCCGCGCGCGTTGTATCGCGACGGGAGAACAGCGCATGTCCAGAACCAGGCCTTCGATTTGGCACAGCATCGTCGGCATCGGCTTCGCCGCGGCCGGCATCAGCAAGCTGGTGGCCCTGGAACCGCAGGAAAGGCTGTTCAAGAGCTGGGGCTGGCGGCGCCAGGACATGCAGACCATCGGCGCCTCCGAACTGCTCGGCGCGGCGCTGATCATGACCGGATCGACGCAGCGCCTCGGCGCAGCGCTGCTGTCCGCTTCGTCGCTGTGCATCTTCACCACCGAGCTGCGTCACGGCGACGACGCGCTGCTTACGCCGCGCCTGGGCATGCTCGCCGCCGCCGTTACCGGGTTCTGGCGCCGCGCCGCCTGAGACGATCTCAGTCCGCGGCATCCCTCAGCCGCAGCCGGATCACGCCGCGCACGGCCTGCGGCTCGATCGCCTTGCCCTTGCGCAGGATGTGGATGCGACGCTCGCGAGACAGCGCGAACGCGACGTCGCGCACCCGCTGCATCAGGCCTCGCCACTGAGGGGCGAGGGCGCGTGCGACCTCGCTGGGACAGATCGAGCCGGAGCCGCGTGCCGTCACCCGGCGCAGCAGCTCGTCGCGGATCTCGGCATCGGAAGGCTCGTCGTCCTTCATGGTCATCCGGACCTACTGCACGCTCCGCCCAACTGCCGCAACGCCGACGGCAGGTCGGCAGCCGCCACCGCGGCGGCGAACCACGGTCCTGCCGCGCCGTCGCATCCGGCCTGCAGCAGGCGACGATGCTGCAGCTCGGTCTCGACGCCGTCGGCCAGCCAGAGCAGCCCCAGGGCGTGCGCGCTCAGGCCGAGCCCGCGCAGGAAGCCGGCATCGCCGTCCTGATCGCCCAGCTCGCGGGTCAGCGCGCGGTCCAGCTTGACGCCGGAAAGCAGGCCGGCGATACCCCGCCGGCGTAGCAGCGTGAGGCTGGACACGCCGCTGCCGAACCCGCCCAGCACCACTCCGACACCGAGATCGCGCAGCGCCGCCAGGGTGTAGAGCATGTCCACCTCGTCGGTCTGCAGGCTGTCCTCGCTGAGTTCCAGCTCCAGCCGCTCCGGCTCCAGGCCGCTCTCGCACAGGATCTCGGAGATCAGCTGGGACAGCAGCCCGCATGCCGCCTGCGCCTCGGTGATGCGCAGCGACAGCAGCGGCACCGCCGCCGGGCGGCAGGCTGCCGCGATCCCGCAGGCCTCGCGCAGCATCGCGCGGTCGAGCCCGACATCCCCGCCTGGCACGAGCCCGCGGCCCAGCCGCGACCAGCTGCCCATCACCGTCGCCTCAAGTGCTACCGGAGCACGATCCTGCAGGCGGCAGCGCGGCTGGAACAGCAGCGGCGATGCCCTGCGGCCGAGGCTGCGCTCCCGGCTGCGGAGGGGCGAAAGGAGGGATAGGTCTCCGGCGAACAGTCCCGACACGTGGCGCTACCCCGCTTCCAGCCCATCCGGAGCAGAATGCGGGGGTAATCCTCACCAAGGGATGAACGACCACGCTTTCATCGGAGGATTTGGCGGTCCGAGTGGGTGCTCAGGACAGCCGCTGCTTGATCGCCTCGGTCAGCGTGCGCGTGTCGGCGCTGCCGCCGAGGTCGCGCGTGCGCACGCCGGCCCCCAGCACGGTGTCGTTGATCGCCGTGGTCAGGCGCTCGGCCAGATCCGAGCGGCCGACATGCTGCAGCATGATCTCGGAGGCGAGCAGCAGGGCCAGCGGGTTGGCGATGCCCTTGCCGGCGATGTCGGGGGCGGAGCCGTGCACCGCCTCGAAGATCGCGGCCTCGTCTCCGATGTTGGCGCCGGGCGCCATGCCGAGCCCGCCGATCAGGCCCGCGATCAGGTCGGACAGGATATCGCCGAACAGGTTGGTGGTGACGATCACGTCGTACTGCCACGGATCGAGCACGAGCTGCATCGCGCAGGCATCGACGATGCGGTCGTTCATCTCGACGCGGCCCTGGTACTCGGCGGCGACCTCGCGGCCGACATCCAGGAACAGGCCGGTCAGCGCCTTGAGGATGTTGGCCTTGTGCACGATCGTGACCTTCTTGCGGCCGTTCCTGACCGCGTACTCGAAGGCGTAGCGCACGATGCGCCGGCATTCGGTGCGGGTGTTGAAGCCCGACGCGATCGCAACCGCCTTCGGGTCCGCACCGATCGGCAGGTAGTGCTCCATCGCGGCGTAGAAGCCCTCGAGGTTCTCCCGGATCAGCACGATGTCGATGTCTTCGTAACGTCCCCCGGTGACCAGGGTACGTGCGGGACGCAGGTTGGCGTAGAGGCCGAATTCCTGCCGCAGCGTCACGTTGATCGAGCGAAAGCCCCCGCCGACCGGCGTGGTCAGCGGACCCTTCAGCGCGAGCCCGGTGCGCCGGATGCTCTCGATGGTCCTGGCCGGCAGCGGGTCGTGCGAGTCCGCCAGCGCCGCCACGCCGGCGAGCTGCGTGTCCCACTCGAACGGTGCGCCGAGCGTGGCCAGGATGTCGGTCACCGCGGCGACGATCTCCGGCCCGATGCCGTCGCCCGGGATCAGCGTCGCCGGGATCTTGCTGCCGGTTTGGCTCATCGGGTTCCTCCTGGACGGGTCATGGCTCGCCGGCAACGAGCTGGAAACAGGCCCGGTTCAGCCAGGCGCGAGGCTCATCCTCGAGCGACGGCCCGATCTCGTCGCGCACCCTGGCGTGGTAGGCGTCGACCCAGTCGCGTTCCGCCGCGCTCAGCAGCAGCGGCTCGATCAGCCGGCGCTCGAACGGCGCCAGCGTCAGGGTCTCGAACGACAGGAACGGCCTGACCGCCCCGGGGAGTGCGGCCTCGCGCACCAGCAGCAGGTTCTCCAGCCGTATGCCGTAGGCGCCAGTGCGGTAATAGCCGGGCTCGTCGGACATGATCATGCCGGGCTCGATCGGCACCGGCTGCCCGCGCGGATGGATGCTGCACGGCCCTTCGTGCACCGACAGGTAGCTGCCGATGCCGTGCCCGGTGCCGTGATCGTAGTCGAGCCCGGCCTGCCACAGCGCCGCGCGCGCGAGCGGGTCGAGGCGAGAACCGGGGGTTCCGGCCGGGAAGGCGGCGGCGGCGACGGCGATGTGGCCGCGCAGCACGCGGGTGAAGTGATCGCGCAGCGGACCCGGCGGCAGTCCCGGACCGGTCCAGACGGTGCGGGTGACGTCGGTGGTGCCGTCCGGATACTGGCCGCCGCTGTCGATCAGGAACACCTCGTCCGCTCGCAGCACGCGGTCGCTCTCGGGGGTGACCCGGTAGTGGATGATCGCGCCGTTCGGCCCCGAGCCCGCAATCGCCGGGAAGCTCTCGCCGCGATACAGCGGCGAGGCGGCACGGAAGCCGTCCAGCCTCGCCGCCGCCTCGCTCTCGCTGCTGCCCGCGCCGTGGTTGTCCAGCCAGTGCAGGAAGCGGCATAGGGCGATGCCGTCGCGATGATGCGCCGCGCGCGCGCCCTGCTGCTCCACCGCGTTCTTGCGCGCCTTCGGCAGCAGGCAGGGGTCGGGCCCGGCGCTGACGGTGGCGCCAGCTTCGGCAAGCCGCTGGGCGAACCAGGCGGCGCTGCCGCCGGGATCGAGCCGGACGGTGCGGCCGGCGAGGCCGGCAAGAACGCCTGCGAGAGCATCGGGCGGCTCGAGCTGCACGGCGTTGCCCAGCCACTGCCTGGTCTGCGGCCCGATCTTGCGCGGGTCCATGAACAGGGTGACGCTCTCGTCGTCGCGCAGCAGCGCGAAGCCGAGTGCCACCGGGGTGAACGGCACGTCGCCGCCGCGCAGGTTGAGCAGCCAGGCGATCGAGGCCGGGTCGGTCAGCACGACACCGTGCTCGCCGCGGCCGCGCAGGATCGCGGCGATCTCGGCGCGCTTCTCGGCACCGTCGCGTCCGGCATGATCGAGCGCATGCGGCAGCGCCGGCTCGAGCGGCGGCGGCGGCCGGTCGCTCCAGATCAGGTCAATCGGGTTGGCGGCCATCGGCACCAGCGTGATCCCGGGCCTGGCGAAGCGCGCCAGCTGCTCCTGGCTGAGCAGCCAAGGGTCGTAGCCGATCGTGGCCGGGCGTCCGTCGAGGCGCTCCGCGAGCCAGTTCTCCGGGGGTGTCTCGATCAGGTGCTGGCGGCTCCACAGGGCCGCCTCCGTCTGCGCGGCGAGCTGCAGCACGTAGCGGCCGTCGGAGAACACCGCTGCCTGGTCGTGCAGCACGATGGCGATCCCGGCACTGCCGGTGAAGCCGGTCAGCCAGGCGAGGCGCTCGGAGCCGGCCGCCACGTTCTCGCCGAGATGCTCGTCGCCGCGCGGCAGGATGAAGCCGTCGAGTGCGCCCTGATCCAACGCGGCGCGCAGCCGCTCCAGCTTGCCGGCAGGCTGCAGATCCATGACGTCGACCCTCGAAGGCTACGGATCGGGGTCTGGGCCATGCGCCCCGGCCGGGTCAAGGGCCAAGCCCGCGTCCCCGAGCCGCTTCTGCATGAACAGCAGGTCGAGCCAGCGGTCGAACTTGCGCCCGACCTGAAGCAGCAGCGCCGAGCGGCTGAAGCCGGCGCGCTCGTGCAGGGCGATCGAGGCCGCGTTCTGCGCCTCGATGCCGCCGATCATCACGTGCATGCCGTCCCTCGTCGCCGAATCCAGCAGCGCCCGCAGCAGCGCCCGCCCGACCCCGGCGCCACGCGAAGCCGCGTCGACGTAGAGCGAGTGCTCGACCGTGCGCGCGTAGCCCTCGTGCGGCCGGAA
>CAXTNV010000175.1:0-5731 GCA_964245755.1 uncultured Acetobacteraceae bacterium | reverse complement strand
CGACCGAGATGACGGCAGCAGCCCCCCTGCGACGGCGATCCATCCTCGGCCTTGCCTGCGGCCTCGCCGCTTCCGCGCTTGCCGCCAGCGAGGCCCAGGCCCAGCACCGGCCGGCCGCAGCTCCGCTCAACGCGCGCACCCTGGGCGTCTCGGCGCCCGACCTTGCCGATGCCGCGATGATGGTGGCGGGCCCGGCCAACACCGCGGCCGGCCACTGGGCCGGGCTGCTCGCCGGGCCGCTCGCCGAGGCGCTGCATCCGGGGGACCGCCTCGCGGTGTCGGCGGTCGGCGGACGCGACGGCGTGACCGGCGCCAACGCCTTCGAGGCGCTGGGCAACCCGGACGGCTCAACCGCCCTGCTGGTGCCCGGTGCGGCCGCGATCGCCTGGCTCGCCGGTGATCCGCGGGTGCATTTCGACGCCGGGCGCTGGGTGCCGGCGCTGACCAGCTTCGGTTCCGTGGTCGTGCTGGGGCGTACCGGCCCGCAGCCGGCGACCATGCGGGTCGCCGCCTCGACACCGAACGGGCTGGAGTTGCCGGCGCTGCTCGGGCTGACCCTGCTCGGCTACGCGCCTACCCCGGTGTTCGGGCTGTCAGATCCCGCCGATGCCCGCGCCGCGCTGCAGGACGGGCGAGTGGATGCGATCGTGCTCACCGGGGGCGGCGTGCCGCAGCGTGCGGCGGCATTGTCCAGCCAGCGGCTGCGCCCGATCTTCTGCTTCGGCGCAGATGCACAGGCGGCGCTGCGCGATCCGGCGCTGCCGGACGTGCCGACGTTGCCGGAGCTGTATCGCGACAGCGTGGGCCGGGCGCCGGATGGCCCGCTGTTCCAGGCCTGGAAGGCGACCGCGGCGGCGGCACGGCTGGATGCGGCGCTGGTGCTGCAGCCGCTGACGTCCGCGGCGCTGGTCGCGCGCTGGCGCGGTGCGTGCAGCCGCGCGATCGCCGATCCGGCGCTGGCCGGCGCGGTGCGCTCGGCGCAGCTCAGTCCGCTGCCCGCGCCGGATTGCGTCACCGCCCTGTCGACGGTGGTCGCCGAAGAGAACACGCTGCTGACGCTGCGCCGCTGGATTGCCGGCCGCACCGACTGGCGCCCGGCCTGAGCATCGCCCGATCCGCTCGAACGGCGCCGGTCAGGCCGGCTCGATGCCGACGCGCACCGGCGCGGTCTCGCGCAGCCGCAGCATCGCCGTCAGGCCGAGCACGACGCCGCCGATCATGTACCAGGCCGCCGCGAGCGGATTGCCGGTCGCCTCGATCAGCCAGGCGACCATGAACTGCGCCGAGCCGCCGAACAGCGAGATCGCGCAGGCGTAGATCATCCCGAGGCCGCCGGAGCGCGCGCCCTTCGGCAGGCTCTCGGCGATGACGACGGTCACAGAGACGTTCGACAGGTTCGAGATCGACGAGAGCAGCGCCGCGGCACCGTACAGCGCCAGCGGCGAGCGCGCGTAGCCGATCAGCCAGAAGCACGGGAACACCGCGATCAGCAGCACGCAGGCGGGCAGGATCAGCACCGGCTTGCGTCCCAACCGGTCGGACAGCCAGCCGCCGAGCGGATCGCACAGCACGCTGCACAGCCCGACCACGACCGTGGCCCCGAAGGCGAGCCGGGCCGGCATCGCCAGAACGGTGGCGGCATACGTGGTCAGGTAGTCGATGATGTAGCTCGTGGTGGTGGCGCCGGCCAGCATCGCGAGGCCGGGCAGGACGATGCGGGCGAGGGCCGGCCGCGGCTGCCGCGCGACGGGCTCCGGGCGGTGCAGCGTCTCGTCGAGCGAACGCCGCAGCAGCAGCCCGAAGGGCACGATCGCGGCACCCAGCAGCAGGGCGATGCGCCAGCCCCAGGCATCGAGTGCCGCCGCGTCCATCAGGCTCGACAGCACCACGCCCACCAGCCCGGCCGCCAGCACCGCGAAATCCGCACTCATCGCCTGGAAGGAGGTGTACAGCCCGCGTCGCAGCGGCGGCGCTGCCTCGATCAGGAACGCCGTGCTCGGCCCCACCTCGCCGCCGATCGCGAAGCCCTGCAGCATACGCAAGCCCACCGCCAGTACCGGAGCCGGCGTCCCGATGCGGGCGTAGGAGGGCGTCAGGGCGAGCCCGGTTACCGCGATCCCGATCAGGCCGAAAGAAAGCAGCATCGCGGGCTTGCGGCCGCGTCGGTCGCCCAACCGGCCGATCACAAATGCCCCGAGCGGCCGGGTCAGGAAGCCGGCGCCGAAGGTGGCGAGCGAGGCCAGCAGGCTCGTGCCCGGCACCTGCGACGGAAAGAAGGTCCGCCCGATCTGCACCGCGAAGAACGCGTAGGTGACGAAGTCGTAGAATTCGAGCGCGTTGCCCACGCCGACGGCGGCGACGTGTCGGGCAGGCAGCGGGCGGGTGACGGCGGCGTCCGGTGGCCCGGCGGATGTCATCGCTGCTCCGCTGCGGGATGGATGTGCAGCGTAGCGAGGCGGCCCTCCGATGCAATCGCCGCCGCCGCCAGGGCGGGGCACGGCCGCGCCAAGTGGCAGCGCCCGCTTGACGCCCTGACGCGCCGCGCATCTGCTCCGATGCCGGGGATCACGGAGGCAGCCCTTGGCCGGCGGGTGCGATGGACAGGCTCGATCGGCAACCCTCGCTGCCTTGCGCAAGCAGATCGGCTGGTGCGACGGGCTTGGTTCGCCTTTCACCGCCCGGCTGCTCGCGATCCTCGCCGCAGAGATCGCGGCCGGTGGAATCGCCGCCAGGCTGACCGATGGCTGGTCCGGGGACCCGCTCGCGGACGCTCTGGGGCTGCGCCTGGCCGGCGCGATGCACGCGCTGGTGCTGATGCATGCGGAACCGGAGCTGGCCGCCTGCTATCCCACGGACGCAGCCGGCGATATGGAGGCGATCTCGGCTGTGCTGCCACTTGTCCTCGAGCGCCGGCAGGGCTTCATCGCGGAGTTCCTCGGCTCGGCACCGCAGACCAATGAGGTCGGAAGATCGGCGGTCCTGCTCGGCGGCTTCCTGCAGATCGCCAGCGAGACCGCGCTGCCGCTCCGCCTTCTGGAGATCGGCGCGAGTGCCGGGCTGAACACGATCTGGGACCGCTACCACTACCGGTTCGGCGCCGCGGCATGGGGGGATCCGCGCAGCCCGGTATCCCTGTCTCCCGGCTGGACCGGGACGCTGCCGCCGCTCGAGGCGCCGCTTCACGTGCTCGATCGGCGCGCCTGCGATCTGGCTCCGGTCGATCTGGAGCAGGCGGACGCCCGCCTCCGCCTTCGATCCTATGTCTGGGCCGACCGGCGAGACCGCTTGTGCAGATTGGAGGCAGCCATCGCCCTGAGCCGGACGACCGGATGCCCGGTGGAACGGGCCGACGCATCGGTCTGGGTGCGACGCCTGGATGCAGCCGAGGGATGCGTCACCGTGCTCTACCACTCCATCACGTGGCAGTATCTGCCCCGGTCATCGCAGGTCGACATCGCGCGGAACATCCACCGCGCCGGCAGGCGGGCGACTGCATCAGCCCCGGTGGCGTGGCTGCGCTTCGAGCCGAGGCAGCCCGACGCGCGGCCGGAGCTTCGTCTCACGCTCTGGCCTGGCGGCCGGGATCGACGTCTCGCGCTGGCGCAACCGCACGGAAGCGCCGTGACCTGGTGCGCCGCCTGAGCACCCGGCAAAGCACGTAGCCGGCACCGCGCCTGTCTCGGGTCTGCCTCCACGTGATCGAACCCACGTCGCGGAGTGATGCATCCGGCGTCTCAGACCGGGCCAGCCGCCTCCATCGCGTCGAGGAAGCCCGCCGCCTGCTCGCGCATCGCGGCGACGCGCTGCGGATCCATGCGCGCCAGGGTGCGCACCGGCATCGCCATGCGCGGGTTGCCGCCCAGGCGGTCCTGATGCCTGGCGATGAAGTCCCAGTACAGGAAGTTGAACGGACAGGCGTCGGCGCCGGTGGCCGCACGCACGTCGTACGCACAGCCGGCACAGTAGTCGCTCATCCGGTTGATGTAGGCGCCCGAGGCCGCGTATGGCTTGGATCCCATCACGCCGCCATCGGCGAACAGCGCCATGCCGCGCACGTTGGGCATCTCCACCCACTGGTAGGCGTCGGCGTAGACGATCAGGTACCACTCATCGACCTGGTCCGGATCGAGACCGGCCAGCAGAGAGAAGTTGCCGACGATCATCAGGCGCTGGATGTGGTGCGCGTAGGCGTGCGCGCGGGTGTCGGCCACCACGTGGGCCATGCAGTTCATCCGGGTCTCGCCGGACCAGTACAGCCAGGGCAGCGGCCGCGTCGCCTGCAGCGCGTTGAGCCGCCCGTACTCCGGCATGCGCAGCCAGTAGATGCCGCGGACATACTCCCGCCAGCCGAGGATCTGCCGCACGAAGCCCTCGACCGCGTTCAGCGGTGCGACGCCGTCGCGCCACGCGGCCTCGGCGGCGCGGCAGGCAAGCAGCGGATCGAGCAGCCCGGTGTTGAGCGAGGTCGAGATCAGCGCGTGGAACAGCACGGGATCGCCGGCGCGCATGAAATCCTGCCAGTCGCCGAACGAGGCCAGCCGCTCGTTGATGAAATGGTCGAGTGCCAGCACCGCCTGCTCGTGTGTCACCGGCAGGTCGAAGCCCCCGAGGTCGCCGAAATGATCGGCGAAC
Source organism: uncultured Acetobacteraceae bacterium (assembly GCA_964245755.1). GTDB lineage: Bacteria > Pseudomonadota > Alphaproteobacteria > Acetobacterales > Acetobacteraceae > Lichenicoccus. Next base: position 1,099 of record CAXTNV010000175.1, on the reverse strand, counting down.
TCGCGCCCGACCAGCTCGATCACCTCGCGCGTCGTCGCGTCCGGTGCGAACGGCGGCAGCGACGGCGGCAGCACGCTCGCGGGCATGCGCTTGCGGTTCTCGCTGTCGAAGTTCCAGCGCCCGCCGGCGGGGCTGTCGTCCTCCATCAGCACCGCGTGGCGGCGACGCATCTCGCGGTAGAAGAACTCCATGCGCAGCTCGCGGCGGCCGTCGCTCCAGTGCCGGAACTGCTGGTGCGAGCACAGGAACCGGGTGTCGCCGACGATCTCGGTCGGCAGCCCGCTGGCCTCGCCCCACCCCGACATGTCCTGCAGCAGCCGCCACTCGCCGGCCTCGGTGGCGACGATGCGGTCCGGCCGGAACCAGGCCGCCGCGCGCAGCATCTCGCCGCGCAGCGAGTGGGTGTTCAGCGGGTCGTCCAGGGTCACGTACTGCACCCGCGCGCCGCGGTCGCGCAGCCGCTGCGCGAAGTGGCGCATGGCGGAGAGCACCAGCACGATCTTCTTCTTGTGGTGGCGCACGTAGGTGCACTCGCCACGCACCTCGGCCATCAGCACCAGGTCGGCGGCGACATCGAGCCCGTCGAGTGCCGAGACACCGTCGGACAGCTGATCGCCGAGCAGCACGCGTAGGGTCCGCACGAGACATCCTCCTGACGCCGGTACTGCGCGAGGCGCCCGGTCGGCGCTACCGCGCCGGCACGTTCCGGCGTCGCAGCAACACCCGCACGGCGCCCTGGTTGCCGGGATGCGGATGCACCGCCGCGAGCACCAGGTGCCGCAGGTCGTGCCGGCTGAGCCAGAACGGCAGCTCGCGGCGCAGGATGCCGCCTTCGTGGCCCGATCCGACACCGGTGATGATCTCGACGCAGCGCAGCTGCTGCTGCTGCGCGCGCAACAGGAAGCCGTGCAATGCGGCGAACGCGTTCTGCGCCGTGCGTCCGTGCAGATCGAGCGTGCGCTGCGGCCGCAGGCCTCCGTTCGAGAGCCTGCGCCAGCTGGTGTCGTCCAGTCCCGGCTGGCGGATGCCGATCTCCACCAGGCGGGCAGTGCCCGGCTGCGGCATCGCCCGCGACGCCGCGCGCGGCGCGGCGGCGGAC
>CAXTNV010000174.1:0-5744 GCA_964245755.1 uncultured Acetobacteraceae bacterium | reverse complement strand
GGGCAGGGTGACGCTGCTGCCGCGCATCGTCGCCGCCGGCGCGCTCGACGAGGCACCGCTGGCGCTCGCCGGCGCGCTGGAGCTGCCGCCCGCGGTCGAGCCGATGCGCCGGCTGGCCGAGCTGTCGCGGCTGATCCTGGCTGCGGGAAGGCACTTCGGCACCGCCCCGGTCGCCGACCAGGCCTGGCTTCTGGCGCAGTCGCTGGCCGAGCTGATGGACGAGGCCGAGCGGGCCGAGACCGACCTCGCCGCCCGCCTGCCGCTGCTTGCCGAGAACCATGCCGAGCACTGGCAGAAGACGCTGCGCTTCCTCCACATCGTCACCGACGCATGGCCGCGGTGGCTGGCCGAGAACCAGCTGATGAACCCGGCGGCGCGGCAGGCGGCACTGCTGCGCGCGCAGGCAGCCGCGTGGCGCGAGCAGGAGGCCGGCCAGCCGGTGTGGGCGGCCGGCTTCACCGTCGCCAGCCCGGCGCTGGCGGCGCTGCTGGCGGTGATCGCCCGCCTGCCGGATGCGGTCGTGGTGCTGCAGGGACTCGACCGTGCGCTCGACGAGGCGCAGTTCCAGGCGCTGCCGGACAGCCACGCGCAGGCCGGGCTCGCCTCGCTGCTCGGCGCGATCGGCGCGCGCCGGGCGGAGGTGGTGGAGTGGGAGGACGGGCCGCCTTCCGCCGGCCAGGCCGTCGCGCCGGCCGCCGGGCCGGCTGCCGCCCCGGAGGGACGGGTGCGGGCGCTGCAGGCGGCGCTGCTGCCCGAGCGGGTCCTGGGTGCGTGGCTGCACGACACCGCACCTGCGACGCTCGCCGGGTTGAGCCGGCTCGACCCGGCCGATCAGCAGGAAGAGGCGGCGGCGATCGCCCTGGTGCTGCGGCACGCCATCGAGACGCCCGGCCACCGCGCGGCGTTGATCACGCCCGACCGCATGCTGGCCGGGCGGGTCGCGGTCGAGCTCACCCGGTTCGGCGTGATGGTCGATGACAGCGCCGGCGAGATGCTGGCCGGCAGTCCGCCCGCGGTGCTGCTGCGCCTGCTGGCGCGTGCCTGCGCCGACGGGCTTCCGCCGGCGGCGCTGCTGGCGCTGCTCAAGCATCCGTTCGCGGCCATGGGCCACAGTCCGGGCGAATGCCGCAACCTGGCGCGCGCCCTGGAACTGGCCTGCCTGCGCGGGCCGGCGCCGATGCCGGGGATCAACGGGCTGCGCGACGCCCTGGCGGCGGCATGCCGCGATCCGCGCCGGCGTCCGGCCGATGCGTCGGTGGTGCGCGGCTTCCTCGACGAGCTGGAGCGCGTGCTCTCGCCGCTCGCGCGGATCTGCGCCTCGCGACGGCCGCAGAAGCTGCCGGCGCTGCTGGAGGCGCTGCTGCGTGCTGCCGAGGCGCTGGTCGCGACCGACGCCCGCAGCGGGGCGGAGCGGCTCTGGTCGCACGAGGACGGCAACGCTCTCGCCGAACACCTGACCGCTCTGGTAGCGCAGGCCGCGATACTGCCGGCGCAGCCGGCCTCGGTGTTGGCGCCGCTGCTGGACGCCTCGCTGGCCGGCATCGCCGTGCGCAGCCGGCGCGCGCTGCGCGGTCGCGCCGCCGCCCAGGAGCATCCGCGCATCTTCATCTGGGGCCTGCTGGAGGCACGCCTGCAGTCGGTCGAGCTGGCGGTGCTGGGCGGCCTCGTGGAGGGGGTGTGGCCGCAGGCCACCGATCCCGGACCCTGGATGAGCCGGCCGATGCGCGTGCAGGCCGGCCTGCCCTCGCCGGAGGCGTCGATCGGCCAGTCGGCGCACGACTTCCTCACCGCCGCATGCAGCGCGGCGGAGGTGGTGCTGTCATGCCCGGGACGACGCGACGGCGCGCCGGCGGTGCCGGCGCGATGGCTGGTGCGGCTCGACGCCTGGCTCGGCGGGCGCGGGCAGCATCTCGCCACCCATCCGGCGCTGTCCTGGCTGCGCCGGCTGGACCAGCCCGAGCGGGCGCCGCGGCCGGTCGCGGCGCCTGCCCCGAGGCCCGAGCTGGCGCTGCGCCCGCGCAGCCTCAGCATCACCGAGATCGAGACTTGGATGCGCGATCCCTACGCCATCCATGCCCGGCACGTGCTGCGGCTGCGGGCGCTGCCGCCGCTGGAGCAGGCCGCCGACGCCGCCGACTACGGGGTGATCGTGCACGACGCGCTGCAGGCGTTCCTGCACGAGCACGGCGCCGGCTGGCCCGAGCATGCGGAGTCGCTGCTGCGCGCCGGCTTCCTGGCCGCGCTCGATCGCGCGGCGCTGCGTCCGGCACTCGCCGCCTGGTGGCGGCCGCGCCTGCTGCGCATCGCCGGCTGGGTCGCCGTGGCCGAGAGCGAGCGCAGGCGCGAGCAGCCGCCGCTGCGCATCGGCACCGAGATCAGCGGCCGCGCGACCCTGTCCGGTCTGCCGGGCGGCGACTTCGTGCTGCGCGGCCGCGCCGACCGTATCGAGTGCTGCCCCGACGGCACGCTGTCGCTGCTGGACTACAAGACCGGCGCGCTGCCCGCCCCCGGCCTGGTCAAGGCCGGCTGGTCCTCGCAGCTGGTGCTCGAGGCGGCGATGGCGCGCCTCGGCGGCTTCGGGCCGGAGTTCCAGGGCGAGACCTCCTACCTCGCATACTGGAGCCTGTCCGGCGGCCACGAGCCCGGACGGGTGCTGGTGCCGGTCAAGGAGCAGCCGGCGCTGTGCGCTCTGGTCGCCTCCTGCTGGCAGGCACTGGGCGAGCTGGTGCGGGCCTACGACGATCCGTCGCAGCCCTACCTGTCGCAGCCGCGCCCCGGCGCCTCGCCGCGCTTCAGCGACTATGCCGGTCTGGCGCGCGTCGCCGAGTGGAGCGCGGCCCGCGAGGACGGGCTGTGAGCGACGACGTCATCGAGCGCGCCCAGGCGCAGCAGGCGCTGGCGTCGGATCCGTCGGTGTCGGTGTTCGTCTCGGCGTCCGCCGGCAGCGGCAAGACCAAGCTGCTGATCGACCGCCTGCTGCGGCTGATGCTGCCGGCCGCGGCGGCCGGCGCCGCCCCCGGCGACCCGCCTGTGCCTGGCAGCGACCCGTCCCGGATCCAGTGCCTGACCTTCACCAAGGCGGCGGCGGCGGAGATGTCGATCCGCCTGCAGGACAAGCTCGGCCACTGGGTGACGCTGCCCGACGCCGGGCTGGACGCGGAACTGCGCGCGCTGCAGGTCGAGCCCCTGCCCGCGTCGCGCGAGGCGGCGCGGGCGCTGTTCGCGCGCGTGCTCGACCTGCCCGGCGGCATGCGGATCGGCACCATACACGCCTTCTGTCAGTCGCTGCTGCGACGCTTTCCGCTGGAAGCGGCGATCAGCCCGCACTTCCGGCTGGCCGAGGACACCGATCAGCGCCTCGCGCTGTCCGAGGCCGCGGAGGCGGTGCTGAGCGAGCGTCCGGCAGAGGACCCGGCACTCGACCTGCTGGCCGGTCAGATCAATGCCGGCGCCTTCACCGACCTGGTCGCGGGCCTGCAGGTTGGCCTGCGCAGGCTCGACGCCGGAGCGGCGGCGGCGATGCTGGGCTCGGCGCTCCAGGACGGCCACCAGGCGCTGCACCAGGCACTGCGTCGCGCCGCCGGGGTTACCCACGCAGACGAGCGCGCCTGCATCGCGGCCGCGCTGCGCGGCCCGGACGAGGCGCATCTGGCCGAGATGCTGCGCCTGGCGATGCGCCTGGGCGGCAAGGGTGCGCAGGCAGCGGCGGCGGCGCGGCTCGACTGGCTGGCCCAGGACGACCAGGCCCGCCTCGCCGGCTGGGGGGCGTGGCGCGACTTCGCGCTGACCGGCGAGGGCTCGCCTCGCCTCGCGTCGGGCATCTTCCGCGGCAAGTGGCTCGAGGCCGAGCCGGAGGTGTCGCGTGCGCTGCTCGCCGAGGCGCTGCGGGTGCAGGAGGTGGAGGATTGTTGTCGCGCCGTGCGGGTGGCGGCACGCAGCGCCGCCCTGCTGGCACTCGCGCTGCCGATCCTGGAGCGTCATGCCAGCCGCAAGCAGGAAAGCAGCCTGCTCGACTACGACGACCTGATCGCGCGCACCCTGGCGCTGCTCGACGATCCGGGGGTCGCCTGGGTGCTGTACAAGCTCGATGGCGGCATCGATCACCTGCTGCTGGACGAGGTGCAGGACACCTCGCCGCTGCAGTGGGCGATCGCCTGGGCGCTGACCGGGGAGTTCTTCGCCGGCCTCGGCGCGGCGCCGCGTGGCGGCAGCGCAGGGGCGCGGGCGCGCAGCATCTTCGCCGTGGGCGACTACAAGCAGTCGATCTACGCGTTCCAGGGTGCGGATCCGGCCGAGTTCCACCGCTGGCGCGAGCGCTTCCGCGACCGGGTGCAGGCGGGCGGCCAGGAGTGGCGGGAGCCGGCGCTCACGGTGTCGTTCCGCTCGGTCGACCCGGTGCTGCGGCTGGTGGACGCGGTGTTCGCCGATCCCGAGGCGGCACGCGGGCTGCTCGAGCCGGGGCAGGGGCCGCTGCTGCGCCACCAGGCGGCTCGGGTCGGACTTCCGGGACGGGTCGAGCTTTGGCCGTTGACGCCGCTGGCGGAGGCGGCACCCGAGCCCGGACCCTGGGAGGCGCCCTCGCGCAACGCCGGCCAGGATTCCGCCCCGCAGCGCCTGGCCGAGGCGCTGGCGCGCTGGATCGCGCAGCAGATCGGCACCCCGGATGCGCGCGGCGCCGCGCCCCTGCAGGCTGGCGAGGTGCTGGTGCTGGTGCCGCGGCGCAGCCCCTTCGTGCGCTCCCTGATCCGCGCGCTCAAGTCCGAGCGCGTGCCGGTCGCGACCCTGGTGCGCACCGGGCTGGTCGAGCAGCTCGCGGTGCAGGACCTGCTGGCGCTGTGCGACGCGCTGCTGCTGCCGCAGGACGACCTTACGGTGGGCTGCGTGCTGACCAGTCCGCTTGGCGGGCTGAGCGACGACTCGCTGATGCAGCTGGCGACCACGCGCGGCGCGGCGCGGCTTTGGGACAGCCTGCGCGACCGCCACCTCGAGCGACCGGACTGGAGCGCTGCCTGGGGCTTCCTGGCGGCGCTGTTCGCGCGCGTGGACTACGCCGCGCCGTACGCGCTGCTCGGCGAGGCGCTGGGCGCGCTCGGGGGGCGGGCACGGCTGCTGGCACGGCTCGGACCGGAGGCATCCGAGCCGGTGGACGAGCTGCTCTCGGCGGCGCTGCGCTTCGAGGCGGACCATCCGCCGTCGCTGCAGGGCTTCCTGCACTGGCTGCGTCACTCCGAGGAGACCATCAAGCGCGAGCCGGACAGTGCCGGCGACGCGGTGCGGGTGATGACGGTGCACGGCGCCAAGGGCCTGCAGGCGCGCCTGGTGGTGATCCCCGACACCACCGCGGCGCCGCGGCTGGACGAGACGCTGCTCTGGGCGCGCGATCCGCTCAGCGGCGCGGCGCTGCCGCTCTGGGTGCCGCTGCGCGAGCAGGCGAGCACCTCGACGCGCCGGCTGAGCACGGCGGTACACGACGCCGCCACCGAGGAACAGAACCGCCTGCTCTACGTGGCGCTGACACGGGCCAGCGACCGGCTGGTGATCTGCGGCTGGCAGCCGGGCCGGGCGATGCCGGACGGCGCCTGGTACGAGCTGTGCCGACGCGGCTTCGTCGCTGCGAACGCGGTGTCGACGCCGTTCGAGCTCGGCTGGGAGGGCGAGCGGCTGCTGATCGAGGCCGGCGACGCGCGGGTGCCGGCGATGCCGCCGCGCCCGCCCCCGGAGTCGAGCCCGCTGCCGCACTGGCT
>CAXTNV010000173.1:0-5752 GCA_964245755.1 uncultured Acetobacteraceae bacterium | reverse complement strand
CTCCAGGCCGGTGTGCGGCCCGGAGCTCGACGCGCTGCTGGCCGAGACCGCGGCCCAGGCCGCCGCAACCCAGGTGGCGGTGATCCAGCCGGCCCTCTAGGCCGTCTGGCATCGGGGTCCGCAGGCCGGGTCTACCTGCCGGCCCCGAACCCTAGGTCGGCCGCCATTCCGGACGCGCCGCGATCCAGCGGCGCAGGCTGAGCTGGGCGGTCTCGTCCGCGTTGATGCGGGCCAGCGCCTGCACGCATCCCGGGGCCGAAACCGCGTCGACCTGCGCCGTGCGCGTGGCGCTGACCAGCCCGAGGTCGGACACGGCACTTTCGCAAGCGCTGCGCCAGCGCGCGACCAGCGAGGGCGGGGCGAGCGGCGGCAGCACCAGGGCCACGTCGAGGCGGGCGGCGGCGGCGATGGCGCGCCAGGCGGCGAACAACGGTCCGGCCGGAACATGGCCGATCTGTCGCCGGAAGCGTTCGGCGAAGGCCGGCACGCCATCCAGCGCCGGATCGGCGGCCAGGCTGTCGTCGTCACTGCCGCCCAGCGAGAACACCGGCGCGAAGCCGAGCCGGCCCAGCCTCCTGAGGCGCTGCGGCACGTCGTGGCCGCCCAGGAAGATCGCGTCGACCCGGCCGGCCAGCAGCGCCGCCTCCGCGTCGGGCGGCTCGGCCAGGCCGAACACCGGCGACGGCTCGAGCGACAGCATCGACAGTCCGAGCAGCGCCGGCAGCTCGGCACCCGTCAGGGTGGACGCGGCGACCCGCAACGTCCGACCGGCGCGCGGCGCGTCGGCGTCGACCCGGGCGACGACCACGCCGGAGGACAGGCTGGCCAGTGCCGGCACCCAGCGGCTGGCGTCGAAATGCACGCGCGGGTCACCTGCCAGCCAGGCGATCGCGGCGGCGCCCGGGACCAGCATCGCGGTCGAGCCGTCGGGGGCGGTCAGCGCCTCGAACGCGTTGGCGCCGGTGACGCCGTCGCGGCCGCCGGTGGCGGACACGGGCAGGGCGGCCCCTGCCTGCAGCGCCGTGCCGAGCCTGGGGGCCAACAGCCGCGCCAACCGTCCCGGCGCCGCGTCCGGAGGGCCTGCGACCAGCAGGGCCGGGTTGGGCAGAAAGGACGAACTCCCATCCAGGACGGCGCCGGCCATCTGGCCAGTGTCCTGCGCGCCGGTGTCCTGCGCGCCAGTGTCCTGCGCGCCAGCATCCTGTGCGCCATTGTCCTGCGCGGCATGGGCGGGTCGAAGCGTGGCGACTCCGGCCAGGGCCAGCAACACGGCGCGGCGGCCGAGCTCCCGTCGCTGCGCCATGCCGTCCGGTTGACCGGATCCTGTCGTCGCCACCCGCCGCCTCAAGGGTTCTGCGTCCTGCGGTTCATCACGGATTCATACATGACCCCGGCCCAGGTCCCAAATGACGCGGTGCGACACCGGTCAGGACCGGCGCACCTAGGGCCAGCGCACCTCGGGCGGCAGGCTCATCAGGATCGCCTCGACGTTGCCGCCGGTGCGCAGCCCGAACAGCGTGCCGCGGTCGTGGATCAGGTTGAACTCCACGTAGCGGCCGCGCCGCACCAGCTGCTGCTCGCGCTGTGCCACGGTCCAGCTCCCGTGCATGCGCGCGCGCACGATCTGCGGATACACCGACAGGAAGGCGAGGCCGACATCGCGGGTGAAGGCGAAGTCGGCCTCGGGAGCGCCGCCGTCGAGATGGTCGAAGAAGATGCCGCCGAGGCCGCGCGGCTCGCCGCGATGCGGCAGGAAGAAGTAGCGGTCGCACCACGCCTTGAAGCGCGGGTAGTACTCGGGGTCGTGACGGTCGCAGGCCTGGCGCAGGGCGGCGTGGAACTGCGCCGCGTCGACGGCGGCGTCGGCACTGGCCGGGAACATCGGCGTGATGTCGCCGCCGCCGCCGAACCAGCCGCGGGTGGTGACCAGCATGCGGGTGTTGAAGTGCGCCGCCGGCACCAGCGGGCTGCACGGGTGCGCGACCACGCTGATGCCCGACGCCCAGAAGCGCGGATCCTCCGCGGCACCCGGGATCGAGCTGCGGAACTCCGGGCTGAACTCGCCCTGCACGGTGGAGACGTTGACGCCGACCTTCTCCAGCACCCGTCCGCGCATCAGGCTGATCACGCCGCCTCCGCCGTCGCCGGCGCCGTCCGCGGCGCCATCGGCAGCCGTACGTGCCCAGGAGGTGCGCTCGAAGCGGCCGGCCGGCCGCGCCGCGTCGCAGAGTTCGCCCTCGATCGCCTCGAACTCGGCGCAGAGCCGGTCGCGCAGCTCCTCGAACCAGCGCTGCGCCGCCTCGCGCAGGCGGTCGTGGGCGGGACGGACGGCGTCGGCTGGGTTGGCTGCATCCATGACACGCACTCATAGACGAGCGGGCACCGATAGACGAGCGGACCGGCTGTTGCAGCCCATCCGCCCCCTCCCTAGAGTGCCGACCCGGAGCTGTTCCGACCTCTCCGAACCGCGGCGCCGGCACCGGCGCCATCATGCCGGAACGACCGGGCGGGCCGCCCTGGCGGTCAGCCGCCCGGATTTCCGACCCATGCAACAGGCTGAAGGACCCCTTGATGGCAGGCCCGCTCCACGGCGAAGCACCTCCGCCTCCTGCAGCGGCACCGCACGCCGCCCGGCCCTCGGGACTGCTGCGCGATCCTGCCGGACTCACCGAGGCGGCCGGTCTGACCAGCCCGTTCGCGCGCTGGATCGACCAGCGCCTGCCGATCCTCTCCGGCTTCCGGCGCGAGTACGTGGACTACCCGACGCCGCGCAACCTCAACTACCTGTGGAATTTCGGCGCCTTCGCGACCATCGCGCTGCTCGCACTCACGCTGAGCGGCATCTTCCTGTCGATCAACTACACCGCGACCGCCGCCGCCGCCTTCGCCAGCGTGGAGGCGATCGACCGCCAGGTGAGCAGCGGCTGGATCATCCGCTCGATACACATGGCGGGCGTCAGCCTGTTCTTCATGGCGCTCTACGTGCACACCTTCCGCTCGCTGTACTACGGCTCCTACAAGGCGCCGCGCGAGCTGCTCTGGCTGACCGGAATGCTGCTGCTGGTGATGGTGATGGTCACCGCCTTCGCCGGCTACGTGCTGCCCTGGGGCCAGATGAGCTACTGGGGCGCGGTCGTGCTCACCAACGCGGTTTCCGCCCTGCCGGGCTTCGGCCACGGGCTGGCGACCTGGCTGCAGGGCGGCAGCGGCCTCGGCGACGCGGCACTGCACCGCTTCTACGTGGTGCACTTCGTGCTCGGCTTCCTGATCATCGGCGCGGTGGTGCTGCACGTCGCCGCACTGCACGTGACCGGGTCCAGCAACCCGCTCGGCATCGAGGTGAAGGGCCCGCAGGACACGCTGCCGTTCCACCCGTACTACACGTCGAAGGACGGGCTCGGGCTGTGCGTGTTCCTGATCGCGTTCGCGCTGCTGGTGTTCTACCTGCCCGGCTGGCTGACCCAGACCGACAACTACGTGGAGGCCAACCCGTTCTCGACGCCGTCGGACATCATCCCGGAATGGTACCTCGCACCGTTCTTCGCCATCCTGCGTGCGGTGCCGTCACAGCTCGGCGGGGTGCTGCTCGCCGCCGCCTCGGTGCTGATGCTGTTCGCGGTGCCGTGGCTCGACACCTCACCGGTGCGCAGCGCCCGCTTCCGGCCGATCTACCGCCGGCTGATGGTGCTGCTGGTGCTCGCGTTCCTGGTGCTGCTGGTGGCCGGGCTCAACCGGCCGCAGGGGCTGTGGCTGGCGCTGTCGCGACTGGCCACGCTGTACTGGTTCGCGCATTTCCTGGTGCTGCTGCCGCTGCTCGGCAGCGTCGAGCGGCCGCAGCCGCTGCCGGCAACCATCGGCCGGCCCGGGCGCCCGCCCCGGGCGGGGGCCGGCCGCGGCTACGGCCCGGCGCGCGCCGCCGCCACGGCGATGGAGCATCGCTGATGCGAGGGCTTCCGCTCGTCGCCGCGTCGCTCTCGGCCGGCATCCTCGGCCTCTCCGCCGCTGCCCGTGCGCAGACGCTGCAGGCGCTGCCGATCCCCGCTCAGAGCTGGAGCTTCCAGGGCGCGTTCGGCAGCTTCGACCTGGCCAGCGCGCAGCGCGGCTACGCCGTCTACAGCCACGTCTGCGCGTCGTGCCACTCGATGAAGCAGGTGACCTTCCGCGACCTGTCGGGGCTCGGGCTGGACGACGACCAGATCCAGGACATCGCGTCCGGCCAGCCGGTGCCGGGGGGCACCGACGCCCAGGGCAACGTGGTGCTGCGCGCGGCGACGCCCGACGACCATTTCCGCTCGCCCTACCCGAACGAGGCCGCGGCACGTGCGGCCAATGCCGGCATCGCACCGCCCGACCAGTCCCGGCTGGCGGTCACCATCCCCGGCGGCGCGAGCTTCATCCAGGCGTATCTCACCGGCTTTCGCGATGCTCCGCCCAACGTCACCCTGGCCGCGGGGCTGCACTACAACGACTACGTGCCGGGCAACGCGGTGGCGATGCCCGACGTGCTGCAGGACGCGCAGGTCAAGTACGCCGACGGCACCAAGCCGACCAAGCTGCAGATGGCGCACGACGTGAGCACATACCTGGCCTGGACGGCGCAGCCGCACCTGGAGGACCGCCGCCGCATGGGGGTGCGGGTGGTGATCTACCTGGCCGGGCTGCTCGGGCTGGTGTTCGTGGTCAAGCGCAAGGTCTGGGCCGATGTCCGCTCCTGAAGGCGTGCCCGCAGGGGAGATCCAGCCGGTGATCGGCCTGATCGGCGGCTCGGGCCTCTACGACATCGAGGGCCTCGAGGACAAGCAGTGGCGCGAGGTCGAGACCCCCTGGGGCAAGCCCTCGGATGCGCTGCTGTTCGGCCGGCTGGGCGAGGTGCGCTGCGTGTTCCTGCCGCGGCACGGCCGCGGCCATCGGATCCCGCCGAGCCGGGTGAACTACCGCGCCAACATCGATGCGCTGAAGCGCTCGGGCGTGACCGACCTGGTATCGCTCTCGGCGGTAGGCTCGCTGCGCGAGGATCTGCCGCCCGGCCATTTCGTGATCGTCGACCAGTTCATCGACCGCTCGTTCGCGCGCGAGAAGAGCTTCTTCGACAGCGGCATGGTGGCGCACGTCTCCCTGGCCGACCCGGTCTGCCCGCGGCTCGGCGACGCGCTGCAGGCCGAGGCGCTGGCGCTCGGCCTGCCGGTGACGCGCGGCGGCACCTACCTGGTGATGGAAGGGCCGCAATTCTCCAGCCGCGCCGAAAGCGAGCTCTACCGCTCCTGGGGCTGCTCGGTGATCGGCATGACCAACATGCCGGAGGCCAAGCTCGCCCGCGAGGCCGAGCTCTGCTACGCCACCGTCGCCATGGTCACCGACTACGACTGCTGGCGCACGGGGCACGACAGCGTCACCGTCGGCGCGGTGGTGCAGGTGATGCAGGCCAACGCCGAGCACGGGCGCGACCTGGTGCGCTGGGTGATACCGCGCCTCGGGCAACGCCGCGGCCTGTGCCCCGCGGGCTGCGACCGGGCGCTGGACCACGCGCTGATCACCTCGACCGACGCCCGCGATCCGGCGTTGCTGGCGCGGCTCGATGCGGTCGCCGGCCGGGTGCTCGGCGCCGGCTGACCGCGACTGCCGCCGGGGGGTCAGATACGGCCCATCACCAGCAGGATGATCACGACGATCAGCACCAGCCCGAGTCCGCCGGACGGAAAGTAGCCCCAGCCGCCGCTGTAGCCCCAGGTCGGCAGCGCGCCGACCAGGAGCA
>CAXTNV010000172.1:1812-5856 GCA_964245755.1 uncultured Acetobacteraceae bacterium | reverse complement strand
TGGCCCAGCCGCTTCGTTCCGGCCAGTGAGCAACAACTTGCCAATGCCTCGCCGCCATTTGATTTCAAGCGACATTCGAAACAGGCGGACCACCTTCTCGTCGAAGCATACAGATCTGGAGGAGGTCATGTTGATCCGTTCGATGCTTGGTGGTGCGCCATACGTGAGGATCCAGATACGACCCGGCGGTTTTCTTCCTCGCCCTTGATGAGGACGGGTGCGTAATTGGATTAGCTCAGTGTTGGACAAGCGCGTTCCTCAAGGATCTGGCTGTCTCGGAGCCATGGCGGCGTAAGGGTGTCGGCGGAGCCCTGTTGCTGCAGGCCTTCAGCACCTTTCAAGAGCGAGGAGCTGTTCAGTTCGATTTGAAGGTGGAGAATGACAACCGGTCGAGTGCAGAACGACTTTACAGGCGCTTCGGAATGAAGACAGTGGCTTGAGCTGGATAGCCGCCTGTGGTCGACACCAGCAGTCGGCGTTCCGTCGGTTCTTCGAAGCCGGGCTTCGAGGACCGGGTAGTATCTAGAGACGCCTGCGCAATAGGTTACGCCAGTCAACCTCGGAACTGTCCAGCTGCTTTGGAGAACAGCATGAGCGCGCATCTCTGGATCGGCTTCGCACTGGTGTCTTTGGTCATGGGGTTGATCCCGGGCCCGGGGGTGATGAGTATCGTCGGCTATGCGATCGGTTCGGGTCGCAGGACCGCACTGGCTTCGGTGGCGGGGATGGCTGTCGGCAACATCATGGCGATGAGCCTTTCTCTTGCGGGCATCGGCGCGCTACTTGCCGCTTCTGCGCTGGCCTTCACCATCCTGAAATGGCTCGGCGCGCTCTATCTGATCGGGCTGGGCGTCATTACGATCGCGAGGAGCGGGAACAGGTCAGATAGTGCTCCCCCTCGGAAAGCGATCTCGCCTCGCGCGGCATTCGCCGGCAATGTTGCTGTCGGCATGTTTCATCCCAAGACTATCGTGTTCTTCGTTGCCTTCGCGCCGCAGTTCATCAGGGCGGATGGCGACTATGCTCTGCAGGCGATGACCCTCGTGCTGACCTTTGGCCTGATCGTCGGCTGCACCGACACGATCTATGCCCTCGGCGCCGTCAGAGCATCCCGCCTGGTCAGCAGTCCAGGCGCCGGACGTTGGGCGAAGCGCGCGGGTGGCGGCGTCCTGATTGCCGCTGGTTTGGTGACCGCCGCAGCGCACGACTAGGCATAGAAGAATCGGCTGAGCTGAAACTCTGTTCCTGATCGACTGCAGCTTCGGTCAAAGCGAGTATCGGATGAACCACAGAAAGCAGGATCGAGCAGAGGGTGCAGGAAGCGGTTTGGCATCCCGATCGTCCGCTTCACCGCTGCGCTCCATCGCCGGCTGCACAGCCCGGTCCCGCTGTCACGCATCCCGCTGCGCGGGCCGCGTGCTGCGCAGGACCAGGCCGCTCGCCGGCAATGGTGAAGCGGCCGCCGGTGCTGCCGTCCGGAAGGTGAGACGGTAAGGGGATCAGACGGGCAACACCCGGATCCGGACCTGCCGTGCCAACCTCCAACAAGGACGACACGCGATGCAGCTTCGCCAGGTGGATCCGCGCATCCTGATCCCCAACCCGAACAACCCGCGCCGAGCGGCAGTGCCCGCCGCCTACGACAAGCAACTCATCGCCAACATCCGCGAGACCGGTGGCCCGATCCAGCCGCCGGTGGTGCGTGCGCAGCCGGAGGGCGGCCTGATCATCGTCGCCGGACATAGGCGGGTGGTGGCTTCCATCGCCGTCGGGCTGGACAGCATCGCGGTGTTCATGCGCGACGCCGAGGCGAGCGGCGACAGCATGGCGGCATTCTCGGAGAACATGGTGCGGACCGCGATGTCGAGCGTCGACGTCTGGCGCGCCACCGAGGCCTTCATCGGCGAGGGCTATACCGAGGAGGCCATCTCCACCGCGCTGTCCATCCCGGTGCGGACCATCCGCCGCCTGCGGCTATTCGCCTCGATCCTGCCGGCGATGCTGGATCGGATCGGGCAGGGCGACGAGCCCAACGAGCAGCAGCTCCGGGTGATCGCTTCCGCCTCGCGCGACGATCAGGCGGCGGCGTGGAAGAAGCTCAAGCCGAAGAAGACCGAGCGGGCGAACTGGTTCAGCCTCGAGCAGGCCCTGCGCCGGCAGCGCATCGGTGCTGCGGTCGCACGCTTCGACGATGCCCATGCCCAGGCCTTCGGCATTGTGTGGACGGACGACCTGTTCGCCGAGGGCGACAAGGACCCGCGCTTCACCGACCAGGTGGAGCTGTTCCTGGCGGCGCAGCAGGCGTGGCTGGAGAGCCACCTGCCGCCGAACGGCGAGATCCTGCCGCTGAGCCACTACGGGGCACCGCAGCTGCCGCCGAAGGCGCAGCGCTACTACGGCCGCGACAGGAAGGCCCGCGGCGTGCGCATCGGCCTGTGCGTGAACCCGCATACCGGCGAGGTGGAGGAGGAGCTGTTCCAGATGCCGGAGACGGCGCGGCGTGGCCAGCCGGATGAGGACGACGCACCCGTCAGGCCGGTGCGCCCGGACATCTCCAAGTCAGGCCATGAGCTGATGGGCGGTATCGCACCGAGGCGCTGCACCAGGCGCTGGCGGAGGCGCCCATACCGGACGGCGACCTGATCGGGCTGCTGGTGCTGGCGCTCGCCGGCGACAACGTGCGGGTAGAGCAGGACCCGCGGATGTACCGCTCCGGGAGCCGCCGCGGCGGCATCGCCTGCACCCTGACCGAGGGCGGCGTGATGACCCGCGATATGGATCTGCTACGCACGGCCGCGCGGGACATCCTGCGTGAGGTGCTGTCTTGCGAGGTCGGGATGAGCAGCAGCGGCGTGTTCGGCCGCATCGCCGCCGTCAGCATCGATGCCGACGGCTGGCTCCCAGGCATGGCGCACGACGACTTCCTGACCAAGCTCAGCAAGAACGGCATCACCGAGGCGCTGCGCGGCCTGAACCTGCTGCCGCGCAACACCGGCAAGGAGATGCGTGCCGCGCTGAAGCAGCAGGTCGGGCAGGGCAGGTGGATGCACCCGGCCGCGCTGTTCGCGCTGACGTCGGAAGAACAGGGCGAGCTCGCGAAGCAGCACCGCGAGGACGAGAAGGCGGCGACGCAGGAAGGCCGCCATCTGGACCTCGACGACGATCCGCGTGAAGACGAACGCCTCGACGCGGAACCGGACCATGACGCCGATCGCGACGACGGCGGGATCACCGAGGCCGCCTGAGAGCTGCTGCAGCTTCCGCTCAATCTCCCGGGAACAGACCGATGAGCACATCCGAACCGTCCACATGGACGGAGCCGAAGATCGATCTGCTGCGGACGTTATCGACGCAGGGCTTGTCCACCGCACAGATCGGGCGCCGGCTGCAGATCTCCAAGAACGCGGTGGTCGGCAAGGTCCACCGCTTGCAGCTGCCGGGGCGGAAATCGCCGTTCAGGAGGAGCAGCAAGCCTCCCGCTGCCCCGGGGAAGATCCCCGAGGCGGTGCCGCCTGCTGCCGCACGCCCGAAGCTCGCGGTCTCACCGGATCCCGCCCCGGAGGTGTCAGCACCAGCCAGCCCTCCACTTCCAGGCGTCGCCGCCCTGCCGGAGCGTGCGGCTGCCGCGAAGACGATCTGGGCGTCCACCAGCCAGTTCTGCCAGTGGCCGAATGGCGATCCCGGCCGGTCCCGCTTCCACCTCTGCGGCGACCCTGTCGAGGCGGGGAAGGTCTACTGCGCTCCGCACTGCAAGCGGGCCTACCGCCGCCCGAGCACAGCGGATGCGGTCTGATCCGTACGGCTCGACGCAGGGTGAGCCCGCGCCAGGCTTTCGGTCGCGCATCGGAGCCAGCATCATGACGACATGCGAACACTGCGGCGAATGTGCCGAACTCGACCTGCTGGAGGTCTGGGACAGCCGACACTTCATGATCTCCACCTGCTGCGAGCAGGCTCATGAAGAAGCCGTATGGGGCCTGAACAACGACCCGGACTGGAGCCGGGCGCTGATGCGCCGCCTCGGCATCGAGGAGATGACCGGGT
>CAXTNV010000172.1:0-1802 GCA_964245755.1 uncultured Acetobacteraceae bacterium | reverse complement strand
CTGTTGCTCGACTGGCAGCTCACGCTTGCCCCTGTCACCTTTCGCCAGGCCCGCACCCTGGTGGCACGGCATCATCGGCATTGCCGGGCGCCTGTGGCTTGGCGCTTCGGTCAGGGACTCTTCAACGGCCCGTTGCTGATCGGCGTGGTGGTGGTCAGCCGTCCGGTCGCTCGCGCGATCGACCACCACAACGAGGTGGTGGTGACGCGGCTCTGCATAACCCACGACATCCATGCCGTCCTGGCCTGGCACGGTTGCTCCCTCCTGTATGGCTGGGCCGCACGGGAGGCCAGGGCACGCGGCTTCAGCAAGATCATCACCTACACACGGCAGGATGAGCACGACACCAGCCTGCGAGCGGCCGGCTGGGCTTGCGAAGGCCCCGCGGGAGGCCGGAGCTGGAACTGGCGCGGCAGGCCGCGGATCGAGCGCGCGGCGCCCTGCCCGAGGCTGCGCTGGTCGCGCAGCTTCCCGAGCCGCGCGAAGCCGCGCCACATGCCGGGGGCGCGGTCCGAGGCGCCGTATCCTGCCCTGCACATCCGCTCCGGGCTGCTGTGCGAGGGTTTCGACGGCCGGTAGACACGACCGCTCCAGGCGAAGGGAACAGAGACGCCGCCGAAACGCGGACGAAATGAGATCGCCTGCCACCCTGTGCCCGTCGGCGCAAGGCATCGGGCAAAGCCCTCGCGCTGACGCGCGGCCTTGCGCCGCCGGACCCAGCGCGGCCGGTCGAAGGGATCTTCGGACGAGGATCCAACGGCGAGGTCAAGATGAACACGACGATGATTTTCCTGCTTCGGCTGGTCGGAGCGGTAGGGGTGGCGGCTGTCTTCTACGCGATGCTGGCCGGCCCGGTGCTGCTGCTCGGTGATGGCGCAGGCGATACGCCTGGGAAGCTCCCGCGCCTGGCAAGCCGCTGCATGAGGATGCAAAGGATGAGCAACAGGACGGATGCAGTGCCGCTCACGGCCAGCGACCGCATGGCCGAGCTGCTGCACGAAGCGCTCGCCTTCCAGGCCGAAGCCTTCGACGCCGATTTCGCGGTCGACGGGGGCGACATGGTGGACTTCTTTGCGGGATGGCGGGCCGAGGTGAAGACACTGCCGGACTGCACCACGCCGTACGTCCCATGAGCGCGGCCCTCTTCGCCGGCCGCGAGGAGCGCGAGATGCTGCAGATCACCTTCCGCGACGGCCGGGCGTTGTCCGGACGTTACATGAGCGTGAGCCGCCAGCACTTCATCGTCTGTCATAGGCCGGGTGATCCGCTGCACGGTCGAGCGGAAGGCGCGCTCGAACGGATGGATGTGCGCGCCGTCACGGTGCTGAAGACACGTGCCGAGGTGCTGCAGGAGGCGCGCGATCGACTGCTCGGTGAGCTGGTGCCGGGACGAGAGCCCGTCACCCGCGCGGACTACCAGGCTCGGCTGGAGATCCTGGCGGCAGCCATGGCGCAGGCGGAGGATTGGCAGCGCCAGATCCAGATCGGACGGCAGTTCGACGCGGTGGCTGACCGTATTCGCCTCGCCGCCGGCAAGCGCGCCTGGATGCGTAAGGAAGCGAAGTGGCGGCGCCGCTCCAACGTGCCACCGAGCATGGCCGACCTGTGGTGCGGCGACGTCGCCTCACCATGCTGCTTCGCACGGCCGCGTCCGCAGGATCTCGATCCCGATCCACGCATCCGTCGCCGCCGGGTCGGCGCGCCGCCGGAGGTGCGGGCAGACCCGTTCTCTATCTGGAACATGCTCGCGGCGAGGCATTGGCAAGTTGTTGCTCACTGGCCGGAACGAAGCGGCTGGGCCA
>CAXTNV010000171.1:0-5890 GCA_964245755.1 uncultured Acetobacteraceae bacterium | reverse complement strand
CTGCAGACCGCGCAGCCGGTCACCTTCGGCCATCACCTGCTGGCCTATGTCGAGATGCTGGGGCGCGACCGCGGCCGCCTCGCCGACGCGCGGAGGCGGCTCAACCAGTGCCCGCTGGGCGCCGCCGCCCTCGCCGGCACGTCGTTCCCGATCGACCGGCGGATGACCGCGGCGGCGCTCGGCTTTGACGCACCTTGCGCGAACTCTCTCGACGCGGTCTCGGACCGTGACTTCGCGCTCGAGTATCTCGCGGCGCTGTCGATCCTGGCGATGCACCTGTCGCGCCTGGGCGAGGAGATCGTCATCTGGTGCTCGGCGCCGTTCGGGTTCATCCGCCTGTCCGACGCCTTCACCACCGGCTCGTCGATCATGCCGCAGAAGCGCAACCCCGACGCGGCCGAACTCGCGCGGGCCAAGGCCGGGCGCATCACCGGGGCCCTGGTCGGGCTGCTGACCGTGATGAAGGGCCTGCCGCTCGCGTATGCCAAGGACATGCAGGAGGACAAGGAGCCGGTGTTCCAGGCAACCGAGGCGGCGAGCCTGAGCCTCGCCGCCTGCGACGGCATGATCCGCGACCTGACCGCCGATACCGGACGGATGCGCGCGGTCGCCGGCTCAGGCTTCTCCACCGCGACCGACCTCGCCGACTGGCTGGTGCGGGTGCTGCGGCTGCCCTTCCGCAGCGCCCACCACGTCACCGGCCGCCTGGTCGGACGCGCCGAGGCCAGGGGGGTGGAGCTGGCCGGGTTGAGCCTTTCGGAGATGCAGCAGGAAGAGCCCGGCATCACCGACGACATCTTCAGCGTGCTCGGCGTCGATGCCTCCCTCGCCTCGCGCACCAGCGAGGGGGGCACCGCCCCGCTCAGCGTGGGCCGGGCGGCCGAGAGCTGGCTCGGGCGGCTCGAGGAGGCGGGGCCATGAGGCGGGCGCTGCTGCTGCTCACGGTGGCGTTGCTGCTGCTGCCGCTCGCCGCCTGCGGCCGAAAGGGCGCGCCGCGCCCCCCCGGCCCCGCGGACCAGGTCATCTATCCGAAGAGCTACCCGACCGAGTAGCGGCGCCGGACGCCGCGTCCAGAGGAACGGCGAGGCCACCCACCGCACCGACCCGGGCCTCGATCTGCACGCCCACCACACGCCAGCGACCGGCCGGATCGCGCCACAGCAGCGGCGCGCCGCTGCTGCCGCGTGTGCCCGCGCAGTCGTGCGCGAGCAGCGTGCGTCCGCTGCCATCGACCGCCCACGCCGTGATGCGGCAGGCAGGTCCGGCGACCGCGAGTTCCTCGCGATTCTGTCCGTAGCCCGCGAGCAGCACGTGGCTGCCGACAACCGGTGCGGCTGCCGGCTGCAGCGCGTCCACAGGTTGCACGATGTCGTGATCGAGCACCAGCAGTGCCCTGTCCAGCCCGGCGGTGCGCGCCTGCGCGCGCGGATCGTAGAGCGTCGCCACGGCGAAGCGCCGCACGCGCGCGTGCGCATCATAATGCCCCGCCACGTAGCGCAGCAGCACGTGCAGCGAGCCCGGTCGAAGGATGTGCTGCGAGCGCTGCCCATAGAGACAATGTGCGGCGGTGACCGCAACGCGAGGCGCGATCAGGAAGCCGGTGCAGCGGCCGCCGAGTTCGGTCTGCACGCGCAGCAGGCCGCGCCAGGGCGGCTGCGTGACGTCCACCGGACGCAACGCGCCGGACGCGCCGATACCCGGCAGATATGCCACGGCGAGCAGCGAAATCCGCGTCCACTTAACCATTTCGTATCAATATCGGTCTAGAACATTGCATAACATCCTTGCTTCTTTTTCGCACCATCATGCTGCCACGATGGGCGTGAAACTGAGGCTGCAGGAGACGAGCGCGGGGAGCTCGGCAGGAGGTTTCGTGAGCAGGCACGAGCATCGGGATGCAGCGCATAATCCGCCGTCGCACGTGGCGGACCGACGCTGCCTCGATGAGAAGCTGGCTCATCGTGCTTTAGGCGAAACGAACGCCCGCCCTGCCGTCCCGATGTCCGCCAAGGCGCGGGCTCGCCTCTATGACCGGATGTTCCCGCGGCATATTTGTTCAGGAACGAACGGCGATGGAGAGCCCGATACGATCCCCTGACGGCCTGCACGGCGTGATCGTCGTGCACCCGTTCGGTCCCTACCGCGAGGCGGACTTCCTCGATGACCCCAGGGAGATCGACAGTCTGATCGCGAGCGGAGAAGGCTGGCGCGTCACCGACGCGGTGCGCCTCGACCTCGCCTCCGGCTCCAGGCTCAGGCGCGGATGAATGCCAGAAGGTCGGCGACCAGCCGGTCCTTCTCGGTCATGAACAACCCGTGCGGCGCGCCGGCATACTCCTTGTAGACTGAGCCCGCGATCGCCGCCGCTGCCGCCTTGCCGGTGATGCCGATCGGCACGGTCTGGTCGGCGTCGCCGTGGATCACCAGGGTCGGCACCGTGAAGGCGGCGAGGTCGGGGCGGAAGTCCGTCTCCGAGAAGGCGCGCACGCAGTCGACCGTGGCGATCGGCGATGCCTGCATCGCCATCCACAGGCTCCACTCGAGGATGCTGCTCGACACCGGCGAGCTGAGCAACCCGACGCCGAAAAACGACTTGGCGAAGTTGTTGAGGAAGTGCGGCCGGTCCGCCTCCAGACCGCGCACGATCTGGTCGAACACCCCAGGGTCAACGCCGTCCGGATGGTCCGGCCGCTTCAGCAGCAACGGCACCACCGAGGCGACCAGCGCCACCCGGGCGATGCGCGAGGCACCGTGCCGCGACAGGTAGCGCGCGATCTCGCCGCCGCCCATCGAGAAACCCACCAGGGTCACCTCGTGCAGGTCGAGGTTGTCGAGCAGCGCCTTCAGATCGTCGGCGAAGACGTCGTAGTCGTAGCCCTGCGCCGGCTGTCCGGAGCGGCCGAACCCGCGCCGGTCCGGGGCGATGCAGCGGTATCCCTGACGCACCAGCGGCGTCATCTGGTACTCCCACATGTCGGCATTCAGAGGCCAGCCGTGGATGAACACCACCGGTGTCCCGGTGCCCCAGTCATGGAAGAACAGGCTGACCTCGTCCTGCGCCTTGATGTACGGCATGCGTCCCTCCTGCGATCGGGCTAACGAGGGCTCGCCGGCCTGGTTCCGCACCACGGCGTGATCCGACGCGGCGCAACCCGCGCGGCCGCCTCCTGTTCGGCGAATGAAGGAGACGCACCATGACCGATGATCCTCGCAGCCTGTATCCGGCACCGCCTTTCGCCAAGCAGAAGATCGAGCCGCCTGGCGGCAGCGAGGAGATGCAGCCGCGTCCCGACCACGGCGAGGACAGCTATCGCGGCTCCGGCAAGCTCGAGGGCAAGGTCGCCCTGATCACCGGCGGCGATTCTGGCATCGGCCGGGCGGTCGCGATCGCCTTCGCACGAGAGGGTGCGGACGTCGCCATCTCCTACCTCGACGAGAGCAGCGACGCCCGCGACACCATCGGCTGGATCGAGAAGGCCGGACGCAGGGCGCTCGACCTGCGCGGCGACATCAGCGACCGCAGCTTCTGCCGGTCGCTGCCGCAGACGGTGGTCGAGCGGCTCGGCCGCCTCGACATCCTGGTGAACAACGCCGCCTTCCAGCGCACCCACGAGCGCTTCGAGGATATCGACCCCGACGAGTGGGAGCACACCTTCGCCACCAACGTGCATGCGATGTTCAACCTGACCCAGGCGGCGGCGGCGCTGATGCGGCCGGGTGCCTCGATCATCAACACCACGTCGATCAATGCCGACATGCCGCTCCCGTCGATGCTCGCCTACAACGCGACCAAGGGCGCGATCTCGAACTTCACCGGCGGGCTCGGACAGGTGCTGGGCAAGCAGGGCATACGCGTCAACGCGGTGGCCCCGGGGCCGATCTGGACCCCGCTGATCCCGAGCACGATGTCCCTCGACGACATCGAGAGCTTCGGCAGCAAGACGCCGCTGGGGCGTCCGGGCCAGCCGGCCGAGCTCGCCGCCGCCTACGTGCTGCTCGCCTCGGGAGGCTCGAGCTACATGAGCGGTGCGATTATCCCCGTCACCGGCGGCATGCCGATCCTGTAGCTTCGATCCGAACCAACGCGGGCCGCGCGGCAGCGCTCAGCGGCCAAGCGCCTCGGGTCCGAAGGCGTGCGGCAGCAGGTCGGCGAGGGTGCTGCGCAGCAGCGGCGTGCCGTGCTCGTCGACCATGACGATCACCGCCTCGGGCCGGGCGAACTCGCGGATCTTCTGCCTGCATCCGCCGCAGGGCGCGCAGGGTGCGGCGCCGGCCGCGGCGACGACCATCTCGGCGATCTGCCGCCCGCCCGACAGCACCATCGCCGAGATCGCGCCGGCTTCCGCGCACACCCCCTGCGGATAGGCCGCATTCTCGACGTTGCAGCCGGCGTGCAGGCTGCCGTCGGCACAGCGCAACGCCGCACCCACCTGGAAGCGCGAGTAGGGTGCGTGAGCCTGACGGCGGGCCGCGAGTGCCGCCTCGATCAGCGGGTCGGTCATGGCAGCGGCTCCGACGGGCGATTCGCGTGCAGGCTAGGCGGGGCGCCGCGGCTTGGACAGGCCTCGCCGGCGCGGATATCCTGCGCACGATGTCGTCGATCCTCCCGCATGCCTCGGGCCTCCCGCCGGCCTCCAGTGAGGCCGACCCGGACATGGCCGAGCTGCTGGCGCGCCGGCCGCAGCTCTCGATGCAGGCGCTCGGCGGACTGATGCTGGAGGAGGTGCCGCTGCAGGCGATCGCCGACGCGCTCGGAACGCCGGTCTGGGTGACCGGCGCCGGCACCCTGCGCGCCCGCTATCGCCGCCTGCGCACCGCCCTGGAAGGGGCCGGGCTGCAGTTCTCGGTGCGGTACGCGGTCAAGGCCAACGACCATCTGGCGGTGCTTCGCGTGCTGGCGGCGGAGGGTGCGGGTGCCGACGTGGTCAGCGGCGGCGAGTTGCTGCGCGCCCGCGCCGCGGGGATCGATCCGCGACGCATCGTGTTCTCCGGCGTGGGCAAGTCGGAGTCCGAACTGCGCCTCGCGCTCGGTGAGGAGATCGGCCAGATCAACGTCGAGAGTGCCGAGGAGATCGAGATGCTGTCGGCGCTGGCGCACGGCATGGACCGGCGCGTGCGCATCGCGCTGCGGGTCAATCCGGACATCGACGCCGGCAGCCACGCCAAGATCAGCACCGGCCGCGCCGGCGACAAGTTCGGCATCCCGCACCGCGACGTGCCGTCGCTCTACCGCCGGGCGGCGGCCTTGCCCGGCCTGCTGCCGGTCGGGCTCGCGGTGCATATCGGCAGCCAAGTCAGCGCGATCGCGCCGTTCCGTGCCGCCTACGCCTGCCTGGCCGGACTGGTGCGCGAGCTGCGCGAGCAGGGTCAGCCGGTCTCGCTGGTGGATTGCGGCGGCGGGCTCGGCGTGAGCTACCGCGACGAAATCGAGGGCTCGCCCCGCGCCCTCGCCGGAGCAATACGCGCCACCCTGGGCGGGCTAGATCTGCACCTGGTGGTGGAGCCGGGCCGCTGGCTGGTCGCGCCCGCAGGGGTGCTGCTCGGCTCGGTGCTGCTGGTCAAGCGCGCGTCGCGCGGCGAGCCGCCGTTCATCGTGCTGGACTGCGCCATGAACGACCTGCTGCGGCCCAGCCTCTACGAGGCCTGGCACGGGCTGGTGCCGCTGTCGCCCGCCGCGGCGGCCGCGGCGGCCGCGCGCGCGCACGTGGTCGGGCCGGTGTGCGAGAGCGGCGACACGCTGGCGCGAGACCGGCTGCTGCCGACGCTAAGTGCCGGGGATCGGGTGGCGATCCTCGACACCGGCGCCTACGGCGCGGTGATGAGCTCGACCTACAACGCCCGGCCGCTGGCGGCGGCGGCGCTCGTCGACGGCGCCCGCTGGGCCACCATC
>CAXTNV010000170.1:593-5925 GCA_964245755.1 uncultured Acetobacteraceae bacterium | reverse complement strand
GTATTTCGCCCGCCCGGTGCTGCGCATGCTGATCACCCAGCCGTTCCTGGTCGCCGACCGCTACAACCAGTTCGACGTGTACTGCACGGTGGTCGGAGGCGGGCTGTCCGGCCAGGCCGGCGCGCTGCGCCACGGCATCAGCCGGGCGCTCACCTACTACGAGCCCGGCCTGCGCGGCATCCTCAAGGTCGCGGGCTTCCTGACCCGGGACAGCCGCGTGGTCGAGCGCAAGAAGTACGGCCGCATGAAGGCTCGCCGCTCGTTCCAGTTCTCCAAGCGCTGATCCTGCGCGGGGCGAGGCGTCGCCGGCGGGTGGAAGCTTCGGGTTCCGCCGTGCCGCGCGCCGTCGCCGCGGGCGGACCCTGGGGATGAGACCACGCATCTTCATCGACGGCGAGGCCGGCACCACCGGGCTCGGCATACGCGACCGTCTGCGCGACCTGCCGGTCACGCTGCTCTCGATCGACCCCGACCGGCGCCGGGACGCGGAAGCGCGTCGGGCGGCGATGCGCGACGCCGAGCTGGTGGTGCTGTGCCTGCCCGACCAGGCGGCGCGCGAGGCGGCGGCCATGGTCGCCGCACTGCCCGACCCGCCGCGCCTGCTGGATGCCAGCAGCGTATTCCGCACCGCAAGCGATTGGACCTACGGCTTTCCGCAGCTGGCAGCCGACCAGCCCCGCGCCATCGCCGCCGCGGCGCGCGTTTCCAACCCCGGCTGCTACGCGACCGGTGCCGTGGCGCTGCTGCGTCCGCTGGTCGAAGCCGGCCTGCTGCCCGCGGACCACGCGCTGTCGATCAACGCGGTGAGCGGCTACTCGGGCGGCGGCCGCACCATGATCGAGGCGCACGAGCGCGCCGGAGGCCCCGCGTTCCGGCTCTACGGCCTGGATCTCGAGCACAAGCACGTGCCGGAGATCGTCTGCCATGCCGGTCTGGCGTCGCGGCCGGTGTTCGTGCCCTCGGTCGGGCACTTCCGCCAGGGCATGATCGTCTCTATCCCGCTGCACCTGGACCGGCTCGGCAGCGGCGCCACCGTGGCCGCGATGCGCCGCTGCCTGCTCGACCGCTACGGCGGCTGCGGCCGGGTGTCGGTCGGCGAGCCCGGCGTCGATCTGACCGGCGAGGCGCTGGCCGGGACCGACCGCATGGAGCTCGCGGTGCATGGCAGCGGCGCCTACGCGCACGCGCTGCTCACCGCGCGGCTGGACAATCTCGGCAAGGGAGCCTCGGGTGCTGCGATCGAGAACATCGCGCTGATGCTGGACCTCGGGAGCTGAGCCAGGATCGCTGGGCGGTGCTGCTGGAGCGGCGCTTCCGGGCACCGCTGCTGACCGTCTCGCTCGGGGTCGGGCTGTTCTCCTTCAACGAGTTCCTGGTCTCGACGACGCTGCCGAGCGCCGGCCGCGCCACCGGTGGCGCCGCCCTGATGAGCTGGGCGGTGACCTTCTACCTGGCGCCCTCGATCGTCGGCGGCAGCAGCGCCGCAGCACTCGGGCAGCGCTGGGGGCTGCGCCCGATGCTGTTCCTCTCCGGCCTGGTGTTCCTGGCCGGCACGCTGCTGGCCTGCGCGGCGCCTTCGATGGCGGTGATCCTGCTCGGACGCGCGCTGCAGGGGGCCGCGGACGGGGTGATCGCGTCGCTGTGCTACACCCTGATCCCGGCCCTGTTCCCGCCCGCGCTGATCGGGCGCGTGTTCGGCGTCGAGGCGCTGATCTGGGCCGGCTCCGCTCTTGGCGGCCCGCTGCTGGCCGGCTGGGTGACGCAGCTGCTGTCCTGGCGCGCCGCCTTCCTGCTCAACCTGCCGCTGATCGCGGGCTTCCTGCTGCTGGTGCCGCTGGTCGTGCCGCGCGAGCCGCCTCGCGGCGTGCGCACCGGCGCCCCGCTGCTGCGGCTTGCGGGCATCGCCGGCGGCATCCTGGCGGTGGCCGCGGCCGACGTGATCACGCGGCCGGGCCCGCAGCTCGGCTGCCTGGCGCTGGCGCTGGCGCTGCTGGTGTGCAGCGTGCGGGCGGACCGCGGCAGCGGCACGAGGCTGTTCCCGCCCTCGATGTTCCGGCTGTCCGACCGGTCGGGCGCCGCCTACTGGAGCATCCTGCTGATGCCGCTCGCCCAGGCGGCGTCGGGCGTCTACCTGGTGCTGGCGCTGCAGCGGATCTGGTCGCTCCGCCCCGCCGCAGCCGGCGGCATCGGCGCGCTGATGGCGCTGTCCTGGAGCATCGCCGCGTTCGTCGTCGCGGGCCTGCCGAGCGCCCGTGCGCGCCAGGCCCGCTTCGGCCCGGCGCTGAACGCCGCCGGGCTGCTCGGGCTGCTGCTCGCGCTGAGGAGCGGATGCTTCGCCCTGGTGGTCGGCGGGCAGCTCGCCACCGGCGCCGGCTTCGGGTTGTGCTGGTCGACGCTGAGCGAGCGGGTGATGCAGGAGGCGGCGCCGGACGAGCGCGACCGAGCCGCCGCGCTGCTGCCGACGGTGCTCTCCGCCGGCTACGCGATCGGTGCCGCCGTCGCGGGCCTGGTCGCGAACCAGGCCGGCCTGCCGCGGGCGATGGCCGACGGCGGCTCGGTGGCACCGCCGCTGTGCTGGGCATACGGGACGGCGAGCCTGATCGCCGCCGTCGCCGTAATGGTCGAACGCGGTGCGGCGTTCGCGCAGCGATGCTGACACTTGTGCCGCGCGCCTGTCCGTGGCAGCAGGCCCGCCGCCTCCGGTCGTGACGCGCCGGCCGGCGTCGAACCCGTCAAGGATCGCCAAGTGAAGATCATCGTCGCCGGCACCCCCATGATCGGGCACCTCAACCCGCTGCTGTCGATCGCCCGCTTCCTGGTCGCCGACGGCCACGAGGTGGTCGCGCACAGTGCCAGCGCCCACGGTGCCCGGCTGCGCGCCTCCGGCGCCCGGTTCCAGCCCTTCACCGGCGATGTCGACCAGGACCTGAGCGATCTCGATGCGGTTTACCCGCAGCTGAAGTCGCTGCCGCCGGGGCCGGCGCAGCTGAGGTTCCTGGTCAGGCACGCCTTCGTCGACCGGCTTCACGGCCAGCATGACTCGCTGCGCCGGCTGATGCGGGAGTTCCCGGCCGACCTCGTGCTCTGCGACAACCTGTTCCTGGGCACCGTGCCGCTGCTGCTCGGGCCACGGGAGCATCGACCCGCGATCGTGCATTGCGGCGTCACCCCGCTGATCGCCGGTCGCGACGACGGCGCGCCGATCGGTCCGGGGTTGCCGCCGGCGGCGGACGAGGCGCAGCGCGAGGCGTACCGGGCGATGAGCCGGGTGGTGGACGAGCACTTCTTCGAGCCGGTGCAGGCAGAGCTGGACCGGGTGCTCGCGGTGCTCGGCCTGGGCCCGCTGCCGATGCGCATGAACGACGCCAGCGTGCTGCTGCCCGACCTGTTCCTGCAGCCGACCGTGGCGGGCTTCGAGTTCCCGCGCCGCGCGCTGCCGCGCTCGGTGCGCTTCATCGGCGCACTGCCGCTGCCGCCCGGCGACCTGTCGCTGCCCGAGTGGGCCGACGAGGTCGACGCGGACGCGCGCGTCGTGCTGGTGACGCAGGGGACGCTGGCCAATCATGACCTCGGCCAGCTGGTCGGCCCGACGCTTGCGGCGCTCGCCGACCGGCGGGACCTGCTGGTGCTGGTCACGACCGGCGGCAGGCCGCTGGAGGCGGTGCCGGGGCCGATCCCGCGCAACGCCCGGCTGGCGCGCTTCCTGCCCTATGACTGGCTGATGCCGCGCCTGGCGCTGGTGGTGACCAACGGCGGCTACGGCACCGTGAACCACGCCCTGAGCCACGGCGTGCCGCTGGTGGTGGCCGGCCTGAGCGAGGACAAGGCGGAGGTTGGGGCACGTGTAGCCTGGAGCGGCGCGGGCATAAGCCTGCACACCGACACGCCCAGCCCCGAGGCGCTGCGCGCCGCCGCCGGGGCCGTGCTCGCGGGCGAAAGCTTCCCTGCGGCGGCGCGCGGCCTCGCCGAGGCGTTCCGCGGCGTCGAGCCCCGCCGCGAGGTGCCGCGGCTGCTTCGCGAGGCCGCCGCGGGCGCTACATCTCGGTGATGCTGGCCACGATGCGCGAGACCATGCCGTAGGCGATGGCCTCCTCTGCACTCATCCAGTAGTTGCGGTCGGTGTCCTTGGCGACCTTCTCGTATGATTGGCCGGTCTCGCGCGAGAACAGCCGGTTCAGGCGCTCGCGCATCTTGATGATCTCGCGAGCCTCGATGTCGATGTCGACCGCGGGGCCACGCACGCCGCCCATCGGCTGGTGCAGCAGGAAGCGGGTGTTGGGCAGGCACAGCCGCCGCTCCTTGACCCCGGCGACGTAGATCAGCGCCCCGGCGCTCGCCACCCACCCGGTGCCGATCACCCGGACCGGGGCCATGCTGTCGACGAAGCGGATCATGTCGTGGATGGTGTCGCCGCTCTCCACGTGGCCGCCGGGGGAGTTGATGTAGACGTCGATCGGCTGCGCCGACGCGCCGGCCAGCGCCAGCAGCCGTCCGGTGACGTCGCGCGCCACCTTGTCGTTGATGGCGCCGAAGATCAGCACCTTGCGCTGGTCGAAAAGCCGCTTCTCCAGCTCGCTGACCGGCGAGGAGAGTGTCTTGTTCTCGTCCGGCTCCTTGGTGTCCGGACCACTGGGCTCGGGGACCTCGGGACCGTCCGGATCCTCGTCATCCATGCGCACCCGATGCTTCAGCGACATGCCGTTCATACTGACCTCTCCTGCCGGACCGCCAATCCGCCGGTCCTACCCTGTTTCCCCGCCTGCTCCAACACTGTCCGCGGCGAGACATCCGGCGCAGGTCGGGCTACACCCGCGGGAGGCGTGAACGGCCCGCGAGGACCTCGATGGGAACAGAGATGGGCAACACCGGGCGATGGCCAAGGGCGCACCCGACGAAGCGCGTGCTCCCGCCTGCCGCGCCGGGCGTCGTCACGTGCCTGATCCTCCTGGGACTGGCCGGCTGCGCGCATCAGGACGTGGTCGACACCCCGGTCGGCTGGTGGCACCAGCTGCAGGGCGGCGCCATCGCCCAGCAGCGTCCGCCGCCGCCTGGAGTGGACGATCCCTATCCCGCGATCGGCACCACTCCGGCGCACGCACCGCCGCTGGCCTCGGTCGAGCTGCGCCGGTCAGTGACCGCGTCGCTGCTGCGCCAGCGCAACCTGACCACGCGCCTCGACGCCGACGATCCGATCCCGGACACGCCGCCGACGCCCGTGGCAGTGAAACCGGTCGCGGCGGTATCTCCGGAGGCTGCGCCAGGCTCCCCCGCGCCAGGCTCCCCTCCGTCGGGCTCCCCTCCGTCGGGCTCCGCTGCGCCAGGCTCTCCGGTC
>CAXTNV010000170.1:0-583 GCA_964245755.1 uncultured Acetobacteraceae bacterium | reverse complement strand
CGGCTATCCCCGGCGCGCCGCCGAACGCGCCGCGCCTGCCCGGCCTGTCGATCCAGCCCGGGATGCCGGCCGCGGACAAGCCGCCGCCGGACTACGCGGTGGCGCCGGCGTTCGGCACCCAGGTGGCGTTCGCCGCCGGCACCGACAGCATGCTCGGCGGCCAGGCCGGCGCGCTGCACGCGATCGCGGTGCGACGCGGCGCCGGCAGCATCCTGGTGCGCGGCTACGGCGGCGCCGCCGCCACCGACACCGACAGCCAGGCGCAGGCGCTCTCGGTGGCGGCCCTGCGCGCCCGCAGCGTCGCCGAGGCGCTGCAGGCGGAGGGCGTCCCGGCCGGCGCGATCCTTCTGAGGGCGGAAGCATTCGGTCGCGGCGCCGACGTCAGTCTGGTACAGTGACCGTGCCGCAGCGTCCCGCCCTGCCGAAGAGCCCATCGATGAGCGAAGAATTCCACCGCATCCGTCGCCTCCCGCCCTATGTGTTCGCCGAGGTCAACAAGGCGAAGGCCGCCGCGCGGGCGCTCGGCGACGACATCATCGACCTCGGCATGGGCAACCCGGACAGCCCGACACCGCCGCACATC
>CAXTNV010000169.1:0-5939 GCA_964245755.1 uncultured Acetobacteraceae bacterium | reverse complement strand
TCGCCGGCCGAGTACCAGATCGGCGGCACGTGCACGAACACCAGCGCGGTCAGCACGACGCTCAGGAACAGGCTGCCGAGCACGGTGCCGATCATCGAGGCGCGGCCGCCGGCGATGGCGGTGCCGCCGATCAGGGCGACGGCGATCGACTGCAGCTCCATGTGATCGCCGGTGCCGGTGGTGACGGTGGCAGAGCCGGTGTAGCAGAGGAACATCAAGCCGGAGAGCGCGGCCAGCACGCCGGACAGCGCATAGGCGCGCACCTGGGTCGAGGTGACCGCGATGCCGGCGTTGTAGGCGGCAGCGCTGTTGTTGCCGACCGCGAGCAGGGCGCGGCCGAAGCGCGTGTGTCCCAGCATGAACCAGGTCAGCAGCAGCACCGCCCCGAGCACCAGGACCGGGATCGGCAGGATCCCGGCGAGCAGTCCGTTGCCGAGCACGGCGTAGGCGTGCGGCACGGAGTCCACCTGGGTGCCGTTCGAGATCACGAAGATCAGGCCGCTGTAGAGGCTGTAGGTGCCGAGCGTGGTGATGATCGGCGGGATCGTCAGGCGCGCCACCAGCAGGCCGTTGACGGTGCCTAGCACGAGGCCGATCAGCAGGGCGATGGCGAACGCCGCGGCGAGCGGCAGGCCACTGCTCTGCGCCAGCAGGCCGGTCACCATCGCGGTCAGGCCGAGCACCGGCGCCACCGACAGGTCGATGCCGCGCGTGGCGATCACCAGCGTCTGGCCGAGGGCCAGCAGCGACAGCACCACCGAGCCCTGCAGCATGAAGCGCAGGTTCTGCACCGAGATGAAGCCGTGCCGGACCAGGCTGACCACCAGGATGGTGGCGACGGTGGCGAGCAGCAGGGTGATCTCGCGCCGCCCGCCGCCGGCGGTGCCGCGCGAGCGGCCGGCGCCTCGCCGCGCCTCGACCGCGGCACCGCGCGGCACGGCGACGATCTGCATCACGAAGCCCGCCCGGAGTAGCTCTGATCGGCGTGGCTCAGGTAGGAGTGGCCCACCTGGTCCGGCGTGATCTGCTCGCCGCTCAGCTCGGCCACGATGCGTCCCTCGTAGACCGACAGGATGCGGTCGCACAGCCGCACCAGCTCCTCCATCTCCGAAGAGATCACCAGGATCGCCATGCCCTGCCGGGCCAGTCCCTCGATCAGCTCGTAGATCTCGTCCTTGGCGCCGACGTCGACGCCGCGGGTCGGCTCGTCGAGGATCGCGACCTTCGGCGACAGCCCCATCCACTTGCCGAACACGACCTTCTGCTGGTTGCCGCCGGAGAGCCGGGCCAGCTTCTGGTCGATGCCGGTGCAGCGCACCCGGTACTGCGCGACGGTGGCGCTGCCGATGCCGTCCTCGTGCGCGCGGTCGATCAGCCCGAGGCGCTGCCGCACCCGGTCGAGCAGCCCCGAGGTGAGGTTCTCGGTGATGCTCATCGGCAGCACCGCGCCGTGCCGTGCGCGGTCCTCCGGGGCATAGACCAGGCCACGTCGTATGATCGCGTGGGTGGACCAGCCGGAGATGTCGTGCTCGCCCAGGTGGACGCGGCCGGCGTGTCGCGCGCGCAGGCCGAAGATGGTCTCGGCGATCTCGGTGCGGCCGGCACCGACCAGCCCCGCCAGGCCCAGGATCTCACCCTGGTGCAGGGTGAACCCGACGTCGCGGAAGCGCGGCTCGTGGCTCAGCCCCTCGACGCGCAGTGCCGGCACGCCGGTGACCGACGACCAGCTGCGCCGGGGGATCACCCGCATCTCGCGCCCGACCATCTGCGACATCAGCCGCACCCGGTCGAAATCGGCGCGCTCGGTCTGGTCGACCAGAACGCCGTCGCGCAGCACGCTGATCTCGTCGCTGATGTCGAGCACCTCGTCCATGCGGTGGCTGATGAAGCCGAGCGTGCAGCCGTCGTCGCGCAGCCGGCGCATGATGCCGAACAGGTGCTCGACCTCGTGCGTGGTCAGCGGCGAGGTCGGCTCGTCGAACAGGATCACGCGGCAGCCGCGCAGCAGCGCCTTGG
Source organism: uncultured Acetobacteraceae bacterium (assembly GCA_964245755.1). GTDB lineage: Bacteria > Pseudomonadota > Alphaproteobacteria > Acetobacterales > Acetobacteraceae > Lichenicoccus. Next base: position 3,923 of record CAXTNV010000169.1, on the reverse strand, counting down.
CGCATTCCACCTGCTGCTGCTGGGCGATCGAGAGGTGGCGCGCCTGCTGGTCGACGTCGATGTCAAGGCCGAGCGAGCCCAGCGCCTCGCGCGCTTGGCCCCGCACCTGGGCCCAGTCGACACGGCGCGGCATCCGTCCCGCGGTGGGCAGCTGGCCCACGAACATGGTCTCCGCGACGCTGAGCTCGGGCATCAGCGCCGGCTCCTGCGGCACCAGGTAGATGCCGTGGGCATGCGCCTCCTGCGGGCTCTGCAGGGTCAGCGGGCGGTCGTCCAGGACAAGCCGTCCCGCGGTCGGCCGCACGATCCCGGACAGGATCTTGAACAAGGTGGATTTGCCGGCGCCGTTCTCGCCCATCATGGTGTGCACCCGGCCGGGCTGCAGCGACAGGCTGACGCCGCGCAGCACCGCGACGCTGGCGTAATTCTTGGTGATGTCGAGCGCGCGGTAGCGGCCCTGCGGGGCAGCGTCGGGCGTCTCGGCGGCGGCGAGCGACATGATGCCGTCTCCTGGACAGGTTCCCTGAATGAGGTGCGCTTCTCGGTGCCGTGCGGCACGGGCGACCTTGCCATCGATCGATGGTAGCGCAATCACTAGTCCGCATCGCCTGGTAGCGCAACCATAGATCCTGCACTACCCTGCTAGGGGCATGACCACGATCAATCCAGCCATCCGGGCCATCGGACGCAGGCGCGCGGACGGCGCGGTGACGCTGAAGCACGTGGCGGAACGGGCAGGGGTGGCGCCGATCACGGTCTCGCGGGCGCTGAACGCGCCGCACAGCGTGTCGGAGGCGCTGCGCCACCAGATCGGCCTCGCCGTAGCCGAGCTCGGCTATGTTCCCAACCGCTTCGCCGGTGCGCTCGCTTCGGCGCACAGCCGGATCGTGCCGGTGATCGTGCCCTCGCTGTCCAACGCGGTGTTCATCGAGGTGATCCAGGGCATCCAGGAGGTGCTGGAGGTGGCGGGCTACCAGCTGCTGCTCGGCAACACGCAGTACGACCTCGACCGCGAGGCGGAGCTGGTCGCAACACTGCTCGGCTGGTCGCCACCCGGGCTGATCGTGGCCGGGCTGCGTCATACTGAACGCACCGGCCGGCTGCTGCGCGGCTACGGCCGTCCGGTGGTCGAGATCATGGAGTGCGGCCCAAGGCCGATCGACATGAATGTCGGGCTGTCGCACCTCAAGGCCGGCGACACCATGGGCATGCACCTGATCGCCCGCGGCTACCGCCAGATCGGCTTCGTCGGCGGACGCCTGGAGGCGGACTACCGTGCGGCGCAGCGCTTCCGCGGCCTCGACCGCGCGCTCGCCCGTGCGGGGCTGACGCGACGCCCGCCCTATGGCCACCCCGAGGCGTCGAGCCCCGGGCTCGGCGGCGACAAGCTCATGCAGGTGCTGCAGCGCAGTCCGGAGCTCGACGCGCTGTTCTTTGCCAACGACGACCTCGCGGTCGGTGCGCTGCTGCGCGCGCAGCGCGAGGGCATCGAGGTGCCCGGGCGGATCGCGATCGCCGGCTTCAACGGCCTGGGCATCGGCGCGCTGACCACGCCGGCGCTCACCTCCATCGTCTCGCCGCGGCAGCGGATCGGCGAGATCGCGGCGCGCAAGCTGCTGGCGCGTATCCAGGGCAAGCCGGCGGGCCCGGCGCGTGTCGATGTCGGCTACCGGCTGGAGGTCAGGTCGAGCACCTGACGCCACAACATTTCAGGAGAACGGCGATGGCGGAGAAAGTCGGTTTCATCGGGCTCGGCCTCATGGGCTGGGGCATGGCGAGGAACATCGTCGAGAACGGGTACCCGCTCTCGGTGCTGGCCTGGCGCAAGCGCGAGGCGGTCGAGGACCTCAAGCGGCGCGGCGCGAGCGAGGCGACCTCTGCGCGCGCGCTTGCCGAGAGCTGCGACGTCGTCGTGCTGTGCGTGACCGGAAGCCCCCAGGTCGAGGCCGTCCTGGGTGGACCCGACGGGCTGGCCGCCGCCGGGCGGCAGCTGCTGGTGATCGACTGTTCGACCTCGGAGCCGGCGATCACGGTGCGGCTCGCCGGCGAGTTGGCCGGCCGCGGCATCACGCTGATCGACGCGCCGCTCAGCCGCACCCCGAAGGAGGCCTGGGCGGGCACGCTCGACGTGATGGTCGGCGGCGCCGCCGCGGACGTGGCCCGCGCGCGTCCGCTGCTGGAGACCTTCGCCGGCCGCATCGTCGAGACCGGCGCCACCGGCACCGCGCACATGATGAAGCTGCTGAACAACTTCGTCTCGCTCGGCTACGGCGCGCTCTACGCCGAGGCGCTGATGATGGGAGCCAAGGCGGGCGTCTCGTCGCAGACGTTCCACGACGTGATCCGCGGCGGCCGCATGGATTGCCCGTTCTTCCAGACCTTCTTCGAGGCGGTGATCGGCGGCAATCCCGAGGCGCACAAGTTCGTGCTCGGCAACGCGCTGAAGGACCTGACCTACCTGTCGAATTTCGCTTCCGCCAGCGCCAGCGCCAACCCGATCGGTGCCGCGGTGCGCAACAGCTACGCGCTCGCGGTCGGCCTCGGCCGCGGCGAGGAGTATGTGCCGAGGCTCACAGACGTGGTGGCGTCGGTGAATGGCGTCGGCCGCACGTCGGCGTCCGGCTAGAGCACTTCCCGCGCCCATCGGCGCGGGCGTAGCGCTCTAGAATATTGATAAGAAGAGCATCACTTCCGGTCAGATGCTTCCATCTGATTGGGAAATGCTCTAGGCGGGCGCGTTCGCGCGGTTACAGCTCGATCTGCAGCTTCACGTCGGCCGGCCGCGACTGCGCGGCGCGCTCGAACGCCTCGACGCCCTGCTCGAAACGGAACGTGTGCGATACCAGCGGCTTCAGGTCGACCTTGCCCGACGAGATCATCGCCAGCGCGCGGGCGAAGACGTTCGCGTAGCGGAACACGAACTCGACCCGAAGCTCCTTGTTCATCGCGACGCCGCTGTTGAGTCCGTGCGCGGCGGTCGCCACGCCCACGATCACGAGGACGCCGCCGGGTGCCGCGTAGTCCGCGATCGCGGCGATGGCGGCCGGGCTGCCGCTGGCCTCGAACACGATGTCCGCACCCCACCCCTCGGTCGCCTGCGAGACGATCGCGGCCGGGTCCTCGGTCCGGATGTTGATCGCCGTGATCCCGTGGTAGCGGGCCGCGAGATCCAGCTTCGGCTGGTGGATGTCGGTAATGAAGACACGGCTGCAGCCTGCGGCGAGTGCGGCCAGCGCGATCATGAGGCCGATCGTGCCTGCGCCGGTCACCACGGCCACGTCGCCCGGCGTGACCCGCGCCTTGACCGCGGCCTGCATGCCGACCGCGAACGGCTCGACCATCGCGGCCTCCGCGAAGCTCACGTTGTCCGGGATCTTGAAGGTGAAGGCCGCCGGATGCACGACGCTCTCGGTCAGGCAGCCGTGGATCGGCGGGGTCGCCCAGAACCGTACCGCAGGGTCGACGTTGTACTTGCCCATCAGGGTGGCCCGCGACTGGAAGTCCGGCACCCCCGGCTCCATGCAGACCCGGTCTCCGGGCCTCAGGCCGTTCACCGCGGCGCCGACCTCGGTGACGACCCCGGATGCCTCGTGCCCCAGCACCATCGGCGCCTTGACCTGATTGGGTCCTGCGCCGCCATGCACGTAGTAGTGCACGTCGCTGCCGCAGATGCCGACCGTGTGCATCCTGATGCGAACGTCCTGCGGGCCGAGCTCGCTCGGCAGGTCGATGTCCCTGATCTCCAGGACACCCTTGCGTTCCAGTACGAGTGCCTTCATGACGCCCTCCTTCGTCCGATGTTCGAGCCTGATGGTTCGGCGCGCGGCCGGCAAACCACCAGAAGCAGTAGCCGCCGTCGGCGACGACGATGCTGCCGGTAAGGAAGCTCGCCGCCTCCGACGCCAGGAAGAGGGCGACGGCCG